>CAMZDZ010000008.1 GCA_947305535.1 uncultured Fibrobacter sp.
CTGAGCTATGAAGGGCTCGAACCTTCGACCCACGCCTTAAAAGGGCGTTGCTCTACCAACTGAGCTAATAGCCCGAGCGAACCAAATATACAAAAAAACGCAAAATTTGTAAAGGCAGAAGGCAAAAAAATGCAATTTGGCCCCTTCCGGATTAGGGGAATTTTCTAGATTTAGTGCATGGACCTGTTGAAAAGAGTTTCGTTTTGTGCCGCGCTCGTGTCGGCCGCGCCGGCCTTGTGCCATGCCTATTTTTCGCAAGACAATTCCGGCGAAGAAGCGTTCTCTTTCGTAAGCACGTTCGACAGCCCGCGCAACGCCGCGCTCGAGCATTCGGCCGCCGCTCTGCCCAGCACCGACCCCACCATCTCGCAGCTGAACCTGGCCGCACTCCGCGTGCAGGAAGGCAAGAACCACATTGTGGAAGCGCACTGGCAGACGGGCGACTTCGCCGAAAACCAGGGCTCCCTGTTCTACACGACAAAGTACAAGGACTACGCCATCCAGATTTCGTACAACTGGTACGACGTCGGCGAGATCCAGGGCGTCGACGAGAACGGCGAGTACACCAGCGAAAAATACAATCCCTTCGGGCACCTGTTCACGGCGGGGTTCGCCTTCCCGATGAAGCACATCCAGTTCGGTGCAGGCCTGAAGGTGGTCGCCGAGAAGCTCGCCGGGGAACGCAATACCGACAGAACAGCCATCGGTGCCGCGTTCGACTGGGGCCTTGCCTGGCAGAACAGCAGCAACAGCCTCGGCCTCGCTCTTGCGGGCAGGGATTTCGGTTCCATGCTGCGCGACTACACGGACGACGGGCAGGACGACTTCTACGCGATGAGCCAGACGTTCACGGCTTCCGCGTTCTTCAAGCCCAAGAGCATCCGCCGACTCACGGTCCACACGGCCACGGAATTCCCGCGCTTCACGCCGCCCATCCTCAACCTCGGTGCCGAATACGCGCTGGGCTCGAGCTTTACCGTCCGCGGCGGCTGGACTCGCAGCTGGCTCGACCTCGTCCGCGACGTCAAGGAACTCGCCGCGTCCAACAGCAGGCCCGACGAAGCCAACACGGCAAGGCTGTTCAGCCTCGGCCTCGGTTACGCATCCGACCTTTTCGCGCTCGACTACGCGTTCTCGTACCTGGCCGAAGGGCTGGGCATGGAACACCGCATAGGGCTGCGGCTCGGCTTCTAGGGATTCCGGCATGCTCCGCCAGTTCGACGTCATCGTCGTGAGCGACAGGTTCAAGGCGGATCCCGCACAGGACACACAACAGTTTACCCCTCCCTTAACCGACCCCGCGCTCGGCTGGTTCTTTGTGGACAACATAAACAAGGGGCTGGAGAACAGCGAGGCGGAATGGATCGTCATCGCCACGGACCGCGTAGAGGTCACGCGCGAATTCCTGAACAGCCTGGCTGAATGCAACGCGTCCTTCCCCATGGCGGACGCGTTAGCCCCGCGAATCAAAGCGGCCGGGAAGTTCCACGGCGGCTCGATTATCGCCAAAAACGGCGATTTTGTACAAATTTCCGAAAATTCGCCCATCCGCTTTGTCGCGGGCCCGCATCCTGACGTCGCGGCATTCAGCCGCCGCATCGTCCAGCGCACCGGCCGCGTCGACACGACTCTCCCGGCTCGCTTCCAGCTCACGGACTACGCGCTCCGTATGCTCCACGCGGGCGGAAGGATGCTGAGCGTCCCCTACCTCGTCATCGAGGGGGCCGCGGCAGGCGAAGCGCTCGACCCGAAGGAATACAACGCCGGCTGCGTCAGGACCTTGTACAAGGGTCTCGGCATCGCCGCCGCCGGCAAGTTCGCGCTGCGCCACCCTGGTGCATGGCCCGCCCTTTTCAAGGGGCTCAAGGCGCTGAACGCCAAGAGGGAGGCGGCCATCTCGCTCAGCAAGATGACTCCCGAGATGCTGGCGGACATCAAGGAATAGGCCGTTCCATGCGGCTTTTTCGTCTAAATTAACGGCAAAATTTGCGCCAGTTCCTAAGATTCGAGGGATTCGAGAATCGCATCGCCCGTGCGGCGCGCGAAGGCCGCGTTCGAGCAGTATTCCAGCAGTTCGGCCTTCCGGGCATCGTCGACGACGTTTTCGCCCGCAAGCACGCGCTCGAGGATTTTCACGTACGCGGCGGCATCCGTCGGCGGATCCACCAGCGGAACGACTCCGTCCAGGTTCTCCTTCATGGCCGATGTCGCGGCGGCAACCGAGGGCGTCCCGCAGGCCAGCGCCTCGATGGGCGGCATGCCGAAGCCTTCCAGGAGCGACGGGTAGACCATCAGGTTCGCGTGGCGGTAGAAGTCGCGCAGTTCCTGCGCCTTGAACTCGGGGAAATGGAACACGTTCGAAAGCTTGTCGCGGTTGATGATCTGCGCGAGGCGTTCCGAGAACTTCCCCACGCGCACGAACGCCACGTCGGGGCAAAGGCGGGCCATCTCGAAATACGTCTCGATATTCTTGCGGGGCTCGTCGAGGCTCACGTTAAGGCATGCGGCCTTGTAGGCGGCCAGGCCGAACTTCTTGCGGAAAGCGGCGCGGGCGGATTCGTCCACCGGCTGTTCCGGCGGGCAGAAAAGGCGGGAATCGATGGGGCAGCCGATGACCTTCCCCCTGGTCCCGGCGGTGCCGAAATGCGCCTCGGCCTCGGTTCGCGTCCAGCGGGAATTGTACACGTAGTAGTCCGACTTCACCGTGTCGCGGATAAAGAAGCGGTTCAGGATCTTGAACTTGAGGCTGTCCGGGTAGAGCGTCTCGGCGAACGTGTCGTGGACGAACATGACGGCCCTTGCCGACGGGCAGGCCGACTTCGCGACAGGGACGAGGAAGCCGAGTTCCGGGCGGATGAAGAAGACGACGTCGGGACTTTCGCGCCTGAGGATCTTCTTGAAGGGGCGGCGGAACGTGAAGAAGCCCACGTGCAGGGACGGGGCCCAGATTTCCAGGTTGTTGTGTGCGGAGTTCTTCCCGAAGAACTTGGGCGTCTTGAGCCAGAGCGTGTCGACGTCGAAGTCCGGCTCCAGGGCGTGCATGATGGACAGCGCAAGGCGACCGAAACTGGTGCATTCGTTCTTGTCGCAAACGAGCAAAACCTTCTTTCGAGCGTTCATCATCGGCCTCTGCAGCAATCCTTTTACCTGACGGAAAACAAAATACAAATATAAATCAAAAACGGGTGTCTATAATCACAACTTAAGCGGGCATTATTAACTATATTCAAAACATGGCTAGAATCTGCATCGTCCTTGCGACCTACAACGGGAAGAAGTATCTCCAGAAGATGCTCGATTCCCTGGTGACGCAAACCCGACCCGCAGACATGATTATCGCCGTGGACGACGGCTCCACCGACTCCACCATGAGCATCCTGGAACAGAACCTGGACCGGCTCCCGATGGAAATCGTCCGCTCCCCCAAGAACCAGGGCCACCGCGCCGCATTCTCGAGAGGTCTCGAGGAGGCCCGCCGCCGGCTGGGCAACGACGACTTCATAGCGCTTGCCGACCAGGACGACATCTGGCTCCCCGAAAAGCTCGAAATCCTCGAAAAGGAAATCGAGGACGCAACGCTCGTCTACGGCGACGCCGAGGTCATCGACGGGAAGGGCGAAGTGATAGCCCCCTCGTGGCGCGCGCACTCGAACATCGACACGCGCAACAGCATGCGCCGCCAGATAGCGGGAATCAACAACGTCACGGGCTGCCTTTCGCTGTTCCGCGCAAGCCTCCTGTCCCTGGTGCTCCCCATTCCGGAAAACGTCACGGTTCACGACCGCTGGGTCGCCATGTACGCCCACAAGAACGGCGGCATCAAGGCAATCCCGCAGAAGGTCGCCCAGTACAGGATTCACGGCAACAACGCCGTCGGCGGCGCACGCCAGCCTTCCATGAGCGAGACGCTTTCGACACAGCAGAAATGGATCGAGGAAATCCTCTGCCACAGGCACGACATGCACCTCACCCACGGCGAGGCCCGCTTCGCCGAGAGGCTCCTCGAGATTACGCTCCGCCGCCAGGTGGAAAGCTTCATCCCCTCCGCGGTGCCCTGGGTGTTCGCGAACCGCAACCTGCTTTTCCTCAAGGCGGACGCCATAACCACGTTCAAGCGCGTCCTCTTCACGGCCGTGGGGCTCCCCCTCGCCCAAAAAATTTTCGGTAAGGACTGATGCGCATCGGTATTGACATAAAGTGCCTCCGCTACAACAACGCCGGAATCGGGCGTTACCTGCGCTGCATTCTCGACGCCCTGCAAAGGATAGACAACCGCAACGAGTACCTGCTGTTCGCCCCGTCCAACACGCCGTTCGAGCCTACCGCCCCGAACTTCAAGGTGAAGGTCTGCAAGAGCGAAATCAAGCTCCCCGGCATCCTGTGGCAGCAGAGCACGCTTCCCGGAATCATCCGCGAGAACGACCTCGACATTTTCTGGGGGCCGGAACAGACGCTCCCCGTCGGCAATACCGGCAAGACCATCCGCGTGCTGACCGTGCACGACCTCGTGTACAAGCGCTACCCCGAGACGATGGTCAAGAGCGTCCTCTGGGTCAACAAGATTTTCGGAAACAAGTCGATAGACGTGGCCGACGCCATTTTCTCGGATTCGGAGTTCACGAAGAACGAAATACTCCATTTTTTCCCTGAAATCGACAAGGAAAAGATCCACGTGGTGCACTGCGGTGCCGCCGCGACGCTCGTCCAGCCTACCGGCCGCAAGCTGCGCCAGGGCCGCCTGCTCTTTGTCGGCAGCCTGGAACCGCGCAAGAACCTGCCCGCGCTGGTCCGCGCGCTCGAGATTTTGCATGCCGACGGCCTCGACATCCCGCTTTCTATCACCGGCCCCAAGGGCTGGAAGAACCAGACCATCTTCGGCATTCTCGAAAAATCGCCCGTCGCGGGAAACATCACGCACCTGGGCTTTGTCAGCGAGGAGGAACTCCGCGAGCTTTACGACACCTGCGCGGCGCTCGTCTTCCCCTCCTTCTACGAGGGTTTCGGGCTGCCCGTCATCGAGGCGCTCGCCCACAGGATGCCCGTGCTGACGACCAAGGGCAGCGTTATGGAGGAGGTCGCCGGGAAATTTGCCACGTACTTCGACGCGGGCGACCCGCAGTCCATCGCCAACGCCATCAGGGATTTCTGGAACCGCAGGGAAGCGGCCGAACAGGAACTTCTGCAGGAGGAATCCGGGCTTGAAGAACTCCTGCACCGCTTCAGCTGGGAGAACACGGCTACGAAGCTCCTCGGCTATCTGGAGGAACTCGTCAGGAACGGGAGGCGTCCATGAAGACCGCCATCGTCCTGGTCACGTACAACGGCTGGCCCATCACGGAGAACTGCCTCGCCGACCTCGCCGCGCTCCCGCAGGACGACTTCGTAGTCGCCGTGGCCGACAACGCGAGCACCGACGGCACCGTGGAGAACATCCGCAGCAAGTTCCCGCACGTGAGGGTGTACCCCCTGCCGGAAAACATCGGCTTCGGGCGCGCCAACAACGCGGCAGTCCAGGGGCTCAAGGACGACGGCATCAAGTTCGACGCCCTGTGCCTTTTGAACAACGACACCCGCCTCGACCCGGCCGCCATCGTGGAATTGCGCAGGTCCCTGACCGAGGCGCAGACCCGGTTCGGCGACGCCATCGTGGTGCCCACCGTGCGCAACAGCGACGGCACACCGCAGCACAACTATTTCGCCAAGATCAACCCGCTGCAGTTTTTCTTGAACGCTTTCAGGCTGGAATCCAGTGCGGCCAAGCACCTGGAAGGCGTTCCCGAGCTCTGCCCCGACACGACATTCTACAAGACGTACTGGGCGAGCGCCGTATGCTGGATGATGCCCGCGAACCTGTTCGGCATGCTGGGCGGCTTCGACGAGAAGATTTTCATGTACTACGAGGACTGGGATTTCGCGAAGCGCGCCATCGACATCGGCTACAAGTTCTACATCCAGAGCAAGTGCAGCATCATCCACCTGGGCGGCGGTTCGGCCAAGAGCAGCCTGAGCCGGGCGCTCCAGCACGACAGGTCGCAGGAATACGTTTTCGGCAAGCACATGGGCCAGAAGGGAGTCAAGCTCTCCAGGGCCTTCCGCGTCTGCCGCAGCTTCATGCGGCTTGTCCCCGTGTGCGCCTTCGCCCTGTTCAACAGAAAATTCGCGGAATACGCCAAGAACCACCTGACCTTGCTGAAGGAAGCCCTATGAGCAATCCACAACGCAAATCGCACCCGTCTTTCGCCACCCTAGCGCTTTCGGTCTCGATGGCGACGCTCGCGACGCAGGCCGGCGCGTTCCAGGGCTTCGACGACTCGACCGCGTTCACGCTCTCGGACACCACGCGGGGTGCGCTCGTGAACCTCCACGCGCAACTGCTCGATTCCGCCGCCATCACGAACCTTTCGGGAGCCCCGACGCACTACGACAACTCGGCGTCGGTACGCGTATTCCTCGACGGCAAGTTTACGGACGCCTTCCATTTTGCGGCCCGCGTCAAGGTGAGCACGGACCACACGAACAGGGACATCGCGGACCATTTCTACAACCCGAACGAGGGCATCCCCTACAACAAGCAGAGCGAGAACAAGCGCACATGGGACCTCTTCGCGGCCAACGCGCGTTACGACATCGCCCCGCTCGGCCTCCTTGCGGGATTTGATTACCTGGAAGCGGGCCCCGCACGCCGCCACCACGTGATCATGCGCGGGGAAAACAGCTTCTACCGTCCGTGGCAAGACAGCAGCAGCCGCATATACGACCCGGCACCCACGCCGTACTTCGGCTACGAATTCACGCTGGGGCCCATTACCTACACGCAGCACGCCGCCAAACTGTTCGAGAAGAAGAACGCGGGCAAGTACTTCCACAACCACCGCCTCGCGATGAACCTGCCCTTCGACATCACGCTCGGCCTTTCGGAGACGGCCCTCTACGGGACCACCACGGAAGAACCGGGAACCAACCCGAACGCCGACGCCGAATACGCCACTCGCGAAATGGAATGGGCTTACGTCATCCCGTTCGTCCCCTACGTCTTCGAGGAACACCTCCTCGGCGACAAGGACAACATCTCGCTCGCGTTCGACCTGAGCGTAAAGACCATCCGTAACTGGGAACTGTACGCGGAACTCCTCTGGGACGACATGAAGTCGCCGACGTCCATGTTCGACGATTCCTGGTGGGGCAACAAGTGGGCGGCGACGGTCGGCATCGCCCGCGACGACCTGCACCTGGGCCCGGTGACGCTCGACTGGTTCACGGAATACACGCGCATCGAGCCGTGGGTCTACACGCACCACAAGGGCGGCGGATACACCTACGCAAACTACGCGCAGAGCCTGGGCAGCGACCTCGGCCCCAACAGCCAGGAATTCCACGGAGAACTCAGCGCCAAGTGGAAATTTGTCAAGGGGACGCTCATCGCGGGCGCCATCGCCAAGGACACGGCATTCGGCGGGAACATCGCCGACATCCACGGCCCCGAGGACCGCACCGACAAGAAGTTCATGAACGACGATTCCACGATACGTTACGAGGAACTCGGCGGCGCGCTCGCCATCACGCCTTGGTACTGGGCGACGCTGAAAACGTCGTACACGCGCTTCTTTGGCGACTACGAAGGTTTCCGGGCGACTTTGTCCGGCTCAATCCAGTTCTAGAAAAGTGCGGCTATTTCCGCATCGTCACGGCAGGCAAGCGCCTTCGCCTTCCATTCCTTGTTCAAAATGAGGCGTGCCATCTCGGCGATGGCCTGGGTATGCACGGTCGCGGATTCCGCCGGAGAAAGGAGCAGGCACATGAACTGCGCCGTCTCCCTGCCGGGAATGGTCACTCCCGAAAAGCCTTCCGATGCGACGACAAACGCCATCAGCGGCTCGGGCAGCCCCGGGACGCGCGTATGCGGCAACAAAAGGCCGTCACCCATGTAGACTCCCTGCGACACGCGTTCCGAAAGCTTGGTCCACGCGGCGATGGAATCGAATTCGTGGGGAGCGTTCACAAGGGCTTCGTAAGCGAGGCCCAGCGCACGCCCGAAATCCACGGATCCAGAATAAAACTTGCAAGATATCGGTTTCATGAGGCCTACGCGAGGGCTTCTTCCATGAACGGGAAGAGCTCCTTGTCCGTTGCATTGGCGATGAGCTTGAATTCGTTGAACAGCGCGACGAGCTGCTTCTTGCCCGGTTCAATGTATTTCGCGAACTTCTCGATCTTCTTCTGCCTCGAAAGGAAGCAGTAGGCACCCAGGGCCTGCATCACGCGCTGGAGGCTGGCATGGATGAAGCACATCCAGGCGTCTTCCTTGGAGTAGATCCTAGCGCCGGCATAGTAGGTGTGCCAGTACTCGAAGAAGTCCTTGATCATGTCGAGCGGCAGGCAGACGTAGGGGTCCCAGAGCAGCGAGGCGATGTCGTAGAACATGGAGCCGCGGCGTGCCCCCTGGAAATCGACAAACGCGATTTCGGAGTTCGGGCGAACCATGATGTTCTGCGACTGGAAATCGCGGTGCATGAGCACCTTGGTCTGCGCTTCCACGGAGACGGCCAGGAGCGAATAGAAGTTCTGGACGGCCGCCGGGATTTCCTGGATGCCTTTGTAGTCCTTCAGGTAGTTCTGGGTAAAGTAATCCGTCTCCCACTTGAGCGAGGCGAAATCGAAACGGTAAAGCCAGATGTTCGTATGGCTGCTGAACAGCGACTGCGAGGCGTTCTGCCAGCGGATAAGGGCTTCGATGACTTCCGGGTAGAGGATGCGGGTGCTCCCGGAATGGTTCTCGGGAGCCACGTAATCGTAAAGGCTGCGCTTGCCCAGGTCTTCCTGGAGAATCTGGCAGGTCGACGTATCGACGCAATAGACGCGAGGTACGGGAAGCTTGTAATCGAGGAAAGTCTTGGAATACTCGACAAAACGGTTGAAATCGTCATTCACCGCAGGGGAAACCTGCAAGACGCAGGAGCGATCCGAATTCTTGATCCTGAAATAACGGCGGCCGGAACCGGCGCCGGCAATAGGTTCGACCTCGAAGCCGTCGGCATAGCCGTGAGTATAAAGATATGTGTTGATCTTAGGGGATATGACAAGTTCTTCTTTATTCATACGTTCAATATATGTTTTCAAGAGCGCCTAAAACAGTTTTTTTCTGAAAAAAGCGCTGAAAATGGTATTTCCTGTGACGAAACACAAGATGCGGGGGCTAAACCTTCCAGCAGAACCCCCTGCCGCGGATTTCCCGGGCCACGTTCTCGCCGGGAAGGACTTCCGCTCCGGCGAAAATGACCGAATCGGTCAGTGTCGCGCCGGCCGGGATATCCGCGGCGCATTCCACCACCGAACGGACAAAACGCGGGTCGGTGGAAGGGCCGTCGCCCACCCAGCTGTCCACGCCCAGGTCTTTGCGGCGGGCGTCGCAGGCGGCCTTGAGGCCTTCCGGGCTTCCCATGTCTATCCAGAGAGCGTCTTTCTGGCTCATGTCCACGAAGGGAGCTCGGCCGTCAGCGACTTCCTTTTCCCAGAACTTGAGGATGTCGAACTCGCCGGGCTCGATTCTTTCGAGGGCGGCGTCGCTGTACCACGAGACCCCGGAGAAGGTCACCGCCTCCCCCGCGTCGCTCCCGAAGCGGTTCCGCACGCCGGAAAGCCTGCCGTCAGCGCCCACGCGGATCGAGTTCACCTTCGGGAAATCGACGCCGAGGAGGGCGAAGTCCGCCCCCGACGATTCCGCATTCGCGACGAACCGAGCCAGGTCGAACCGGCAATAGGCATCGCTGTTCATCACGAGGAGGCCGCCACGGTAGCCGCTGCGGTATATGCGGCTGAGCGGCCCCGCCGTACCGAGGATCTCGGGTTCGACCCACACCTTCTCGAAACCGAGGCGCGCCCCCTCGGCCACGATCTGGTCGGCCAGGTAGTGCGCATTGGCATGCACGGCGACATTCCCGAGCGCCCGCGCCTTCTGCACCTGCAAATCGAGAATCGGGGCGTCCACCACACGCACGAGCGGCTTGGGCACGTCGCTTGTCAGGGGGCGCAGGCGCGTCCCGAGACCGGCAGCCAGGATAAGGACGTTCATCGTTACACCATGGCCGCGCTGAAGCTGGCCTTGCTCACGAGCGTGTCGCCCTGGTAGATTTCACCGTTGTACTTGTAGATGCCGCGACGGGCGAAGGTCAGCGTGGCCTTGAGCACAAGGTCGGCCTTCGGGATGACGGGAGCGCGGAAACGGCATTCCTCGACGCCCATGAACGCGGGGCGCTTGCCCGCGACTTCGGCTTCCTTCACGATCATCGTGAGGACGGTCGCCGCCTGGGCCATCGCCTCGATCTGGATGACGCCGGGCATCACCGGGTTTCCGGGGAAGTGGCCCTTCAAGAAGCCTTCCTCGCCGGTCAGGTGGAAGTTCGCGACGATGCTCGGGTTCACGGCCTCGGCACCTTCGGTGGCTTCCTTGCCGACTTCGAGCGAGACGATCTCGTCAACAAAGGCGAAGGGGAACTTCTGCGGCAAAAGTTCGTGGACGACATCGGCGTCGTAAAGGATTCCGGGCTTATCCGACTTGCGAAGGGTTTCTAAGAGCGACATAAGGTAACAACCTCCTTACTATTTGGTGATGGGCCACATGGCCTCCGTTTAAAATTTCGATACGTACCCTGGGGAGCGAGGGGCAGACGAACGCGATGTCGCCGAGCAGGTCGAGCACCTTGTGCCTTGCCGGTTCCTCGTCCACGCGGTACAAGTTCCTGTTGGCGGAGCCTTCCGGCAGCAAGAGGCCGCTGGTTTCGTCGACTCCGGCCAGGAGCCCCGCGGCGCGGGCCTCCCTGTAATCTTTCTCGGTAATGAACGTGCGCGCCATGAATTCGGCGAACAGGTCCTCGGCCGAATAGATCGCCACCGAGACGGCGGAATCGACCGACGTCAGCCGATAATCCACCTCGAAAGCCTCCGAGGGCGTAATGCGGACGCATCCGTACGCCGCCGCTCCGGGGCGGGACAGTTCCCACTCCGCGCGCACCGGGGCATCGTAAAAAGAGAGCTCCTGCGGCACGCCTGCCTCGCGGCGCAGCCGGCTGAAGAACGGCAGCGCGCTCCCGTCCATCATCGGGACTTCGGGCTCGTCGGCGTCCAGCAAATTCACGTCAAAAATGCGGTAAGGCCACATCAAAAATACGGGAGCGAGATGCTCGGGCGAACGCAGGCGCAGCGGGGCGCCGAAGCCGTCGTCGAGCGAATAGATTGTCGTGCGCTCCACGGAATGGGCCAGGTCATCGTAGAGCTTGTGGGCGGAAGTGCTGTAGAACGGGCGGCCGCCCACGTGCCAGTTCACGCACGGTGCGCTTGTGACGCTTGCGTCGCGGAGCGTCACCTCGACAGTGGTGCTGCGGTAGCTGAGCGAGGGGGACGTAAAGTGCACCCGGCGGTCCTTGTTGCCGTTTCCCTTGCCCATCACTTCTTCCCCATCTGGCGCAGGCGCACCATCGAGCGGCGCCATACGGTGATGTCTTCGGCGGGGAATCCCGCCATGACGGCGTTCGCGGGGATGCTCTTGGTGATGCCGGCCTTGGCCGCCACCTTCGCCCCCTTACCGATAGTCAGGTGCCCGGCGGACTGCGCACCGCCGGCAAGTTCCACATCGTCCTCGACCACGACGGAGCCGGCCAGGCCCGACTGAGACGCCATGAAGATGTTGTTGCCCAGCGTGCAGTTGTGGGCGACCTGGACAAAGGAATCGAAGTGGCAGTTGTCGCCGATGACTGTCGGCGAGAGGAATCCCGCCGCGACGACACTGTTTGCGCCGAAGCTGCAGCCGTCGCCGATGACGACGCCAGCGAGGTGCGGGACCATCATCTTGCGGCCCCTGTACCCATAAAATCCGAACCCGCGACTGCCGACAACGGAGCCCGCCTGGAAAACGCAGCCCTTCCCGACTTTCACGTGCGAGTAGACAGTCACGTTGGCTTCCAGCGCGCAGCCGTCCCCGATCTCGGAACCGGCCATCACCACGCAGCCCGGCCCGACAACAACGTTTTCGCCCAGGCGTCCCTCGACGACTGCGCTCGGGTGCACCGTGGCAGACGCGGGAACAACAGCCTCGCACACGGCTTCTTCGGTGGCAAAATGGTTCAAGAACTGGACCATGGCGTGGTAGGGGTTTTCGACAGCGCAGGCGAACTTCACGTTCGGGAACTTCTCCCCCGCGCCGGAGGCAACCGCCTGCGAAACGAACAGCAGGCCGGCCCGGACGGTATCGAGGTTCGCGCCGCTCACGCCGCCGGCATTCCCGGCAAGGCCTGTCTCCACGGAAGAATCCCCGGTCCAGAACGATACATCGCCCCCGCAGGCCGTTCCCACCGGCGCAAAGCCGGTCAGTTCAAAATCAATCGAACGGGCCGATGCATCCTGTACATGGCACGTTCCCTCTAGTCGGTCAATAAAAGAAAGTACTTCGCTCAGCCTTACCGGGCGCATCAGCCCCCCAACGTCAGCATTTGCACCTGGCTTGCATACCTGATGTCGACATGGTCCCCGAGCTTGCCGCTCAAATCCTCGCCGTCGAGCTGCAGGAATTCCTGCGGGTCGAGGTCTATGTGGATAGACTGGACCTTGATGGACTTGAGGAAGAACTTCTTGAACAGATAGCCGATGACGGGAACGGTCCCGATCGCTATCGAGGAAAGGAAGTTGAACATGTTGGGAACAATGACCAGGTCAAGCAGGCCGTCCGCCATGTCGGAATCGAGGAACGGGTTCGAACCGCTCGCGTAACTCGGAATGTTGCCGATGATGACGGTACGGTTACCCGAAATGTCGACCTTCCCCGCCTCGCCCCTGTCGTTCACGTATTGGAGCGTAGTCTTTTTGAGGTGGTACGAGCGGTCGGCAAAAAAGCGGCGCACATAGTGCAGCTTGTTCAAAAAAACGGAATTCGACGAGATGACGCCGGTCGCACGGTCCTGGTTGAAGTCGTGCGCGATACGGGCGTCGATACCGCCGGAAAAGTAGTTCGCCATGGCGAGCTTGCCGTTCACCTGCCACAGGTCAAAGGGCCGGGCGCGGGCAAGCAGCAGCCTGCGTACCAGGAACAGCAGGCCGCGGTCGACAAACGGCTTGTAAAGGTGCAGCACGCGTGCCAGGTCGTTGCCTGTGCCCAGCGGGATCAGTCCGATTTTCACCTTGTTCGCAGAATCGCTCAGAAGCATCGTGGAAAGCACCGCCGAAACGGTACCGTCCCCGCCAACGGCAATCAACGTCTCCGTGCTGGCGAGGGCTTCGCGCATCTGCTCTTCCATCCGGTCCTTGTCGGTAAATTCGGCCTTCCACTCGGAATCCTTGTGGTTCATGGACTCCATGATTTCGGGAAGGAACTTGTAGATGACCTTCCCTTGGCCGCCGCCGCTGATCGGATTGATGAGAAAAAAGAACTTATACATATCTTCTTTGCAAAAATAAGAAATTTCACTGCCCCTTCAACAGTTCGTCCTTGATTTCAAGATAATGCAGAGCGTTCTCGTGAGCCTTGCGGATTTCGGTTTCCGAAAGTTCGCGCACGACATGCGCCGGCGAGCCGACAATCAGGGAGCGCGCCGGAAATTCCTTGTCCTGCGTCACCAGCGCGCCGGCACCGACGATGCTGTCGGGCTGGATATGCGCGCCGTCCATGATGATGGCGCCCATGCCCACGAGCACGCTGTCATCGACCGTGCAGGCGTGCAGCACGGCGTTGTGGCCGACAATCACGTCGTCGCCGATGTGGACACCGACATCCGTCGAAAGGTGGACAGTCACATTGTCCTGGATGTTGGAACGCTTGCCGACACGGATTTCGGCAAGGTCGGCCCTGAGGACCGCATTGTAGAACACCGAGGAATCGTCGCCGATTTCCACGTCGCCAATGACCTTCGCCCCTTCGGCGATAAAGACGCGTTCGCCAATCTTGGGAAATTTTCCCTTATAACCAAGTAAAGAAGACATACTTCTAATGTACATAAAAAAGAAGCAAACGATAAGTTCGCACCGCCAAAATAATGCTACTTTAAGAATATCTCCTCCAACCCAACTCTCATGCGATTTATCGATTCAAGACAGATCAACACCCTTTTCGAAGACCAGGGTCTAAAACGCTGGCCCGTCGCCGCCACGTCCGCAGGCGAACGCATCGCCAAGCTCAAGACGCTCCGCAAGGCCCTCGTCAGTCGCCAAGGCGAATTTTACGACGCCATCTGGAAGGATTTCCACAAGAGCCGTTTCGAGGCATGGACTACCGAATTCCTGCCCACCATCGAAGAAATCGACTATACCATCGCGCACCTCAAAAAATGGATGGAGGACAGACCGGCCAAGCGCACGGCCATCTTGCCCACGACGCGCAGCTACCTGAGATTCGAGCCCAAGGGGCGCGTTCTCATCATGGCTCCGTGGAACTATCCCCTGCTGCTTTGCGTATCCCCGATCGTCTCGGCCATCGCCGCCGGGAACGTCATCGTCGCGAAGCCGAGCAACAAGACGCCCAACGTGAGCGCGTTCCTCGCATCGCTTTTCGAATCCATTTTCAAGAAAGACGAAGTCGCCATCGTCGAAGGTGCCGGCTCGTCCGTCGGGGAAGTCCTGCTGAGACTCCCCTTCGACCACATGTTCTTTACCGGCAGCCCCAAGGTCGGCGCCCACGTAGGCGAGATGAGCCAGAAGGTCCATGCCGGCCTCACGCTCGAACTGGGCGGAAAGTCCCCGGCCATCGTGCTCGACGACGCCAACCTGAAGGACGCCGCCCCCAAAATCGCCTGGGGCAAGCTTATCAACGCGGGGCAGACCTGCATCGCCCCCGACTACGTGCTTTGCCCGCGCAACAAGGTCGACCAGCTGGCCGACGAAATCGTCGCGAGCATCAAGTCCATGTACGGCGAAAGCGAGGAAGACCGCAAGAACAGTCCCGACTTTCCGAGAATCATCGACACCAGGGCTGCGGAAAGGCTCCAGAACTTCATCTACGACGCCGTGGAGAAGGGTGCGGCCATCGCCATCGGCGGCAAGAGCTGCGTCGGTGAACGCTACGTGGCCCCCACCGTCCTCAAGGACGTGACGCCGCAAATGAAGGTGATGTCCAGCGAGATTTTCGGCCCGATTCTGCCCATCCTCCCCTACGACACGCTGGAAAACGCCATCCGGTTCGTGCAGGACAGCCCCAAGCCCCTCGCGCTGTACATCTTCGGCAAGTCTTCCAAGGCGATCCGTTCCGTCATCGCGCGGACCACGGCCGGTTCCACCTGCGTCAACAACTGCATCGTGCAAATCGAGAACCTCTCCGTCCCCTTCGGCGGCGTGGGCAACAGCGGCACCGGGAACTACCACGGCTTTTACGGGTTCAAGACGTTCAGCCACGAGCGCAACGTGATGAAGCAGAGCGGGTTCGACGTCGTGCGGTTCTTCCGCGCCCCCTACGGCAAGGCGAAAGCCCAGGCTGCCATCCAGAAGGCCCTCCGGTTCTTCAAAAAAATGTAACGAAATCCCCCATCTCGCTCAAAAAACAGCCAAAAACCCGTGAAATCCTTCACATTGGGCGTAAAAAAAAATATTACGCCCATTGGGCCGATATGAGGAATTGTTTATTTTCTAAGGAAACGAGCACAATTTGATGGTTGGTTTAAGCATGAGTATAATCAAGACAATCCCCTTTGGCATAGCTACAACACTTATCGTCGCTTGCGGCGAGAGTTCTTCCAGCGTGTCCCCGCAAGAATCCGCACTCCCGGGCGACGAGGCCCCCATCGAGATTTCGAGCGGAGCAACGATGGATTCCCCCGACGCAAAGCAGAACACCCCCAATTCATCGGCCGGCGAGCAATCCGGCGCGCAGTCCAGCGAAAACACGCCCGCCGCGAACCCGAACAGTTCGGGCTCGCAGCCCGCCGACCCCGCGCAAAAGCCCGGCTCCGCGGCGACGGCGACTAGCGCCGACACCTCCCCCGCAAGCTCTGCATCCCAGACCACCCCGACAGTACAGCCCGGCGACGGTTCCGACGACAACGAGGAAGACGACAACGTGAACCTAGACGGCACCGAGACGACCCTCACGTTCAGCGGCACCGACGTCACCATCGCCAACGACAACGGGTGCCTCGAGAAGGCTGCCGGAGTCGTCACCGTCAAGTGCTCCGGCAACTACTACCTCACGGGTTCTGCGACCGACTTCCAGGTCATCGTGAACACCGCGGCGACCGACACCGGCAAGGTGGACCTCTTTTTGAACGGGGTCTCGCTCAAGAGCAGTGACGCGCCCATCTACGTGCAGAACGCCGAGAAGACCGAACTCCACCTGGTCAAGGGCACCACGAACTCCGTCGAAGACGGCGCGACGCGTACCAAGACGTACACGGTCAACGGCAAGGCCGACACGACCAAGGCCGCAATCTACGCGAAGGACGACCTGAGCGTCAAGGGCAGCGGCAGCCTCACCGTCAAGGCGAACTACAACAACGGCATCCACACGAGCAACGACCTCAAGATCAAGAAGAGCACCGGCACGCTGAACGTCACGGCGGCAAACTGCGGCATCAAGGGCAAGGCCTCGCTCACCGTCAACGGCGGCACCATCACCGTGAACGCCTCCAAGGGCGACGGCATCAAGAGCGACGAGGACGACGCCGCGGCACTCGCGCAGGGCAAGGGCAACGTGAAAATTGCCGGCGGCAACATCACCATCACGGCGGGCTTCGACGGCATCAGCGCGAACAACACCGTGCTCATCACCAAGGGCGAGACCACCGACGAGCCGACTATCAAGATTACGTCGGGCGGCGGCCAGACATGCCTCGGCAACAGCACCGGCAGCCAGGGCGGACGTCCGGGCGGCGGCATGGGATTCGGCATGGAAGGCAATTCCTGCAGCCCCGACTCCAGCATGAAGGGTTTCAAGGCCGACTCGAGCATCGTCATCGAGGCGGGCAAGATAGACATCAACAGCCGTGACGACGGTATCCACAGCGACGGCTCGATCACCGTCACCGGTGGTTTCGCGACCGTCAAGTCCGACGACGACGGCGTCCACGCCGAACAGACGTTGACCATCAAGGGCGGCACCGTCGAGGTGACCATGGCCTACGAGGGCATGGAAGCGGCCTACATGAACTTCGAGGGCGGCGTCACGAGCGTAGTCACCACGAACGACGCCTGGAACGCATCCGGTGCCAACGCATCGAGCAGCACCGGCGGCAATAACGGCGGCCGCGCCGGTCCTGGATTCGGCGGAGGCGGATTCGGCGGTTCCGACGGCAGCAAGGTCAAGGTCACCGGCGGGTTCCACTACCTCTACGTGGGTACGGGCGACACCGACGGCATGGACAGCAACGGCGATATCGACATGACCGGCGGAGTCGTGGTCATCGAATGCCGCATGAACGGCGGCATGGGCGGCATGGTCGACAGCAACGGCGACACCCAGATTTCCGGCGGCAAGATGCTCGGCTTCGGCACGAACAACTCCGAGGAAGGAACGCAGTACAGCGTGAGCTTCACCGCCGACAAGTACTACGGCACCTCCGAAATCGCCTTCAAGCCGAGCTTCAGCGGCAGCAAGATGGTCTCGAACGTGGGCCAGCCTGCAGCGGTGAACAGCGTCGACGGCATGCAGAAGCAGTGCTTCGGGAGCAGCACCACGAACTGCGTGTACTACAAGTAATCCTTATTTCGCATAGTACAAAAAAAGCCACGAGAAATCGTGGCTTTTTCCTCATTCAACAACCCTCAAAGATTACTTATCACCGCATTGGTCGTAGGAACCGAACCTGTCGATGATGTTTTCGCCATCCGTGAGGAACTGGAACTGAACCCTGGTGACTTTTCCAAGAACATCTTCGATCTTTTCGTTCGATTCTTCGTCGATATTCTTGAATGCATCCCAGGAGACCTTGCCCCACACCTTGTCGTCGGAATAATCGACGTCGGCATACCAGTACTTGTTGGCCTCATAGTCAGTGACGATAACGATCCTGATATAGTTGTAAGTGCTGTAATGGATGCAGAAGCCTCCCCATGCACTGATGTCGGCCCCTTCCATGTTCGAACTGACGGTATTGAAGCCAATGGAAGCGATGCTGTCCAAGTCAATGAACCCTTCGTCCGTTTTCACATACATCGTAAATTCGTGATACTTGCTCACCAAGGACGGAATGGCGTTCCCGTTGTCATCATACACCACGTCGTCGGGGAAGTTGTAATTGAAGATCTCGTCTTGCTCGAAGGTGTTGGTCCAGATTCCGCCAGCCGTGGCATTTGCAATGCCGAGATCCACGTGGTCGCCATCGGTGGCACCATTCCACAAGAAGCTCTTTCCGGACTTGTATTCAGAAGACTCTGTCGGCTTAACATCCTTGAAGTCGCCAACGCCCTTCACCGCGAGGTTTTCAGGCACCAGGTAACTTACGCGATTAACAACAAAATTCGTACCAGAATTGTTTTCCTTTACAAATTTCAGGCGGACAGTCGTCAACTTCTTCAGGACATTATCAGAATTGGGCACATCCGCGAACTGGTAGCATCTGGTTTCCATATGGGACGCTCTCTTCGATTCGTCTTCAGTGCTATGAGTCGTATCATTCACATCGTCGTTCTTGGCGAAAGTCAGCTTGAGAATGTTGTTTTCGTTTGCATTCTCGGGAACAAGCTGCATTTCGATATCCATCATGGATTCATACTCGATACATATGCCCTTCCATGTTTCCGACACGTCTGCCGAATGAATGACTTCCGTACCATTTGTGGTAGTTTTTCCCGCAACGAGGAACTGGAAGCCCACATCCGGATTCGAACTGGATCCAGTGAAGACGACATTTCCATCATAACCGCCATCCGTAGGTTGGAAACCTTCCTCACCGAAATCGATGTAAGCCTTGGAAGAATCTCCGAAAAGACTCCATTTGCCGGATGTTCCCTCATCGCCTTCGTCGAAGCCCGTCTTTACGCGGTCACCGTCAATCTTGCTCCACCACATTTCCCAGCGGGAGTACGGAGCCAAACGCTGGATGTCGAATTCACCCGACGAGCCCGACTCGCCGACAAAGATAATCTGCACGGAACGAACCTTCTTGGCGTAGGAATCGTCACCCGAATCGGAACCGTCCTTCTTGAAATCCTTCCATGTCACGCAGTAAGATTCATTACCGTTTTCCTTCGTAGTGAAGCTTGCGAACGGCAGATCCGCGTCAACGGAAGATTTCGTGTATTCGCCGTCATCCAGGCGGACTTCCACGTCGAAGTCGGACTTATAAGTAATGCACAAGCCTTCGCTGCTTTCGGAAAGGTCGACAGGAGAACCATCCTTGTTGGACGCATCGAAGACAATGCCGGCGCGGCCCAAGCCCTTCTTGCTGGACTTATCGAACGAGACACGGCCCGCCAAAGTTTTCTTGTTCGCTTCCAGCTTGATCCCGGAGCCGTCAATGACGTTCCAAGCCTTAAGGTTGGAGCTTTCATCCCAGAAAGCGTTCTTTTCTTCGGTCGTCCCGAAATTTTGGGATACACCGGAATCTCCGGAACACGCAGTCAGTGAAAGGGCGCATAACAAGCCCAAGCCCAGAACACTTGTTTCCATATTTCTATTCATATTAACCCTCTTTTTTTTGTTGTGTAATTTTTGACAAGGGGAACATCTGCAAGTTCAACCGGTAAACTTGATTGGGTTCCTTACTCATGTTGGCGATCGCCACAATTTTTCTGCGGCAGGATTCCAGTTCCCGCACAATCTGTTCGTAGGCCTCATGGTCAATCCCCATGGTCACGCCCGAAATGTCGCGGTCCTTGGGATCGAACTCGTCTATGGACTTCTGCGCGAAGCCGGCCATTTCACGGTGCATGGAGCGCAGCACCAGGGGCATCACGTCGGAATTGCCCACCAGGGCCTTGTCCGTCTGCACATAGACATTCCTCGACTTGCGCTGCAGGATTCCGACACTCACCATGAAGTCCAGCGACTTGCGGACCTCGTATGGGGTAATCGGCTGCCAGCACATTTCGGCAATGGCTTCGGGAGTGGCGCCCGGCATCATGGCGACGAGTTCGCGCAAGACAGGATTTTTCCAGGACTCGAAATAGGTAAAGGCATCACCGTCCACCACGCGGATCTTGTTGGCTTTCGCGATGTCCTTCATGCTGGCAAAGGCCTTCTTTTTCGTCTCGTCGTCCTTCGCCTGGTTGTAGCGCACCAAGTTGCGGAAATAGGCATGCTCGAAACCGCCCAAGTTCATTGCCGCGGCAACCTTTTCCACCCCTATTTCGCTGAGGCTGCTTTTCCCTTCACAGACCAACTTCAGGTATGTCGGCGACGTGAATCCTGCCAATCGCGCAAATTCACGCCATGTGAACGAGCCCGCCTTCTTGCGATCATCGTAAAAATCCTGCATGCAGCAGCGATAATCCCGATATTCCGTTAAAGCTTTCATAATGACTCCTATCACGATGCATAAACGTTTATTTCGTTCTACGTTGTTTAATATACAAAGTTTTGTATCATAAGTCAAGTATTTTATGATACAAAATGAAATTTTTTCCTTTTTTCCAAAAAAACATGAGATTTTTCATAGTTTTTTGCATTTTTCGCCCAAAAAAGTGAATGGTCCTGGTTCCTGCGGTATACACTTTTCGCCCCTTTTCGCGGAAAAAAACGCCAAAAACACCTAGATTATGGATACAGGTTGTTAAATGGAGTGGAAAATGACCCCCTTTTTCAAGTATATGACGATAGCCATCGCAGCGTTTTTCAGCGCTAGCGCCATGGCGCAAGACATCACGCCGACCCGCGTGGGCCCCGTCAGCCAGTACGGAAAGCTCATCGCCGGCAAGAACAGCCAGAACAAGGGACAGATCTACGGCAGCTGCGAAGGCGTCAAGGACGGCGCCGAGGTGCAGGTACGCGGAATGAGCCTCTACTGGAGCCTCATGGACGAAGCCCTCGACTTCTGGAGCGAAGACGGCATCACCACCATGGTGAAAGACATGAAGATCCAGATCGTGCGCGCGGCCATGGCGGCAGGCAACGAGGACTGGACCAAGGGCAAGTACATCGGTTACGCGGTACAGCCCGATTCGCAGACCCAGTTCGTAAAGAGGGTCGTCGAGGCGGCCATCAAGCAGGACATCTACGTCATCATCGACTGGCACTCGCATACGGCGAACACCCAGACCGAGAACGCCGTCAAGTTCTTCGGCGAGATGGCCCAAGCCTACGGCAAGTACGACAACGTCATCTTCGAAGTTTTCAACGAACCCCAGAAAATCGAGTGGAGCGTCATCAAGACCTACGCCGACGCCGTGGTGGCCGAAATCCGCAAGTATTCCGACAACCTGATCCTCGTCGGCACGCCGGAATGGGACCAGTACCCGAACCGCGCCATCGCCAGCGAAATCAACGACCCCAAGCAGAACACCGCCTACACGTTCCACTACTACGCAGGAACGCACTGCTTTAGCGGAAAGCACGAGGGAATGTTCGGTCAGAGCTGGCCCTGCGAAGGCGAAAACGCCGTGGAAGCGATGAACGCGGGCCTCTCCGTGTTCGTGAGCGAATGGGGCGTGACAACCTCCGACGGAAAGGGCAGCGTCGCCGGTGACAACGACGGCTGGCAAAACTGGATGAACGAGCACAAGCTCTCCTGGGCGAACTGGTCGGCATCGAGGATCAACGAAGGCTCCGCCGCGTTCGACTCCGCCACCGCCACCCCGACAAACCTTACCTTTAGCAAATCCGGCGACACGCTCAAGAGCTACCTGAGCACGAACGCGGACACCTACACGCTCTGCCCGACAAAGGCCCCCGCGTCGTCCGCCGCAGGCACCGAGGAGCAGCAGCCCGCCTCCAGCAGCAGCAACGCCCCGACAAGTTCAACTCCCGCCCCAACAAGCAGTGCTCCAGCACCCAAGAGCAGCGCCGCAGACGCACTCCACCCAGTCGCCGCTGCCCCGGCAGCATTTACCATCCACGACCGAACCGTATCCTTCATCATCATTAAAAACGGCACGGTCAGGGTAAGAGTGTTCGACGCGCTCGGACACGCCCGGATGGTGCAGACCCTACAGCTTTCCGGCGGAACGCACAACGTCGAGCTGAAGGGTCTGCCCGCCGGGAAATACGTGGTGCAGGTCAGCCAGGGCCAGTCCCTGTCGCAAGCTGGTGTCTCACTTAAATAAATTTTCATAATGAGAGAGAGAGGTATCCCGGCGGCTTCGGCCGCCGGGATTTTTTTGTAAAAATATTCCGATTTGTGTTCTATTTTTCTTTCTATTTTTGTGATTCATATCAAAATATCAGCATATTTATGTAAAATTTAAAGAAATTGTGTTCTAAAATATTGACTATTTTCAAAAATCGGTTTATATTTGTTCTCAGATCAGTGAAATCCGGTATGGATTTCGCCCAAACGGAGAAAAAAGGAAAAAGGAGAAAAAAATGAAAAAGATGCACAAGAACCTCTTCCTCGCAGCGGTCTGCTCAAGCGCGATGCTCATGGCTTGCTCCGAGGACTCGGACACTGTCACCAATAGCTCTGCCGATGGTTCCGACATGATTGCGGAACAGGACACCGTCTTTGTCCACGATTCGGTAGAAGTCAAGGTGAAGGTCAAGGATACGGTCATCGTCAACGACACCCTCGTTCTCAGGGACACCGTAAATATGCAGGACACGGTCGTTGTCAATGATTCCAAGGAAGCGAAGGAATCGGATTTCGTATTCGAGAAGGGCTCAATTTCGGGCGTGTCGCAGAAGGGACCTTTCGCGAAGGGCTCCAGCGTGACGGCTTATGAACTGGACGGCTCGAATTCGCTGAACCAGACGGGACGCTCCTTCAACGGGACGATTTCTTCGGATGACGGTTCCTTCAAAATCAAGAACGTCTCTCTCGTATCTTCGTATGTGCATCTGACGGCAACCGGAACGTTCCGTGACGAAATGACCGGGAAAAAATCCGAAAGTCCCATCACGCTCCGCGCCCTTTCGGACCTGGAAGGTGGCCGCACCAGCGTGAACGTGAACCTGGTTACGCACCTGGAATACGACCGCGTGGCTTACCTCCTCGACGAAAATCCCACAATGACGCTCGCCGAAGCCAAGGAACAGGCCGAAAAGGAAATCTTTGCGATGTTCCATATCGATGCGGACCAGTTCGGCTCTTCGGAAGACCTGGACATCTTCGGCAAGAACGACGCCAATGCCGCCCTGCTTGCGGTCTCCACGATTCTGCCGACCGGCCACTCCGCAAGCGAGATTATGGAACGCCTTACCGCCTTGAGCCTGGACATGGCCGAAGACGGGACCTGGGACGCCAAGGAAACGCTGGACTCGTTGGCCTTCTGGGCGCAGGAAACCGATTTGACGGGAAAGCTCCCGACCATCCGCAACAACGTCCTTTCCTGGAAAATCAGCGAGGACGTGCCCGACTTCGAAAAGTATGTGCGCCTGTACTGGAACAAGTACTTCGACTTCGGCGTGTGCGGCAAGGACGCTCCCGTGGGCACGGTGAAGAGCATGCCTAAGGGCGTTTCCGTGAAGGACGAAAATGTCCGCTATACCTGCGTGGATTCCGCCGCCGTCGGTAAAGTCTGGCGCGTCGCCGACGACATCGAGAAGGATACGATGGGCCTTGGCCGCGGATTCGAAGAAGGCGATTTGCACAAGGGCCTTATCAATGAGGATAGCTTGTACGTATTTGACAATGGAGGATTCAGGCATGCAGGGGACCGTGAAATTTACTTGAACAAGGGTTGCACAATAGCGACTGAAGGGAAAACTCTCAAGCAAGAATACTCCGCTTATATCTGCACGAAAGGCTTGTGGGAATTCGATTTTGAAAATTCCGACAAGGGAACCGTGAATGACGGCTTCGACGACCATGTCTACAAGACAGTCGGTATCGGTGGCCAGCTCTGGATGGCCGAAAACGTGAAGTACAATCTAAACAATAGATTCTACTGCTTTGAGAAGGATGCCGATAATTGCGAAACCTACGGCACAACGTTCGATATCTTCACATTCCATGACGCTGTAGAATTCGATCCGAGTGATTTGAATGGCGAGTACTTTTATCCTACAGGGGATAATGTCAACTACTGCGGCGTTAAGAACGGTAAATGCGTCCTGCAGGAAGAACATCAGGGCATTTGCCCGGTAGGCTACCATCTCCCGAGTGCGGCCGAGTTTGAAGAATTGATGGCTTATGTGGACCTGTTTAATGGCGACGAAAATGTGGCCACTTCCCTGAAGTCGAAAGATGGATGGACGGACGCGAACGCAGCCGGTACGGACCGTTTCGGGTTCAACGCATTCCCTGGTGGATACGAAGAAGCAAGCTATGGTCGTAAAACAGTGGCTGAAATGGGCATTGAAAGTACGTTCTGGGTAAAATCGAACAATGGAGGACTGAATGGTTTGAATGTCAAATATTTCTCGTTGGATGCGAATTCGGCATCGATTAAACCAAACACGTTGGGCGCCGACCTTCACTACGCCCGCTGCCTGAAGAACAAGAACGGTATTTAATCATAACACTCCAAACTCCTCTCCGTAAAGGGGGCGCTTCGGCGCCTCCTTTTTTATATTTGAACAAAAGGACAAAATCCATGATCAACACCACTCTCTGCTATATCGAACAAGACGGCAAATACCTGCTCCTGCACCGCGTCAAGAAGAAGAACGACATCAACAAGGACAAGTGGATCGGTATCGGCGGAAAGTTCATGGAATGGGAATCCCCGGAAGACTGCATCCGCAGGGAATGCCTCGAAGAAACAGGCCTCACATTGATCCGTCCCAAGTACCGCGGCATCGTCACCTTCATCAGCGACGGCATGGACCAGACGGAATTCATGCACCTGTTCACGGCCACGGAATTCAGCGGGGACCTCAAGGAATGCGACGAAGGCGTACTCGAATGGGTCGACAAGGCGAAGGTCCGCGAACTCCCCCACTGGGACGGCGACCTGATTTTCCTCGCGCTGCTCGAAAGGGGCGAGCCGTTCTTCTCGCTCAAGCTAACATACAAGGGAAGCACACTGACCGAAGCCCTCCTGAACGAGAAAAAAGTCACCCTTTCCGACTTTTGTTGCTAAAGGCTAAACGTAAGTTAATGTTTACACAAAAGGCGTGTAACGAGAATTTTTCCTTAAAAAAAGGAAAAAAGGTAAACTTTTATACAAAAACGTGACAAAACATCGAAATTTATTTCCTATATTAAAATCATACTCCAAACCAACCCCATAGAAGCCGGTCTAGCAATAGGCCGACTTCTTCATTTTTGGGGAAATTCGGGATTTAGAACAGGAAACCGCCAAAACGGGCGATGACACCGGCAAAAACCACGCTCACCATGGTCATGAGCTTGATGAGGATATTCAGCGAGGGGCCCGCGGTATCCTTGAACGGATCGCCCACGGTATCGCCAACGACGGCGGACTTGTGCGTATCGGAGCCCTTGCCGCCGTAGTTGCCCTTCTCGACAAACTTTTTCGCGTTGTCCCAGGCTCCGCCCGCATTGTTGAGCATCGTCGCAAGGGCGAATCCGCTGGCAAGACCACCGACAAGCAGGCCGAAAACGCCCGCGACACCCATGAACAAGCCGACAACCACGGGAACAATCACGGCTATCAAAGACGGGAGCACCATTTCGCGCTGGGCACCGGCAGTCGATATCTCGACGCAACGTGCGTAATCGGGTTGTCCCGTACCTTCCATGATGCCCGGAATCTCGCGGAACTGGCGGCGGACTTCCTCCACCATCGCGCTCGCGGCGCGGCCCACGGCCTTGATGGTCAGCGCGCAGAAGATGAATCCCATCATCGCGCCGATAAAGAGACCGCCGAGCAGCATCGGGTTCATGAGATTTAGGTTGTACACATGCATGAAATCCGTGTAGTTGACGCGGCTCGCCACCATGCCGATCAGGTCGCCGTTCGCCGAGATGGCGCGGGTTCCCTCGTCCAAAAGCTTCACACCGGGGATATCCGCGACAACCTTCATGAGGTCGTCGGCGTGGTTCACGAACGCGACCTGCCCCACGCGCCATACGCCTTCGGCGGAAGACGCGAGGTGGCCAATCCAAATCTTGATTTCTTCGACGTAAGACGCAAGCAGTGCCATCGCGGTCAAGGCGGCAGAACCGATAGCGAAGCCCTTGCCCGTCGCCGCCGTCGTGTTCCCGAGCTGGTCGAGTTCGTCGGTGCGAGCACGCACCTTCTCGTCGAGCCCGGCCATTTCGGCATTACCGCCGGCATTGTCGGCAATCGGGCCGAACGCGTCCGTGGCCAGCGTGATGCCCAGCGTGCTGAGCATACCGACCGCGGCGAAACCGACGCCGTAGAGGCCCATGGCCATGTTCTGGAATCCGCCCGCACAGCCGAACGCGGCGATGATGCCGATAACGATCGTCACCACGGGAAGTCCCGTCGAGAACATGCCCACGGAAATGCCGTCGATAATCGTCGTCGCGGCTCCGAGCTTGGCCTGCCCCGCAATCCCGCGGGTGGGCTTGTAGGCGTCGGAGGTGTAGTATTCGGTGAACTGGCCGATCAGCACGCCCGCGGCAAGCCCCGAGAGCACGGAGCCGAAGATGCCTATCGAGATGAAGTCGAACTTCACGAGCACGAGGAGCGCAATCAGGACCAGCACGGACGAGCCGAGCGTACCCGTCAAAAGCGATCGAAGCAGGGACTTGGTGTCGGCATCTTCCTTGGTCCGCACCATGAATATCCCGACAATCGAAAGGATGATGCCGATGGCCGCGACGAGCATCGGCGAAATCACGTATGTCAATCCGCCCGGCAGTGCGGCACCCAGCGCAGCCGTCGCGAGGATGGAACCGCAGTAGGATTCGTAGAGGTCGGCGCCCATGCCGGCCACGTCGCCGACGTTGTCGCCCACATTGTCCGCAATCGTCGCCGGGTTGCGCGGGTCGTCTTCCGGGATACCGGCTTCCACCTTGCCGACAAGGTCGGCGCCGACATCCGCCGCCTTCGTGTAAATGCCGCCGCCCACACGCGCGAACAGCGCCTGGAGCGACGCACCCATGCCGAACGTGAGCATTGTCGTCGTAATTTCGACCATCTTGCCGTGACGCCATGCATCGTTATTGATAAGCGCATCCGACCAGCCGCCTAGCGAAAGCTTGGCGGCGATATCCGCGCCGAAACCGAACACGTTGTTGTCGTAGATGTAGTTGAGCGCGAAGAACCAGGCCGAAATATCGAGCAGGCCGAAACCCACCACGACAAGGCCCATCACCGCACCGCTGCGGAACGCGATAACCAGCCCGCGGTTCAGGCTGCTTATCGCGCCCTGCGCCGTGCGGGCGCTCGCATACGTGGCAGTCTTCATGCCCAAAAAGCCGCAGAGCCCGCTAAAGAAGCCGCCCGTAAGGAAGGCCACCGGCACGAACGGATTCTGTACCTTGAAGAAGGCCAGCACCACGAAAATGAGGAACAGCGCGGCAAACACGATCGAGACCGTCTTGTACTGCCGTCTCAGATAAGCGTACGCGCCCATACGAACGTACCGAGCGATGGAGCGCATCTTGTCGGTGCCGGAGGGTTGCCTTATCATCTTCTTGAAGAAATTGTAAGCCATGCACAAGGCGAATACGGCGGCGACAGGAACGAAAAACCAATAGCTTGGAATCGTGATCATGTGGACCTCATTTTAGGCAGATGTATTACGGGAAAAAAGCCTAGAATTAATCTATCACAAAAAATTCCAAAAGAAATATGTTTTTTAATTATTTGCAAAAAAATGTCAATACACAAAAAGGCATTATTCCAATTTGTACCAAGACATTTCCAGAACAAATTTTGTAAAGTCGCTAGAGTTTGCCGCGACGCAGGGCACGGATGTTCTTCGGGAGCACTTCCTTGTGCCACTTGATCCATTCATCGTAATAGATGTAGTGCCTTTCGCGCTGGCGGAACGTCCGGCCATGAACGATACGGCGTCCGCCGCGCATCTCGACCGGGACAACGATGTGCAGGCACTCATGGTAGACGACCCCGGCCACCGCGTAGAATGGGCAGTTCGCGGCGTCGTAGCCCCTGCTGATGCTGATCAGGTGGAAATCCTCGCCCGTGATCGGGTCCTTGCGGAGCGAATGGAAACTGAGCCCGCCAACCCTGTTGCTCCAGGTGATGCGGCACGAGAGCGCCCCTTCAAAATAAGTCTCGTTGATGGCGGCCAGCACCTGCGAAAGGTTGTGGTACTTGCCCTGCGGGCATATCGGCGGGATGCGTCCCTTGCTTTCGACAGGCTTTTCGCCCCGGTCGACCAGGACCTGGTCCACCACGGCCCAGAACCGCGTCACCAGATCCTTCGTGATAGCCTTGTTCTTCGCAGTCTTGCGGCGGACGGCATGTTCGGCCCATTCGGCAGCCAGCTCGCGTGCCGGCGCGAACTCCGGGGACTTCATGTACTCGGGAAGCACAACCTCCGGGTGCCCGAAAAGGAACGCCCCCTTGCAGCGGATGCTCTTCTTGAGGAGCGGGCTGTAGTGGAAGCGCACGAGCCCGTTTGCCGAGCAGTTCGGCGAGATGCCGGAATCGCGCGCGGCCTCGGGGTCCGCCTTGGGCGCACCGAACAGGTCCATCTGGAAATCAAACAGTCCCATCAGCGCATCGTCCCCTCGAAGGCGTTCATCGAGAGAAGCCCTCCAAAGAAAGATTCGGGAAGCATGAGCGGGGCGTAGTGCTCCGAGATGCCGTAGATGGCGTCCTCGATGTTGTCGGGCAGGTAGACGATGTAGCTGTCGTTCTTGTCCGTCTTGAGGAACTCGGGCGTGCAGTACTTGGGGTCGGTCTCGCTGAAGTACATGCGGCAGGAGACGGGCCGTACGGGATAGATGGTGCAGTCGCCCTTCCCGTCGGAAAAAGGGCACGGGACCCACTCGGAGAAATAACCGTGGAGAGCCAGGTCCTCGGACTCGTCCTCGGAAGGGTTCTCTTCGTGGAACTTGTTGTAAATCTTCTCGAAAAGCGCGGAACGCGCCTGGCAGGCCTCCATCACGGAGACAAGGCTGTCGTGGCGGCGGAGTTCCCCGTATATGTATATGAGCTCGAACGGGGAGACGGACATGGGGTAATGGTGGCAGCAGTTACCGCAGGCTGCCCTGCACTGGATGGGGCGCGGCTGCTGGGGCAACACGGCGGCCAGGTAGCGGGCGAAGTTCTCGTGGAAAGCCTTGGTGAATGCGACTATTTCGGGTATCTGCTCGGACAAATTATCCGGGCCGATGGCGTTTTCCCTCCCCAGGGCTTTGGCCAGGGCGTCGAGGCGGTCCCTCTCGGCGAGCAAGAGGGCGGAAAGGCGCATCTCGGCATGCCTGTAGGCCTTTGTTGGGAAATAATCGCGGTACATGTCCATATTGACACAAATATATTTTTATAAAAGCGTCAAAACTACCCGTAATTAGGCATTTCACAAAAAAAATCGGGCCAACGTAATAAAAAACAAATATTTTTGAATTAAAATGTTATCTTTAAAGGAAACGGAAGTGTCGAGAACTTATATGAGACGCACAAAGCATGTTCATTTTTTTATGATCGCCGCAATCGTTGCGACTTGTATCGTCGGTTGTAACATTTTCAACCCTTCAAATCAGGAACGAGTCGACGATGACGACACCGACGCCCTGATATACGAAGGCTACATCGACATCCAGAGAGCGGAATACACCCGTGCCGCCTACAACTTCTCGAGAGCGATCCATTCCGACTCCGCCAGTTCGCGCGCCTGGTACGGGCTAGCCAAGGCCGTCCTGAACCAGTACGGGCTGAACGTGTTCGAAATGCTCAAGTACGCGAAGACAGAAAACAACACCAACGGCTTCATGAAGATGTCCGACATCGAAGTGGAAAAATACCGCGTCGGAATCGACACCGTCATCAAGGTCATCGACCAGTTTATCGACCGCGACACGACCGACAGGACAGACAAGAAAATCCGCTTCTCGACCATCGCTAACAGCTACACCATCCTCCAGCTCGCCAATGTCGCCATCCTTATCCGCAAGGCGACCTCCAACACGGCGGAGATGTTCAACTACGACGTGTCCTCCAACCAGATCGCCATCGACTGGAGCAGCCTGCACAACCTCCCCACAAACGAGGCCGTGGAGACCGTGAACGCCCTTGCATCCAGCGCCCAGGCCCTCAAGGCCGACCCCGACAACACCTTCCCCATCTTCCGCAGTTTCTTGCCCGGTTCCGACACCGTCCCGGACGACGAGTTCAAGGATGGCGCGCTCGCCATCACGGACCAGATTATCGAAATGTCCAGCAACCTGGACGAAAATCCGGACCGCGCCAGCGTGTTCATCAGTGTCGGCAACGGGATCGATGACGACGGAGACGGATGCGTCGACGAAGAAATCTGGGACGGCCAGGACAACGACGGGGACGGCGAAGTCGACGAAGACCAGCGTCCGGGCTCGGTCCTGGTATTCAAGACCCACTGGGCCAAGCGTGCCGTGGCCTCGCTGAAGATTCCCGAAGGGAGCATCTACGAGACCCTGGACATCGACAGGAACGGAATCGCGAAGGAGCCCAACGAATGGGAATTCCTCTTTGCCGAACCGGACGACCGTGACGCCGCCAAGGACCACCGCCTGAAATTCGCCATGAACATCCCGTTCGTGCCCGGCCCGAACGGCGACTTCATCCAGAACAAGGAACTCGCCCGTACGGACACCGACATAAACAACATCCGGTACGACCTGGCATGGCGCAAGGCCAACATCGGCGGCTGCTGGTTGAACTACACCGATGCCGACTTCTTCAACTGGTTCCAAGGGAGGAACTAGGCAATGAAAAAAGCTCTTGTTCTTCTTTTCGCTCTGGCCTTCTCCACGGCAACCTTCGCCGCAAAAGCCCCTACGCACCATTCCATCCGCGCAGAATCCATGGGTAACGCCCACGTCGCCGTCGTTGACGACAAGGAAGCCATCTATTTCAACTACGCCGGCCTCTCGCAAATCAACCGCCTGGGCAACTACGAGAAGCGCCCCGAACAGGGTTACTACCCGCGCAACTACTTCGACATGCGACTGAACGTCGGCGGAGCCGGACCGTTCGAGTCCTACGTTTCCACCTACAAGGACGCCCGCGACCTGCAGGCCATGTACGGTCGAGTGAACAAGGCCGCCGAAGAGACCGGGCTGTCTCAGACGAACCTGCTGCTCGACACGCTCGCGGCACACCCCGAACTCATCCACACGCTCAACAGCTACGACCACAAGACGGTCTCCATGAAGATCAAGATGGACGCGGAACTCGCGCTCCATAACTTCGGTGGCGCCATCTGGGTCGACGGAAACGTGGCTCCCTACATCGACGCGGGCCTCGTGCTCCCCTACCTCACCATCGACACGTTCTACGTGGATGCCGTGATACAGGGCGGTATCGCCTACGGCATCACCGACGAGTTCTCTATCGGTCTAGGCGTAAAGGGAGCCAAGCGCCAGAAGGTCGAAATGATCGTCATGGACATCGCGAACTACGAAACCATCAACGACACGCTGATGGACCGCTTTGAGGATGTAGAGAAGCACGTCTTCGACAGGGAAACCATCGCGATGGGCATGGATTTCGGTACGCTGTGGCAGGTCACCCGCGAGGTGCGCCTCGGTCTCTCGCTCCGCGACGTGTACTTCAAGGAACTCGCCGGCGACAAGATCACCCCGGACCTCACGGTGGGCGTGAACTACAGCCCCAGGTTTTTCAACGTGAACACGGCCTACGCGCGCAAGTTCAACATCGCCTGCGACTTCGCCGACGCGTTTGACAGCGACCGTAACTACAAGATCATGCACCACTTCAACTTCGGTCTCGAAATGGAGCAGGTCCTTCTGGCTTGGCCGGGACTCAACAACCAGCTCAGGGTGCTTTCCGGACGACTCGCGGCAGGCTTCAAGGGCGGCTATCCCAGCATGGGCGCAGGCGTCGAAGTCCTGCACGTGGTCACGCTCGAGTTCGCCACATGGGCCGAGGAACGCGGCTACTACACCGGACAGGACGAAGAACGCATCTACATGGGCCAAATCAGCCTCGGATTCTAGTTCCGGCAAGAAATCCGGCCCTTCTTGATATTGCAAAATTGGCGTAAAATTTCTAAATTGCGCCCAAATTGAACGTTTTCTTTCAAGAAGAGCAATATGGATCAGACAAAAATCAGAAACGTAGCCATCATCGCCCACGTCGACCACGGTAAAACGACCCTGGTGGACCAACTTCTCAAGCAGTGCGGAACCTTCCACGAAGGTGAAGAAGTCAACGAGCGCGTGATGGACTCCGACAACCTTGAACGCGAACGCGGCATCACCATCCTCAGTAAGAACACGAGCGTCATGTACAAGGGCTATCGCGTGAACATCGTCGATACCCCGGGGCACGCCGACTTCGGTGGACAGGTGGAACGCGTGCTCGGCACGGTCGACGGCGTTCTCCTGGTTGTCGACGCGTTCGAAGGTCCCATGGCCCAGACGCGCTTCGTGACCCAGAAGGCCCTGGAACTCGGACTGACCCCGATTGTCGTGGTGAACAAGATCGACCGCGACGGCTGCAACCCGCAGGGCGCTCTCGACAAGGTGTTCGACCTGTTCTGCGAACTCGACGCGAGCGAAGAACAGCTCGACTTCGACAAGGTGTTCGG
>CAMZDZ010000009.1 GCA_947305535.1 uncultured Fibrobacter sp.
CTAGATCCTAATCCCTTTTTCCGTACCCTTCGGCTGATTCGGCAGGCACATCAACCAGCTCAGGGCTCTTCCTACTGCCTACTTGTACTCTCGCTTCGCTCAAGTACCAAATGCTCGGCTCGGTCATATCCATGCAAGCATGGCTGCGACACCCGCCTTACGCATTTGTCCTACTTCTCTCGTCTAGCCACTATCTTCCCCTTGACTTTCACGTAAGCGAGCTCCAACCCACCCCAGAACAGGCTCACGATCACCGACAGCGCGTAGGTCATGGCTATCAGGGTCAATAGGGAGAGTACCGCATACTTGGGGGCGGATACGATTTTTGCGAGAATGCCGAAGTAGTAACAGCAGAACGGGTGGATAAGCCACATGTTCGTGCTCTGCTTGCCGAGGTGGACAAAACCCTTGCGGATGGGCTTGACTCTGTTCAGCAGGTCGATTGTGGCAACCGTCAGCACGGGGATGTAGAAGATGTCGAACTTGTCGCCGAGTTCAGTCTGCCTCAGGAAGATGATGGCCACCCAGACGGCGATGTCGACCAGGGGGTTCAGGAGGCCGTTCGCCTTCATGGCGTCGTTCAGCCTGTCCAGCAGGCCGTTCCGTGCAACGACGGCGCCCATCCAGAAGCATGCCGCATACGGCGCAATCTGGCAGAAGAACTTGAGGTAGAGGTAGTTTGTGGCGAGTACGCCCAGGTTCGGGTTCTTGCTCAGTCCCGGGAAAACGTTCGTCAGAAGGATGGTGACGACGATGGCGAGGAAGATGTTCACCCTGGCGGAAAAGCGGTCGATCACGGCGCGAACGAGCGGGAACGAGATGAGCGCGAATGCGTAGCTGATGAGGAACCACCATTCACGGCTGTAGGTCGAGGTGAACCCCAGGAAGTTGGAAATCAGTTCCCTGGACGAGAACTTCGCGAAGCGGGTGTACATGAAGGCGTCGTTACAGTAGGGCGCCTGGTTCGAGAAGAAGATGAAACCGACGGGGATGAAGATGAGGAACACCTTCCAGTAGGCGATGTAGAGCTTCTTGAGCCTGCCGACGACGTCGTACTTCTTGCCGATGGACCTCTTGTAGATGCCGTACCCGCCGAAGAAAAAGAACATCGGGACGCATATTTTCCCGAAAAAGCCGAAATACAGGGTCGAGGACATCCCGAATATGGTGAAGAAGTTCTTGAGAGGCTCTCCTGCGATGCGGACCGGAAAACTCCAGAGGTGGTGCATGAGCATGCAGCAGATGGCGATCGCCTTCATGATTCTGGTATCGTCGATAGACAGGAAGTTGTCGGTAGAGATCGTGCCTTTTTCCATATACGGGTCATCTTTAGGGGGTTATTCGTCGAAACTGCAATTATAGAAATTCATTGCCGTTTTGAATGCGGATTGCGCCTGCACTTGGCCTTTTTGACTATATTTCAGGGCATGAACAAGAATCCTACGCGCACAAAACTCCGTGACGAAGTCTATACACAGATGATGGTGGCCCAGGCCCGCCTCTCCAAGGACCAGAATACCCAGATGGGCGCCGTGCTCGTCAGCGCCGACGGCCGCGTGATAAGCACTGGCTACAACGGGGCTCCGGCCGGATTCGACGACGAAACAGTCCCCTACACGCGCGAAAAGCAGAAACTCGCTTACGACTTGCTCGACGCCGACACGGGCGACCTCTTGAGCCACCACGAGTTCGAGGCCAACAAGTACCCTTTCATGGTGCATGCCGAGATCAACGCGCTGCACTATGCCCGCGGCAAGGTGCCTCCCGGCTCCAAGCTCTACGTCATCGGCTTCCCGTGCGAACGCTGCGCCCTGGACGTTAGCCTTTCCGGCGTCGCGGAAGTGTTCGTGACCAAGGACGATTACGATCCCAAGTCGACGCTCAACAACAGCCGCGACACTGCCTACTACATGTTCGCGCAGGCGGGGATTATCGTCACCCTTTGCGGCAAGCGCATCCGTCCGGTCGTTTCGAAACCTTCTGCGGAGTGACGTTTGTCTTGCGGCATGGAACGGCATTACTGGTTTTAGCATTTCTCCTTTGATAAAAAATCCATAGAACCTGCGTTTTAGACCTAAAAAAACGCGTAATCCCCGTATATTTTTACAACATGGGCCTGTTCAGGTCGTCAAAAAATATAAGGGATGTTTTATGAAATTCAAAAAACAAGGGAAATTGGTGCTGGCGATGTCCTGCAGTCTGGTTGCTTCTGCCTTGGCGGACAACCCGATTTCTAATTACCATTACTTGGCAGATCCGGCGGCTACGGCGGATGACGAATATTTTTACATCATAACAGACTCGGACGACCCGGCCGGCAGTAATGGCTATACCATCAAGTCGCTCTATGCATTTCGCAGTCGCGATATGAAGAACTGGACGGACTTCGGTATTGTCCTCGAGGCCAAGCGTGAATACGATAACATCGGCGACATTTGGGCTTCGGGTATCGATATCGGCCCCGATGGCCGGTTCTACATCGTCTATCCCGATGGCGGTGGCGGTGGCGTGGGGCTCGTCGGTGCTGACGAAATCCAGGGACCTTACAAGAACCCGGTTCCCGACAACAAGAAACTCATCAACAACTGGGGTGGCGGCATCGCGGACTGCGACGGCATCGGCTGGTGCTTCGACCCGGCCATCTTCTTCGATGACGACGGACAGGGCTACTTTACCTTCGGTGGCGGCGACAGCGATTCGCGCCCGGCCAGGGACAACAACAACAACATCTTCAACATCTACAAGCTCAACAAGAACATCAACGGTTTTGACGTCAGTTCCAAGGTCGAGCTGAAGATTGGCGGCCCGAAGGCGATGGAAGCCTCGTACATCCACAAGAAGGGTTCCACCTATTACCTTTCGTACAGTACCGCCGACTTGCGTATCGCTTACGGTACGTCGAGCAATCCGATGGGCCCCTATACGTACAAGGGCATCTTCATGGATAACCCGAACATCAACGGCCGCAACATCAACGCGAACAACAATAACCACCACGGTATCGCCCAGTTCAAGGGCAAGTGGTATGTCGTCTACCATGACCGCCGCCTCGTCCAGGCTTCTGAACATCCGGCTTCTCTGGGCAATGCCAATCCTGACCCGGCTTACCACCGTAGTGTGAGTATCGACGAGTTCACCTACAATGGCGACGACATGAACAAGCTGACCTATACGGACAATGGCCCGGAGCAAATCGAGAACTTCAACCCCTACGAGGTCTATCCGGCACTCACGAGCTCCAAGCAGAAGAACATCCGCAGCCGTACCGACTGGAACAAGTCCGACTGGTCCGGCGGTGTCGCTGCCAAGCACGTGCTGACTCCTTATGCGAGCAAGGAATCCTGGATTCGTGTTTCCGGGGTGGACTTCGGCGGTGGTGCCACGGCGTTCAACGTGGTCGCGGCGAGCGTTGGCGACGGCAACAAGATTGAAATCCACAGCGGTTCCGCTTCCGGCACTCTCGCGGGAACTTGCGACATCCAGAAGACGAGTGGCTGGAACGACTATGCTGAAAACACTTGCGAAGTGACCGGGCTGACCGGCGTCGTGGACGAGCTGTTCCTCGTGTTCAAGGGCTCGAAGGACTCCACCATGGGCATTCTCGAATGGAGCTTCGTGGGCGCGGGCGGCCCGAGCGTGGCGGCCCAGCAGGTGCCTTACGACAGCGTTGCCGTGACGCTCCCGGCGGTCATCGAGGCCGAAAAGTATGACCTGGGCGGTGCACGCAAGGCTTACAGCGATGCCGAGAAGGCGAACCAGGGCGACGCCAATTTCCGTGCGGACGAAGGCGTGGACATTGTGCTGCTGGATTCCGCCGATGCCTCTAAGGGCATGGCCATTGGCTACACGAGCGTCGGCGAATGGATCGAATATACGGTCAACGTTCCTGCCGAGGGCGACTATGCCATCAAGGTCTCCGCGTCGACGGGCATGGACTCCGCGAGCCTCTCGTTCCAGGTGGACGAGAAGGACGTCGGTGAGACCATCGTGGTCCCGAAGACGGGCGACGACTGGAGCGTTTACAAGGAATTCACTGGCGGCTCGGCCCACCTTGCTGCCGGCGAACACGTGATCCGCCTCGTCATCCAGGGCGACAATGTGAACGTGGACTGGTTCTCCTTCGGCGATGTCCTGCCCACGACCTCGATTCAGAATACCAAGGTCAAGTTCTCGATGTCCGATGGTAACGTCTATCATGTGTACGCCATCAGCGGCAAGCGCATGGGCACGGTCGACCTGTCCGGCTGCACTCCGCAGCAGGCCCTCAAGCAGGCCGGCTTCAGCAAGGGTGTCTACATGCTCAAGAATGTCCGCAGCGGCAGGATGCTGACCGTGTCGACCGCCAAGTAATTCAAATCTCCATCCCGTAGTTGTTACATACTCCAACCAAAAGGAACTCCAGGGCTTGCCCTGGAGTTCTGATTTTTTGGGTATGTCGGCTGTCTATGTCCGGCTAGAACAGCTTCGGGTCGCCTTCGTCGTCATCGTCGCCCGAGCCGTCGTCGAAACGGTCCGCCGGGGAGATGCGGCTGGTGCGCTTGACCTTCTTGGCGGTGAACTTGCTGCCCAGCGCCTTGTAGCCCTTGACGTCGGCCACTTCGGTGAGGTCCAGTTCTTCCTTCTGCACCTCGCGGCCGACCTGGTATTCCATGAGCTGGCGCGCGTCGTCCGTGGCGAACAGCTCGATCATCTTCGTGTCCTTGTGGTCCGTGACGAGGCTGAACTCCGTGGTCATGGGGCAGCCTTCGAGGTTGAAGCGCTTGACCATGTAGTTGAAGTTGCCGCCCTCGAAGTAGAGGATGGTGAAAACCTGGGCCGGGTCGAACTTGTGCAGGTACTTGATGTTCGTGCCCACGAGGATGGGGTCTGCCATGTCGTGGATGCGGGCGGTGCCGTTCTCCTTGATGATGAGCAGCTTGTCCTTCTCGTCGAATTCGCCGATGCGGTCGCCCTTCCTCTGGGTCGATACGATTCCGCTCGGGGCGTCGAAATACAGCACGCGGGCGCCCAGGGTGCTCACGCCCTTGCGGATGCGCTTCACGTGCTTGACCGGGTACTTGGTGACGATGTTGCCGATGGCGCCACGGCCCTTGACCTCGACCTCGCTGAAGTCCACTTCGAAATTCAGCTTGATGCGCGGGCGCGGTTTGAGGGTCACTTCGACCACTTCCGCCTCGCCGTTCAGGTTACTGGACAGGTAGAGGATCTTGCTGCCGGGCTTGTTCTTGCCCATGTAGTAGTCCTTGTCGCGGGTCACGCCGCCCACGTTGAAACGCTTGATGTAGGCCGTGCCGTCCTTGCCGTCCTGGTGTATGACGTTGTATATATGGCGTTCGTCGTCCTTGTTGAACTTCTCGACGAGGATGATGTCCTTTCCGACAAAGTCCTTGTCGCTCACCTTCACGACCTTGAAGCTTCCGTCGGCCTTGAAGACGATGAGGTCGTCGTAGGCGGAGACGTCGAAGAGGTATTCCTCCTTCTTCATGCCCGTGCCGACAAAGCCTTCCTTGCGGTTCACGTAAAGTTTCTGGTTGGCGAGCGCGACATGCACAGCGTTCACCTTGCCGAACTCGGCGATCTGCGTCCTGCGTTCGCGGCCCTCGCCGTACTTCTTGAGGATGTTCTTGAAGTGCTCGATGGCGTAGTCGGTGATGTGCTCGAGGTTGTACTTGTTCTGGGCGAGCTTCTCGTCGAGTTCTGCCAGAAGTTCGTCGGCCTTCTTGCGGTCGAAGCGGCTGATGCGGCGGACCGGGATTTCGGCGAGTTTCAGGATTTCTTCGCGGGTGACCTCGCGGCGCAGGTAGCGCTTGACGTAGGGCTTGAGGCCTTCGTCGATGAGGTTGACCATCTCGTCGCGGTCGCGGGCCTTCTTGATGACCTCGTAGACTTCCTTCTCGATAAAGATCTTCTCGAGGCTGGTCATGTGCCAGCGGTCTTCCAGGTGCTTGCGCTCGTTCTCGAGTTCCCACTGGAGCAGCTTCACGGTGTGTTCCGTGTTCATGCGGAGGATCTCGGAGACGCCCAGGAATTGCGGGTGCTTGTTCACGATGACGCAGGTGCACGGGGAAAGCGACTTTTCGCAGTCGGTAAAAGCGTAGAGGGCGTCGATGGCGACCTGCGGTTCCGTGCCCGGCTGCAGGTGGATGAGGATCTCGACGTTCTTGCTCGTGTTGTCGTCGACGTGCTTGATCTTGATTTTGCCCTTGTCGTTGGCCTTCACGATACTGTCGATGAGGCTTGTCGTCGTGGTGCCGTAGGGAATCTCGCGGATGGCGAGCGTCTTGTTGTCGACCTTCTCGATCTTGGCGCGGACGCGGACCTTGCCGCCGCGCATGCCGTCGTTGTAGTCGCTCACGTCGATGATGCCGCCGGTGAAGAAGTCCGGGTAGAGCGTGAACTTTTTGCCCTTGAGGATGGCGATGCTCGCTTCGCAGAGCTCGCGGAAGTTGTGGGGGAGGATGCTCGTGGAAAGGCCCACGGCGATGCCGTCCACGCCCTGGGCGAGCAGCAGCGGGAACTTGACCGGGAGGGTCACGGGTTCTTCGCTGCGTCCGTCGTAGCTCGGGATCCATTCCGTGGTCTCGGGGTTGAACACGACGTCGACCGCGAACTGGGTGAGGCGGCCTTCGATGTAACGCGGGGCGGCAGCGTCGTCGCCGGTGAGCGGGTTGCCCCAGTTACCCTGGGTGTCTATGAGCAGGCCTTTCTGGCCGAGGCCGACGAGGGCGTCGCCGATAGAGGCGTCGCCGTGCGGGTGGTAGGCCATGGTGCGGCCGACGATGGTGGCGACCTTCTGGTAACGACCATCGTGGTTTTCGAAAAGGGAATGCAAAATGCGGCGCTGGACCGGCTTGAGGCCGTCTTCGAAGTACGGCACTGCACGGTCGAGGATGACGTAGCTCGCGTAGTCGAGGAACCAGCCATCGTAGAGCCTTTCAAGATGATTTACGTTGGAAAGTCCAAGAGTAGTATCTGGCGTGTTAGAATTCATGGAGGTAAATGTAGAAAAAAAATCGGGAAAATTTTTGTTGTTTAGTGCACAAATGGTCAAATATGATGCGGGCTTTGTCATACTTGGTCGTATGGTTGCGAATACGCTGCAAGGGTTGGAATCGGCGAAATTAGCCTAAAAAGACGTTTTAGGGGCGAATTGACTGTTTTGGATGGGGTGACGGAATGGAGAAAAATAAGAAATCCTGGGATGAACGCTCAAAAAAACTTAAATTTATTCTAACTAATTGGGAATATATGAATACTTCTTTTTTGAAAAAGCATGGGCTGTTTTTTATCTCATTCGCATTTGTTTTTGCAGTTTTATCTGCATGCGGTGATTCCAGTTCAACTTCGTCCAGTGAAAACGATTTCTTACCGCTGGATGAAGATTTCTTTGAATCGACTGAATCGTCGTCTAGCGAAAACGACGAAGTAAGTTCTTCTAGCGAAAGAATTAAGGCGAGCTCATCCAGTGTGAGTTCGTCAAGCAAAAAAGTTAAGGTAAGCTCGTCCAGCGAAGTTTCTTCAAGTGAAATTTCATCAGGCGAAACAACCTCAACTGAAAAGGTTAACGTCAGTTCGTCGAGTGAAAAGAATTTTGAATCATCTTCTTCGGTCGTTCAAACAAGGTCGTCTAGTAGCTCCTTGATTCGGTTATCTTCGTCATCGTATTTTTCATCATCTTCAATAGATATTTTTGCACACCCTTCTAGTTCTTTTGCGATAGTCCCTTTAGACACTCTTGAGGATGAATGTGACCTAGAAGGCTCGACTAGATATTATATGGTAGGAAAAAAACAAAAGGTTTATGAAATCTGCCATAACGGGAAATGGGTGGAAATGAACTCTAGTTCTTCATCAGCAGTCAATACCCATATTGTAATGGATGGATTGTTTAATCCGAATATTTCGTATGGAATAATCAAAGATGAACGAGATGGTCAATTCTACAAAACCGTCGTGATAGAAAAAGAAAGAAAGATTGAATATTTTGCTCAAAATTTGAATTACGGCAAACAGATTATGGCTACTGAAACAGAATTTGACGATAGCGTTGTTGAAAAATATTGTTATAACGATGATTCTTGGTTCTGTGAAAATGGCTGGGGAGGTTTATACACCTGGAGCGAAGCGATGGGTTTGCCAAGCGCCTGTAATTCTGTGCGGATGGGGTCAACAGCAGAATGTCCTGACTCTATTGCTACGGGAACAAAAGCTTCTAGTTGGGACAGTTTGCAAATTCAGGGTATTTGCCCAAATGGGTGGCATATCCTCAATAAAAGCGAATGGGAAATGCTCGTTTATGGAAACCCGGGTTCCTATTATTCAAGAGATCTTCTCTCCCGCATATATGGAAATGAAGATGACGACGGCTTTTCTTTATTACCAGCAGGATTGCTTAATGTAGCTCGCTATGTTGAATATCAAATGATGCCAGAGAGAGGTTATTTATGGCTTACAGAAGAATGTGGCGAAAATTGTGCTCCAGCTATCATATTTGATTTAGTCAATTGGATTGAAAACGACAACCATCGCTTGAAAGGAACAGGAATGTCGATACGTTGTGTGAAAAATTATACGGCCCAATAAAATCGTCTACAGTCTTTACGATTCCCTCGCCAAAGTATGTGTTGATGTCGTGGGCTCTGTCAAGCCTTAAAAGATTGTACATTGTTTGTGAAAACGGCTTTTAAGTATTGTTTGTAATTTTTTAATTTTTTGCTGTATTTTATAGGCTTATTTAATACAAACTATATTACTTTGTATATATACCGTTATAACGGTATTTTGATATTGTCGTCTTTTAAGTTGTGGAAAAACCGTGACGGTGAAGGGGATGGAAAGTTGAAAAACGGGGTAGACCCCTTTTTATTTTTTTTGCTAAAAAAAGTTTGTGATTCTGTACGGAGAAAAAAGATGATTGTCTCGCAACCTTGACGTTTCTTCTTTGTGCGATTCTCTTGAAATTATGCTCTGATTCAAAAATTGCTTATCAGAAAATCGATAAAATGACAGATTTTGGCGAAAATGAAGCTGAAAACATTGTCCTGTCTATTGACTTCCTATATGAATAATCTATCTTTTTTGTAATGTCCGCAGATACAATTTACTTCAACTGGATGGCCGTACATGAATAATGGGTCCCGCATATTTCCTCGTCTTAATTTATTCCTGTGCGTAATGCTGTTCATGACATCAGGGGCTCTTGCGAATAGAGTTGAACTCGGAGACCTTGTAGGCGACTACATTGTAAGAATTAGAGATACTTTGTCTGGTGAGCTTGCTGGAGATTATAAAATATCGATTCCCAACAGTGATACGGTATTTTTCTATAACGCGGTCATTCGCGGCTCGCCTTCTGGCTCTTCTCACAAATGGGCGGGAATCACATGCCTAGGAAACTGCACTATAGTCTTTATGGGCGAAAATATCATTGAAAGTTTTCATGAAGACTATCCCGGCATCTATGTGCCTGAAGGTAGGACTCTTGTTATTTCGGGATACAGAGTAAATGAACTTGATTCGGAAAACAATCTTGTTCCTGTTAATGGCTCGTTCACCGTTACGGGAGGTTCGCGAGCGGCCGGCATTGGCGGTGGATACAAAATGAATTGCGGCAATATCATAATAAAAAGCGAGCAGGAGGGCAGCGGAACGATCAAAGCGATAGGCGGAAAGGAAGCGGCCGGCATTGGCAGTGGCTTTGAAGCTAGAAGCGGGAACATCACTATTGTTGAAGGTGTAAATACGGTTGAAGCGACTAAGGGTGATGATGCGCCGTTCAGTATTGGTGGCGGTAAAAGCGGTTCTGCCGGCACTATCACAATCGCTGGTTTAGAAACAGCAGACATTTCTCCAGAAACGTTCGCATATCCTTACCCTGCTAGCAGCATCTATACCGTAGAGTTCTACAAGAACGATGGCAGCGGAGCGAGTACGAGCCAGTCTGTTCTCTTTAATGTCAGTCAACGTTTGAAAGCGGTTCCCTTTGCTCGTAGGCAATATGTATTTGTAGGCTGGCTTGGATTGGATGTCGGTGGCAATGCGACTCTTTATTCTAACGAAGCCATGGTGCGGAATTTGGCTGCTGTGGGTGAATCGGTGAAACTTTTTGCGCAATGGATGGAGTTTGATGGAGACCTCTCAAAATTGAAGAGAGACCACGTTGCAGGGAATGGAGACGTGTTGACAGGTACGCTTGACGGGGGGTACAAGATTTCGATAGCCGACGGTGAAAGTGTGACGTTACGCAATGCGAATATCAACGCTGACGGTAGGTCCAGAGGCAATTTTGCAGGTATCACCTGCGAGGGAAATTGCACGATAATTTTGGAAGGCGCAAATGTCGTGAAGGGTTTCAATGAAAACTTCCCCGGTATCTATGTTCCCAAGGGCAAGACGCTGACCATTGAAGGGAGCGGTTCGCTCAGTGCCTCCGGAGGCGCTTATGCAGCCGGTATCGGTGCCGGAATGAATATGGATTGTGGGAACATCTCTATCAACGACGGCTTTGTCAACGCCGTTGGAGGCAAATATGCTGCCGGAATTGGCCTTGGCCATATCTTTGATGATAGAGGACATCACGTGAAGTATGGTTGCGGCGCAATCACCATCAGCGGTGGTAACGTCAATGCCGTTGGTGGAAAAAATGCAGCTGCCATTGGCTTTGGCCGTATTGACGAGGAAAGTTACCAAGCGAACGATAATCAATTTAGCTGTGGAGCAATTACCATAACAGATGGGGTTACTCAAGTTACTGCAACTCGTGGTGAAGATGCCCCTTACAGCATTGGCTTTGGCAAGCAGGAAGGCTATTATTACAATGTGCCTGAATACTCTATTGGCACTATTACCATTGGCGATATTACAAGGGGCATGATTGAAACAACTCCCTTCGTTTTCCAAACCTACGACGTCGCATTCGCTTCCAACGGCGGCGACGGCAGCATGGAAAAACAGCGATTCGTTTACGATGCGGAACCGAAGTCGCTCGCCGAAAACTCCTTTACACGCGAGGGATTTGACTTTGTCGGTTGGAATACCGCAGACGACGGTAACGGAGTTGCTTATGATGACCTCGCCGAGGTGCAGAATCTTACAGATATCGCCGGAGGAATGGTGACGCTCTATGCCCAGTGGAAGCGGGTCCTCAAGCTCGCGGCAATCACCATTGTTGAGGAAAACAACAAATGGCACGCAACCATAGACGGGCAATACGATGGAAAGGATGCAGTGGAGATTGCCGAGGAAATCGTTGTCAACAGTGTGACATTTGAACGCACGTTCTCTACTGACGGCTATTCCACCATCGTGCTGCCGTTCGACGTGTACACGGACAAGCTGACCGGAATCGACTCTGTCCTTTCGTTCGGGGGAATCGTCCCGCATGAGGGCAAGAAGGCCGTCGGCATGAACGTGGTATGGGAAAGGCATTCCGGGCGCGTCAAGCTGCAGGCGAACACCCCGTATATGCTGAAGATGAACGAATCGACCCTTGGCATCCGCGGCCCGGTGACCCTGGTGCCGACCGAGGCCGCCGTTACCGCGGTTGACGGCTGGGAACTCCGCGGGACCTACGTCTACACGGCTTGGCCCGAGGGCGACGAGGACCTTTGCAGGGTCTACGGCTTTGCCGGGAGTTCCAACGACGACGTCAGCGTGGGCGAGTTCGTGAAGTTCGGCGGCGGTTCGTGGCTCCGCCCGCTGCGAGCCTACCTGATCAACACAAACGTCACGTGCGATTCCAAGGTGCGCCCGGCAGGGGCTGCAGCAAGGCCCGTCATGGCGTCGATCGAAGAAGAACTCCCCGACCACATGGACGTGGTCATTCTGGGAAGCGGCACCGAAAGTGAGGAACACACGACGGTCATCGGACGCATCGACACCCGCACCGGCGAATTCAAGATGCTGCGCAATTACGACCTCAAGGGCCGCAATGTGCTGGGTAAGGCGAAGGCGCGTGGCGCGTATTACGGGAAGAAGGTTTTAAACAAGTAAGGAGATGCCCGCGGGGCATGACATGGCGAGAAAGCAGAGGTGGATATGAAAAAGGGAACGACGCAGATTAGCGGGAACGAACGCAGAAGGGAATACCATGCGCCTGAAATGAAGCAAGTCAAGCTCAGACACCGCGCAAACCTGCTCGGGGGCAGCCTGGGCGACCCCGACCTTTTTACTGGTGAAGGGAACTGATTTCCTATTTTTGCACTTGTAAATGCAAAATATTGACTTTTTGCCTAAAAGAAGGTTTGATTTTTAGCTTTTTTTCATGACATTCATCATGTAAAGCAATATCGCGCAAAGCATCGGCATCGCGTAGCCGACATACGATAATGCGCCTGGTTTAGAGACTAGAAGGTTGTAGAGCCCGTGCACGGTCACGGCGATGGACAGTATGCCTGCAATCCCGGCGAAAGAGAACGCCTTGTGTCTTTTTAAGAGTTGGAAGCCCTTGGCTAGCGCCACCAGAGTCACGATGTGCATTACGCCGACCGCTGATCCGCGAATCAGCATGTAGGCCAATTGCGGTGTGCCCGATGAAAGAAGGATGCAGCAATTTTCAAAAGTCGCGAAACCGGCGCCAATGCCGACGGCGAGTAATTCCATTCTTTTGCCCGATGGTTCGTACACGTAAATGCAGAACAAAATCAGCAAGAGCTTCGTGCTCTCCTCTATCATTGGAGAAAGGAAAATGGAGGTTTCTTCGGAACTGTAGCCCGATGTCGTCTGGATAAAACCGGCGATATAAGCAGAAGAAATGCAAACGACCATGCCGGCAAGGAATGCTAAAATTAGTTGGCGCGCGCTTCCTTTGGTGAATAGAAACGAAATCGCAAATGGAACCGCAAAGCATATCAGGACATTTTCTGCATTAACCATCGATGACGATTTCCTTTTTTACCAAAGAAAACATGCTGAGCATCGCAATCGTGTTTGCGAAAAAGGCTATATAATAATAGGGAACTTCACTTAGGAACATAGATAGTTCCGTCCAAAAAAAGAACGTCGAGGCGAGGAAAAAATTCTTACGTCGAAAACTCTTGACTCCGAACCATACCGTTAAAGCGAACATCACCGTGAAGCAAACCATTTTTGTAAATTCGAATGCTTGCCCTTTTACAATAAGCATGGGAATCTGCATCGTCATGACCAGGATACTTGTCGCTACCGCCAACCCCATTTCTTTCCGGCTTAAGCCACCCCTGCTCATTAGACCGCGAATCAAGAGCCAAAAAAAATAAATGTACGGGATTCCAAACAGGATGTCCTGAAACCATTCTCCCGACCACGCAATCCATAACGCTATATTTGCACCGATAAAGAAGATTGCAAATAGAATCTCTCTTGCTATTATTCTCTGGTCTTTCAGTATTGATTCCAAGCCGGCGCACAGAAGCAGGACCATTGCACACTCGCCGATTTCATTACTGGCCATTGGCATCCGCGCGTCTGGTTCTAAAAGTTCAAAGGCAATCCAATAGAAGTTACTGAGAAGGTAACTACTCATGGCCAAAGCAAAGAAGAAGGGAAGAATGCTTTTTTTTGCGCTTATTGCCAACTTGGTCGTTTTAGCAATAACAACAACAAGGATGGCGGATTGAATGATCATTGTTATGATATCCAACCTTGTCATATATCCCATGAAAGTCCCATCCTTTCGTATGCAGTGCGTAGAGCCTCTTTCCCTCTAGCCAGCAGGTTGTATGTCTGTTTTATGTTCTTTTTTACGATTCGGCTGATTTGCTCCGGCTTCATGTCCTCAAAATATTGGAGATACAGCACTTGTCTATAGTTTGCATCAATGGTTTTCAGCAGTCGGTATAGTTGCGATTCCCTCTCGTTTTTTAGAAGTATATTGATTGGATGAGAAGATGCATCCGCTTCCACGTTGTTCAGAAATTCCTTCTCCAACGAGACGAACCAAATTTTTTGCTTCCTTAAATAGAGAAATGCCTGGTTCTTGGCGACTGCAAACAACCATGTTTTAAATAGCGCGTCGTCGGTTTCCTTGTAGCGGGCAACTCCGGATGCCAGAACTGCGAAAGTGTCCATCATCAGTTCTTCGGCGATATCTACATTTCGAACAAAACCATATATAAATAAAACTAGACTTTCCCTATATTTGTTAAAAAGAACTTCAAGAGCGCTTTGATCACCAGAAGTCAGAAAACGGGTATACAATAGTCCGTCGTTATCGGGCATGTGTATAGACTCCATTCAAGAAAACTTGATATATGCTTTTTTGCGTAATGGCTTTTAATAGCATTTGCTTTTAGAATTACTCGCTTGCGACAACCTGCTTTAACTTATATATAATAATAGTAATATTTTTAACACAATACAAAGTAAACAATTTTTTACGAGACTGTGCGAGTAAAAATTGTAAATTCGCAATTAAATAAGTAGAAGTGATGGTGTGGAACGATGGAAGGCGAACTATGAAATACACAACAAAAGAAGCACTTAAAGAAATAAATAGGCGTGCGGGGGTAATCCTGAAAACCCGCGAAAGAAGGATTACGAATGTCCTTGCGACGACCGCCGGCATTACCTTGGTTGCGCTTTTTGCCGTGATTGGTGAATTTTCGGGTGCGGAATTGCCGGGAATTCAGTCCGAGTACGGGTCTTTTATTTTATCTGCGGATACTGGTGGTTATGTGCTGACGGCAGTTTTAGGCGTTGTCTTGGGCGTTTGTATGACACTTGTCGTTAAACGGATAAAAAACAAGTAAACGATTTTTTATACGAATTAGTGAGTAAAAAAATTAAGCCATGCTATTAATGAATAGCATGGCTTAATTAGTTATGCGAGTAAAGTTGTTAAAAATGCAAGGAGTTAACATTTTACAATGGAGAATAGAAAGATGAAAAAACTAGTGTTTTTCGTGCTTGTTTTGACAGTCTTTGCCTTGGCTGAAAAAACGCACCTTATCAAAGTCACTAAGGCGGATGGCACTACCGAGCGTTTCTGGGTAGAAACAGTGGCGAAAATAACGTTCGACGCCGACAAAAATGATTCGTCCAAGGTCGCACTGATTCCTGTGTCGGAAAAATTGCCTGGTGCGTCGGTGGTTTGGGACCGCAATACATCCAGCTTGTCTGTAATCGTTCCGGAAGGTCGTTCGGCAGTCCGGATTTTTGATGCCTTGGGAAATTGTGTTTACCGTAATGCAAGTCTTGTGAAGGGCGAGAACATGGTCCAGCCCGGTCTTCATTCCGGGTTCTATATGGTGCAGGTCCAAATGGGGACTCACCTTACAACTCTCAAAATTAACGTGAAGGAGTAGGAGAATATTATGAAAATGATTCAGAAAATTTCTGCTCTTCTTGTGGTCTCGGCTTCGCTCAGCATGGCTGGCGTCATTGATATATATACCGATGGCGGGAAAAAGCCTTCGACAAGCCTGAACCTGACGACAATTGACAGCTTGACTTTTTCCGGGAAAGGTGAAAAGAAAGAGATGGAATTCTCGGGAAAGGCAAAACAAAAGGCTATCAAGCTTTCGGATATTGACCAGGTGAAGTTCTCTCTCAAGGACAAAAGCAAGGAAACGATGACCGTGAAGGTCGGCGAAGGTGTCACGGCGGGCAAATATACGTTCAAGCTTTCCGAAATCAAGAAGATCGAAATTGTCGAAATGGATGCCAAAGAGGATGCAGATGGCGACGGCCTTACTGACCTTGATGAAATCTACAAGTACGATACCAATCCGAAATCTGCCGATACCGATGGCGATGGCTGGAGCGACAGCGAGGAACTTGCCGATGGCATGTATTCGCCTTCGAACCCGACCAAGTTCAATCCGCGTATTGCCGATGTGCCGGGGCTTCGGGTGACATTGAAAAAATCACCTAGCATAAGCCTCAATATAACGACTTCGGAATCGACTACTGAAAGTGTATCAATCACGGAAGGCAAGGATGTTTCCCAGACAAGTTCGACAAGCTATGAGCAAACTCGCAGCGCAGAGCTCATGAATGCTTGGGCGTTGTCAACGACACAGGGCTGGGAAATTGGTGTCGGCAACGATGGTGTAAATGGTAAACAAGTCGGAAATATTACTGTCGGTTACAATGGCAGCTACACCAGTTCCACGGGCATGAGTTGGGGTTCTTCCGAAGAAAAGAGCGTTACCCAAAGCTACGAAAAGGCTATTGCCAAGGAAAAGTCCGAAGGTAGTGAGATAAACGGAGCGACGCTCTGCATGCAGGTGGAACTCAAGAACACCTCGGACATCGCGTTTACCATCGAGGCCCTAAAGCTTTCTGCATCCACTTATGACATTAAAGATACAAGTACATTGAAAATCCTTGCCGACTTGAATCGCGAAGGCGATTGGAGCGACATCACGCTCAAGCCGGGCGAATCGGTCAATGCAAATTTCTGCAACAGCGATGTGAAGATTGAAAAAATCGAGAACTTGATTTATAACACAAGTTCTATTGTACTCGGCTCGTCGTCGCAAAAAATAACCTTTGATGCTGGCAACAGCGATTTTACTAAAACTTACACGAATGTTGCCGCCAAGACTGCGGACATCACCATTGATTACGGTCCTGGATCTGCCGGAAACTCCTCGGCAAGGTATCAGGTTGCGACAAGTTACCGTTATAACCTTGACCACAAGGGAACGGATGACTTGTATGCACAGACGACTCTTGCAGAACTGTTGCGCAACGCCCATGTAGATTTCAAGCAGGATTCAGTTGTAGGCCCTTCCAAGAAGAAATTTTATGGACTCGCCTCTATTGACGGATTCAAGTTCAACTTGGCAGATAGTGCCATGTGGTATGTTTCGATACAGCGTGCAGCCGATATTAAAAAAGGCATAAACACTGTGGATATATATTCCTTCTGCGTCGGCAGCTACGACATGGAAAAGATTTTCGTAGGTGCAGGGGATGCCGTGCATATCTTCTACAGCAAGGACGAAGATCATGATGGGATTCCTCTTGTGACGGAGCATTTGTTTGGAACGGATGACAAGAAGGTGGATTCCGATGGTGACGGCTTGTCGGACTACGATGAAATCACCGGCTGGACCAAGGGCGATTCTAAAACCAAGATTTATACAAGTCCGACAAACGCTGATACCGATGGTGACGGATTAAAAGACAAGGAAGACCCGGAGCCGACCAGGCGTTCGATGTTCAAGGATGCTTCTCTTTCTATGCTCCAGTTATTTGCTTCGGATCCGTCGGAGTCAGGGGCAAAAGCTTTGCTGAGTAAGGATTCTGCCGCACTTGCTAAAGCAAATAGTTTCAGTGTTTCTGTCCAGGCTCCGGTTGCCTATATTAAAGTCTCGCCCAACGCGAATAAGGTGGCGTGGGTGAAGTTTACAACGAATAAAACAGTGCAATATGCGCAACCGACTGTAGAGAGCAAAAAGAACGTTTACTCCTTTACAACCCCGGAACAACTCACTGTATTGAAGCCAACGGTTGTCAAGATTGAAGTCAAATCTGAAGACGAAGCTACTGCCAAAACATACACCGTAGAAATTTCTTCGACATTGATTCCTCCGACCAACTTGAAACTTGGGAAAACTCCAGATCGAAAAAATATTATAGTGAACTATGACCGTTCAACGGATAGTCGCGTGCTAGGGTATGCCATTCTGCGTGGCAAAAAAGGCGATAGTTTGCCAGAACGCATCAAAGACTCGACGAAAACAACAACTGAGGTTTACGAAAACGATATTCTGTTCTTTAAAGTTGCCGATTCTACACAAGATAGCTATGTCGATACCGTTGGTGCCGGTTCTCCCTATTATGCCTATCGTGTATATGCCTATTATAATGAAGGTAATGTCACGGTGTACTCCAAAGGTACAGAACAGAAGATTCGTAGTGTAGGTCGAATTGGGATTAAATATAGCATGGATGACTTTGGTGCCGAATACTTGTATTTCACAGGTAGTCCATCGTGTCGCACGGACATTACTGCGAATGTATCGCTCCATGAAGGAAGCAGTAATACTGCAAAGAAATTATATACTTGGAATGCTTTTGACTATGATGCTGGATACGTAGGTAAGGGAGAAACTGTGATATACTTTAGTAGAGCTAAAAAAGACGAAAAAATGGACAGAGATGACAAATGGCCCAATACCCAAACACATAGAGATACTATAGGCGGAGACGGACTGTATTTGTACTTCGATACCTATGCATCTTGCGGTGGGAGAAAAGAATATGCTAGAAATGGACTCCGTTGGCCATATGAAAATATGGCGGCAGTCCTGAATGGAACAAAAAGTCTTGCAACAGGTAAAAATAATGAAGCACCTGTACAAGACGACGATCTTGAATACCTTATGGGAAAGAAAGGTTTTCAATACGACGATGGCGACAATGAATGTGGCGAAAAAGATTGCGGAGACGAACCACATACAGGTTACTGGTTTACATTCGAATATTACTGGGCGGACGATGACGACACATATTAATCCGTTCTAACTAATACACTAAGCCCCCCTCTGGGGGGCTTTTTTGAGGTTGCAATGAATCAATGTCTTGTTAATCATGCTTTATCATTGGGGCTGCTTTGCTGTTCCGTTTTTGCGTCGGATTTGCCTTCGTCGGTTGACAATTCCGATAATCCGTATTTTTTCCGGGGTTACGACCAAGGCGAATCGGGTGCTTGCGCGTCTATCTCCCGCATCACGATGTCACTCGGTTACGAACGTAACGCCTATTACAGAATCCCCGCGGACTCATCGAATCTTTTGCCTGCGTATTTCACGTGGCAGGTCGTTGCGTCAGGGCATGCGTCCGAAGCTCTGCTTGCACAAAAGGTGGGCGTTCCCGACGCCGCCACTTACGGAGGGATTCTCTATTCAAGTACCTACGGAAAACCGTCGAGCAACGTAGAAGAAAACTACGGCTGGATGCAGGGTTACTCGCGTTGGTATGCGGCCATGCACAATAGAATCGATAGCGTGACTTTTGTTTCGCTGGCAACGCCTGAAGGTCAGGATTCGCTCAAGGGTTGGCTCTACGATCATTGGGGCGATGCGACTTTTGCTGCCGGGGGAGTTGCCGCCGCCAGTTTTGATATCGATTCCTGGACGCTGGATACGGTCGAAGTCGAGGAAAAATCCTGGATTGTCGCGACATCGCTCCCGGGGGCTACAAACCATTCGGTGACAATCGTGGGTTACGACGACGACATTTGTATCGGTGATGATTGCGGCGTGTGGATTGTGCAGAATAGCTGGGGGCTTTCCTTCGGAGATGAAGGCCGGTTCCTCGTGCCGTATAGTGTCTATGCGGAGAGCCGTTCTCCCGTCGTTGAAGTCCTCCATTTGCGCAAGGATTACGCTCCGAAGCGCACCGTGAAAGTCCGCATGTCGTATGGGAACCGTTCGAAGATTCGGCTTTCCGTCGGCATTTCGCAGGATACGTCTTCGGACGCTCCGTCAAAAACGGAATACCTGTACCATTTCCGAAATGACGGGTTCAAGGGCCCGATGCTGGGCAAGTGGAGGGATGGCGTGCATACGGAGGAGATGGAATTCGGTTACGACCTTACGGACATTTCGACGGGATACGACTTGAGAAAACCGCTAAAGTATTTCTTCACCATTCAGAGGGATGATTACGAGGACGAAGGGACGCTTTCGTTCCTGAGCGTCAAGGATTATGCCGACGATAGCCTGGTGCAAGAGCTTGTCGTCGTCGAAGATTCCGTGGAACTTTCGGATCAGGGGCGTTATGAATGGGCGTTTGTCATGCCGGGGAATCCGGCTGCCGCTGTGGATTACGTCTTGAGTGATGACTACACTTTTGAAGATCTTCCCGTGACGGATTCCGAAAGTTCTACGGACGATCTCCATGATTGGGACCCTTCTACGGTCTGGAAATCTGAAAACTTGAACAAATTTCCGGTTGAATTTGCAATATCGACCGAACAGGAAACTTTGGGGCTCATGTACCAAGGCGACGAAATGTCGGACGGTTACTTGTGCAACTATACCATTTCGGGAACTACCGACGGCGAGGAATATCAAGAACTCGCGACAGGGGTGTTCAAGGAAAATGAATCGCCGCAGTATGTGTTTTGGGAACAAGGAAAATATACCCAGATCAAGATGGAAGTCGATGATTTGTGGCCCTCGTCAGATAATTCTGCGCATATTGCGGAGCTGATGTTGGTCGTATTGCCTGGTTCTGCGCCGTCTGAGTCGGCCGATGTAGATGGGCTTGTTGCGGGCGGTCTCCCGGATGCGGATTATCCGCTCTTGCCCATTGAAAGTGACGATGCCGATTCGACGGATGTGGAGGCGGATTTCGTGAAATCCTTGGATGGACGCCGTGTTCAAAAAGCTTGGCAGACTCCTGCGAAGGTGTTTGTCCGTAACCACGAGGTCCTGATTCTCAAGGATGGCGAAATATTTCGCATAAACGGCGTACGATAGATGCTAAAAAAATGCACCCCGAGGGGTGCACTTTTTAAGAGTGGTTATTGAGGATCGTACTAGGGTTCTATTTCACCTACGCAATTACTGACCAATGCCATCGCATATTTTTTCCAGTAGGGATCCTTGTAGACGAAGAGCGTATCTTCGGGTGGCGGCACGCGTTCACACCGTCCCGTCTCTTCGTCGCAGTCGTTGTGCTCGGCAAAGGTTATCGTGCACTTTGCGGAGGTATCCGACATCGCATACGACGGCCCGGTTTCATCCATCAGGCGGTTTTTGTATATGTATTGTTCGACTTCGCCATTTTCCGCCTCGCAATCCTTTTTGAACTGTTCTAGCGTGGGAATGTCTTCGCCGTAATCTGCCGTTTCCTTATAGAAGTATTTAAAGACATAGCCGTCATCGAACATCAAGTCATAAGCAAACGGCACCTTACGTTTACTTGTTTTTTCGTCCGTAAAGTAGCACCTAAAGGAATTGTATATTCCATTTATTTCGAAGTACAAGGGACCATGCTCCACTCCCTTCTCGTCCTTCAAGGCAATCGTATAACCGATGCAGTCTGCCGAATCGCAAGAGAACTGACCCAGTAGCGGATCGAGCCACAAGACGGAATCATTCGAAGCCACTGATTCAATGAACTCATCGAAAGAGGCCTGGGCGTTGACAGAGTTCTTAAGCGTCTCTTTTCCCCCGCTCGCAGGATCGGTAACTAGGACATACATGGGGGCATCGTCATTTTCCTTGAATATCGCCCTCATTTCCATAGTCGCCTTGCTCGCGACTTTGTCCAAATTCGACGGCTTATGGGCCGAAGACGAGCCAGGCTCCATAGAGGAACTCGAATTCGTCGCCATGGTATTGGGCTGTTCGTCGGCTCCCGCAACCTTGTCGCTGGAACAGGCGCTTATCGCGCAGGCTAAACCCAAAGTACTAAAAGAAATCGATATAAGCTTTTTGAAATTCATGGTATCCTCCTTATATTTTTTCCGTCAGCGGGAAAAGTTGCAAGTTTAAACGGTAGACTTGGTCGGCGTTGTCGCACTCGCCAGCGATGGCGATGACCTGTTTGCGGCAGCGGTCCACCTCGTCCGTTATGCGCTTCAACGCCTTGGCGTCGACACCCACGGTCACGCCCGAGATGTTGCGTTCCGTCGGTTTGATTTTTTCGATGGCCTCGCGGGCAAGGTCGATCATCTGGCGGTTCATGGAACGGATCGCCAGCGCAAGCGATTCGCTGGAACCGGTGATGATCTTGTCTGTCTGCTTGTAGACACCCTTGCTCTGGGTCTTGAGGATGTTGAGCTTGACCAAGAGCTTCAGTGCGTCGCGGACTTCCTGAGCCGTAAATTCGTGCTTGATTTTCTTGGCGATGTCGCCCGGAAGTGCTCCCGGCATCAGCGGAGCCAGTTCGCGAACAATGGAGTTCACCGCAGATTCGTAATAGTCGAACGCATCCGCATTGAGGACGCGTGCGTGCTGTTCCTTCGCGATTTCTTCCATCTTGCGGAAGGCTTCCTTTTTCTTGTCGTCGTCCTTCGCGTTCGTGAAATCGACCATGTACTTGAAATAGTCGCACTCGTAGTCGCTAAGGTTCATGGCCGCCGCCACCAGAGGCACGCCCACGCGGCTGAGGGAACTCTTGCCATCGCAGACGAGCTTGAGGTACGATGGCGATGCGAACCCGGCCTGCTTGGAAAATTCGCGCCACGAGAATGCGGATGTCCTTTTGCGCCAGTCGAAGTAATCCAATAGGTATTTTCGGTAATCTTGATATTCAGTTATCGGCTTCATTCAAGACCTCCTTTCAGTTGATTCAAAATAATATTTCTTTCTCGAGAAAACATTATTGATGATACAAAATCTTTGTTCTTTCTTAAATTTCATTAAAAATTTTGAAAAGTGAAAATATTTTTCACTAAATGAATCACTTGAGAGCTATATGATACAAGGGGCGGCTCCATTAAAGCGCGCCCCCGAAAAAATGGTGTGCCGCGTCAATTAGAAAAATGCCTTAAATAAAATCGCCCCATTCGCCCCAAAACAGGCATTTTTCCTTTTTTCCAGTAAGCAAAAGGTATTTTAACTTTTCACAAAAATTGCTCAACAGAGCCTCTCTACGCGGATGGGGATGTAATTTGTTCTCCTTCTCCCTACGTTGTTTACAAAAAGCTATCTTTTCGCAAGAACTTTAGGAAGGAATCTTATGAAAAAAATTTTAACACTCTTTTTCGGTTCGTTGGTTGTCGCTTTGTTTGCCGGGTGCGCTCAGGGCGGGCTCCACAAGCAGGTCAATCCTGAATGGACCAAGACCCCTTCGGGTGTGACGGTCTACGTCCTAGACCTTAAGGTCCAGAACGGCAATGACTTCACCAAGGCGCTGCCCGACTATGTGGGCAAGTTCAACGACTGGTTCCTGCCGCAGTTGACCCAGAATATGGTTGGCATGTCCGGCCTAGAGGTCAATGCGCTTCCCGAGGTCTCCAGGTCGGGCAAGTTCGCCCGTACCAAGAAGTCGATGAAGGGCTACATGGATTTCATGGTGTCCAACCCGAAGCCGGACCAGTTCCCGGATCTCAAGGGCATTGTCATCACGATTTCTGGCCTCACGTTCAACAGGCACGTCTCGGTTAAGCGCCACAACGGCAACAAGGTCTATTTCTACGGTGTCCAGGCCTATGCGGGCTACACCATCTACTCCCTGGATTCCAAGAAGGAAGTCGCCTTCGGAAAGATCGATATCCTGGAGGAAAGCGAAGACTTCGTCCCGGGCGAGGAGGTCTGGAGCAAGCTCGTTACAAGGATATCAAACGAAATTTTGGCGGAAACTCCGTTGATGCGTAAACTATAATTGAAGAAGTTACAGAAAAGAGGTAAAAATATGAAATTTGCATATGTCGCAATCCTAGCTGCGTCCATCGCTTTTTGGGCATGTTCCGATGACGAGTCGTCCACGACGAAACCCTCTAGCGAGACTCCGAGTTCGTCTTCGCAGAAGGATTCGAAGGACAACGGTTCCTCGACTGCTTCTTACGATTGCACGACCGAAGACGGTGTAGTGGTCGTTTACCCGAAGGGTGGTGAAAAGTTCAAACTCGGCGAAACGATCAAGGTCGTGTACGGCGCCGACCCCAGCCTTGCCGGTCCGCAGTTCGTTTTCAAGTACCGTGAAAACGAAGAAGACATGGGTACCGAACTCATCGAAGAGTCCGCCGGCGAGAAGAACCCCGATGGCAAGACCTGCTACGAGCAGGAGGTCAAGCTGGACGGCGACTTGATTAATCCTTCCAGCGAAGCCTTCATCCAGGTTGTGCCCTACTCCAAAACCAAGAAGAACGGAAAGTCTGGAAAGTTCACTGTCACGGAGTAGCTTTGCCTCTTTCGTTTAACGATTCCAGCGTCACCGTGGCCATAGTTGGCTGCGGTGGTTTTATAGGTAGCCACCTGCTGGATGCCGTACTGTGCCGCACCAAGTGGCGCGTGTTCGGGGTCGATGTCGATTTCTACCGCATTCAGCACCGGCTAAATGACGAACGCTGCGAATTCTTGAATGCCGACCTTGCCGACGCGGATGTCGTCGAGCGCATAGCGCAGTTCCCCGTGGTCGTGAACCTCGCCGCGATATGCACGCCTAGCCGCTACATGGCGGAGGCGCCTGCGGTCATCCGCAGCAATTACGACCATCCGGCAGCCCTGGCCGAGGCTTGCGCAAAGTCGGGCGCGTGGCTTATCCACTTTTCTACGTCGGAAGTCTACGGCAGGACCGCGGAAGATTCTGGCGAACTGGATGAGGACTCGACCGAGCTCGTGTTCGGGCCTGTCGCGTCGAGCCGTTGGAGCTACGCCACCGCGAAGCTGCTTACGGAACGTTTTATCGCCGGGCTCGATGGTTTGCGCTGGACGGTTGTCCGTCCGTTCAATTTTGTCGGCCCTTACATGGACTTCATGCCCGGGGTCGACGGCGAGGGGATTCCCAGGGTGCTTGCCAGCTTTTCCTCGGCGCTTGTGCGCGGGGAACCGCTGAAACTGGTCAACGGGGGGAAGGCCCGCCGCACGTTCACTTCTGTGTTCGACGCGGTTGATTTTGTATTCGCGCTTTTCGCCGCGCAGGAGAAAGCGCTTTCGCAGGCGTTCAATGTGGGGAACCCGGACAACGAGGTTTCCATTGCGGAACTGGCCGAACGCATGCGCCGGACCTACGCCCGCCTCAAGGGTGTGCCGGTCGATTCGCTCCCCGTTCCGGAGGTGGTCGACGGCGGTACTTTTTATGGCGATGGCTACGACGATTCCATGCGCCGTTTGCCGTCCGTGAAGAAGGCTGAGACTCTGCTCGGGTTCCGTGCCCAGGTGCCGCTGGATGTGGCTGTCGAGGAATCTTTGAACTGGTTTATAGGACACTATAGCGATGCCGCCGATTGATTCCTTTATATTCATTCCTGCGTACAACGTAGAGAAAACCCTGGAGAAGACTCTGGGGAGTATCCGTCCGGCGGTGTGGAAGCGTTCCAGGGTCCTTGTCATTGACGACGGCTCTACCGACAAGACTCAGGAAGTGTTCGAGAAGTTCCGGGAACAGACTCACGAGAAGAACATCCTCAGATATTTCCGCTTCGAAAAGAACCAGGGCTACGGTGCCGTGGTCAAGAAGGGCCTTGCCGAGGGTATAGCCTCCGGCGCCAAGTACGTGGCCTGCCTGCATGGCGACGGACAGTATCCCGGCGAACAGTTGGGTGAGTTCTTTGCCGCCATGACGATCCACGACTTGGCCTTGCTCCAGGGTTCGCGTATGGCTATCGAGGGCGAGGCCGCGGAAGGGGGGATGCCCCTGCACAAGCGCATCGGCGGCACCATCCTCACGGCAATCGAGAATCTTGCGTTCAGCCAGCCGCTCACGGACAGGCACAGCGGTTTCCTGGTGTACTCGACGGCTTTCCTAAAGACCCTTAACCTGGATAAGCTGAGCCGCAGCTTCGACATCGATCTTGAAATCATTTCCAAGGCGGATTCCTCCGGACTCCCGATGGCGGAACTGCCTATCCCGACACATTATGGCGACGAGAAGTCACACCTGAACGTCTTTACGTACGGGCTTCGTGTGCTGTGGCTGGTCGTGCGCCGCTTTTTTGCCTAGCCATCTCCAGCCGCGTTTCGCAAATTGCTATAGTGCGCCGATGCGCTTGTAGTATTCCACGGGTTGGCCAGCTCCGAAAATGTCTTCGGAGGTCTGGAAGACCTGCTTGCCGAACGTCATGTCGGTTTCGTTGACCTTGACCGTCGCCGTTGTCGGGTTGGAATTGCACTGCTCGCCGACGGTGAACTTGATGGAGATCGTCTTGGTCTCGGCATTGTACGTCCACTTGCCGTTGTCGTTCAATCCTCCGCAACTGGCTGCCATGAGGGAGCTTACGGCGGTGGCGTAGGTGTACGTGAAGGTCCCGTCTTCATTGATGACGAGTTGGCCCGGCCCGGTGGAGAAGTCGACCACCATGTTGTAGCCGGCTGCCGCATCCTGGATGGCGAGCATCTGCCAGGTTCCTACCAGGCAGGCGGAGTCGTCGCCCTTTCGGCACTTGTCAGAAAGGGATTCCTCTTCTTCGTCGCTGGAACATGCGCAGAAGGTGAGTGCCAAGGAGAGTATGGATGCTGCAAGAATTTTGTTTTTCATGAAAAGCCTCGTTTTTTAGGGAATATATATAAAAATGGGGGAAATATGCCCCCGTTGCAATTTGTGAACGGTAAAAAAAAGGTGCTGGTTAGCTTTTCAGCTTTTCTTAATATATTTTTTTCACGTTGGGTTGACTTTTTGTCAAAAGGAGTTAAAATGAAAAAGTCCAGTGTCTTGGGAGCCGTCTTTGGCTCTTCCCTAATTTCGCTTATGCTAGCAACAACAGTAAACGCAGCCCCGGATCCCAATTTCCACATCTACCTCGCTTTCGGCCAGTCCAACATGGAAGGCCAGGGCGATATCGGCAATGAGGACAAGAACGTTGACGAGCGCTTCCAGGTAATGTGGGCTGCTGACAACGGATCCTGTAACCAGGGAATGTCCAAGGGCAAGTGGTCCAAGGCGGTACCGCCGCTGGCGCATTGTCAGGGGGCCAAGCTCGGGCCCACGGACTACTTCGGCCGCACGATGGTCGAAAAGACCGATTCCAAGATCAAGGTGGGTGTCATCGTGGTCGCCGTTGCGGGCTGCAGTATCAAACTTTTCGACAAGGATAATTACGCAAGTTACGCGAGGTCGCAGCAGAGCTGGATGACTCAGCGCATCAACGATTATGGTGGCAATCCGTACGGCCGCCTAATCGAGATGGCCAAGAAGGCCCAGGAAGACGGCGTCATCAAGGGCATCATTTTCCACCAGGGCGAAACCGATGCCGGTGACGGCAACTGGCCTTCCGCGGTCAAGAAGGTCTACGACAACATCATCAAGGACCTGGGGCTCGGCAGCGATATCCCGTTCCTCGCGGGCGAGGTCCTGCGCAGCGGTTCCAGTAGCGGTGCGAACAACAACATTGCGAAGCTCCCGCAGCAGTCCAAGAACTTCTACGTGGTCTCTTCCGAAGGCTTCAACCAGGCATTGGGCGATGGCCAGAACGTCCACTTCACCTCGCAGGAATACCGCGATTTCGGTAAGCGTTATGCCGAAAAGATGATAGAGGTCCTGGGTGACAAGCTCAAGCCCGCTGAAGGTTCGGAACCCCCGGCTTCGAGCGATAGCCCGGCATCCAGCAGTTCTGGCGGCACAGAATCTGTGGCCAGTTCCAGCAGTTCGGGTGGACATCATCATTCGGCTTCCAGCTCGGGCGGACATCACCATCATTCGAGTTCCAGCAACTCGGGTGACCAGCCGAGTTCCGCGGCAAGTAGCAGTTCCGATGCAGTTACCACGAATAGTTCCAGCAGTTCCGCTTCGGACGCGCTTCCGGCAATGGCGAAGTCCTTCGTCATGGAAGGCAATGCCCAGGTGTTTGACATGCAGGGCAAGTTCCTCGGCACGGTCGAACTGGCATCGGGTGCTTCGCTCAAGGAGATTGTCTCAGCCAAGTTCCAGCGTTCCGGAAGCTACTTGCTCAGGCAAGGTTCCGCAGTCAAGGTCATTTCCGTAGAAAAACGCTAATCCTTATTCGCTGAAATTGGACCCGTTTCCGTATCCGGAGACGGGTTTTTTGTGTCGTGTTGCAATCCTTTACAATGAAAAAATGCCCCGTTTTTTCGAAATTCGTCATTTTAAGGGTATATTTGTTGTGAAAATGGAGTTAGGTGTTGGATAAAGTCTTCGTTGTGAAGATTTTGCTCGTTTTCAGGAGGAAAAATGAAAAAAGCGAACTTGTTGGCCCCTTTGTTCGGGCTCGCTCTTATGGCGACCGCTTCTGTGTATGCCGACCCGGATCCCAACTTCCACATCTATCTCGCCTTCGGCCAGTCCAATATGGAGGGCCAGGGCACTATTGAAGAAAAGGACAAGACCGTCGATCCCCGTTTCCAGATGCTTTCGACAATCGACAATTTCAAGGGGCGGAAGCTGGGCACGTGGAACGACGCGATTCCGCCTTTGGCGAACAATCATGGCGGCCTCGGGCCCACGGACTACTTCGGCCGCACGCTGGTCGAAAAGCTCGACCCGCAAATCAAGGTCGGCGTGGTTGTCGTGGCTATCGCGGGCTGCAGTATTGTGGCATTCGATTCGCCTCTTGACCAGGGCTATATGTCTACCCAGGCCGGCTGGTTCAAAGATATTGTCAAGGATTACGGAGATGATCCTTACCAGCGCTTGGTGGAAATGGCCAAGAAGGCCAAGGAAGACGGCGTCATCAAGGGTATCATTTTCCATCAGGGCGAAACCGACGAGGGCGACAGCGAATGGCCCGGCAAGGTCAAGAAGGTCTATGACCGCCTGGTCAAGGATATCGGGCTTGACGAGAACATCCCGTTCTTTGCGGGTGAGGTCCCGTATGAAGGAAGCTCCAAGGGCACGAACAACAACATCCGGAAACTTCCGCAACAGTCCAAGAATTTCTATATCGTTTCCGCCGAAGGCCTCAACGACCTGGACATGATGCGCATCCACTTCTCTTCGCAGGGCTACCGCGACTTCGGCAAGCGCTATGCCGAGAAGGTGATGGAGGTCTTGGGCGACAAGCTCAACCCGGTCGCTACCTCGACCCCGGAATCTTCTAGCGCCGAACCGGCCGCCTCTTCCAGCAGCGGCACTCCGGCTTCTTCTGGCGATGCGAACAGTTCGAGCTCTGCCGACCCGGCGGACGGCTCCAGCTCCTCGGCCCAGTCTCCTGAAAGCAGCGCTCCGGCCGAAGCGTCTTCGTCGTCCGAAGGTTCCGATGCCATCCGGGCTGTTCAGGCCAAGGGCGTTTCCTTCGGCAAGATGGTTGTCTCGCAGAACGCAATTCGCGTTCCGGTGAATCTGAATCGTGCTTCCCGCGTCAACGTGGCGGTTTACTCTGTGCTCGGCAAGCAGGTGATGAGCATGGACGCCATGTTCTCGGCAGGCGAGAACGCGGTGAACCTCGAAACGTCCAAGCTCCCGGTGGGCAACTACCTGGTCTCCGTGCAGGCGGGTTCCGCCCGTTCTACGGCCCGCGTCGATATCGCCCGTTAGTACGAACAGTTTTTGTGTAAAGCACGCAAAGGCTTCCTCGCTTTTTGGCGGGGAGGCCTTTTCAGTTCAAGTTGTCTGTTCTGTAGCAGCTTGGCGGAATGCTAGTCGATGCTGACGAGTTCGAGGTTGTCGCCGTCGACCCTGAACTTGATTTCCCTGCCCGCGAAGCTGAACCCGTAAGTGCGGGCGGGGTCGTCTTGGTAGGCCGGGCGCGGGTCCTGTTCCAGGACGGCGATGAGCGGGCCGCGCTTCTCTTCTTCTAGTTTGTTCAAAATTTCGGGAGCCGCCGAAACGTGCAGCCTGTTCTGGCGCACGGCTTCCGCGAAACCTCCGGTCGCGTCCGGGTGCGAGTCGGTGTAGGGGAGGTAGGGCTTGATGTCGACGATGGGTGTCCCGTTCATGAGGTCGGCCCCGCTCACGACAATCTCGGGGCCTTCAGGGCCGTCGAGGTGGATGCTCTCGATCTTGACGCACGAAAGGGCGAGCGGGTTCGGACGGAAGCTCGAACGCGTGGCGAAAACGCCGAGGCGCTTGTTGCCGCCGAGTCTGGGCGGGCGGACTGTCGGGCTCCATGTCTCGCGGATGTTCTCGGAAAAGATCCATGCAATCCACAGGTGGCTGAACCCTTCCAGCCCGCGCAGCGAGTCGGCGTTCCTGAACTCGGGCTCGAAGCGGATGCGCGCCTTGGCGTCCGGGACAAGGCCGCTTTGCCTGGGTATCCCGAACTTGCTGTCGAAATCGCTGACGATTCTCGCGATGATTTTGAACGAAATCTCTTGCATGTTCCTATTTGGGCTCTTTTATTTAGAAAAAAAAACGCTCTCGGGGAAAAAACGCGGCGCAAAATATCTTATTTTAAAAGATACAACACTTTAGGGAGATAATCAAATGGTCCTTACAGTCTTTATCCTGTACCTGCTGATGATGCTCGGCATCGGCTTTTACTTTTCCAAGAAGGCGAACAGCCTGAACGCCTACTACCTGGGCAACCGCGGCATGAACAAGTGGGTGGTTGCCATGTCCGCCCAGGCCTCCGACATGAGCGGCTGGCTCTTGATGGGCCTCCCCGGCGCCATCTTCGTGAGCGGTTTCTCCGAAGCGTGGATTGGCATCGGCCTCGTGATCGGCACCTACCTCAACTGGAAAATCGTGGGCCGCAGGCTGCGCAAGTACAGCCACTTCTGCGGCGATTCCATCACGCTCCCGGACTTTTTCTCGAACCGTTTCCGCGACAACAAGGGAATCATCCGTGTCATCGCGTCGATCTTCATTCTCGCGTTCTTCCTGTTCTACACGGTGTCGGGCTTTGTCGCCAGCGCTAAGCTCTTCGGCACCATTTTCGGCATGGACTACACAGCGGGCCTGATCCTTGGCGCCATCGTGGTGGTGAGCTACACCTTCATGGGCGGCTTCTTTGCCGTGTGCTGGACCGACTTCATCCAGGCGACCATGATGCTCATCGCCGTCATTGCGATTCCCGCGATCATCATGACCGGCTCGGGTGGCTTTGCCGCGACGATGGATGCGGTGAACGCGCAGAACCCCTACCTGATGAGTCTGTTCACGAACGCTACCACCGGCAAGTCCATCGGCCTCATCGCCCTGATTTCGAGCCTCGCGTGGGGCCTCGGCTATTTTGGCATGCCGCACATCCTCGTGCGCTTCATGAGCATCAAGAATGCCGAAGAGATCAAGGATTCCCGCCGTATCGCCATGACCTGGGTGACCGTCTGCCTCGGCGCCGTCATCATGATCGCCCTGCTCGGCCGCTACTACGTGGAAGCGAACGGCATCCGTGTCGACGACCCGGAACGCATCTTCATGATCCTTTGCCAGGCGCTCTGCCATCCGGCGATTGCCGCTATCCTCATGGCCGCCATTCTCGCCGCCATCATGAGTACCGCCGACTCGCAGCTGCTGGTTTCCGCCTCCGCGTTCAGTAACGACCTCTACAAGCACCTGTTCCGCAAGAATGCGAGCAACAAGGAAGTCATGTGGGTGAGCCGCGGCGTGGTCGTGTTCATTACGATTGTCGCAGTGATTGTCGCCATGCAGGGAGCGCCCGGCGCCGAAGGCGCAAAACAGGGCAAGAGCTTCCTCGACGTGGTGATGAGCCTCGTGAGCTTCGCGTGGGGCGGCTTCGGTGCCACCTTCGGCCCGATCATGCTCCTTGCCCTGTTCTGGAAGCGTACCACGCTTCCGGGCGCGATCGCGGGCATGCTCGTCGGCGGCATCACGACGTTCGTGTGGAAGTTCTACCTTTCCGGTTTCTCCGCCGAGATATTCCAGATCTACGAACTGGTGCCCGGCTTTATCCTGAGCTTTATCACCATCGTCGTCGTGAGCCTCTGCACCAAGGCCCCGAGCAAGGAAATCCAGGACGAGTTCGACCAGGTGGAACGCACCCGCCTGAGCGACATAAAACTTTAATCAAAACGAGCTTGCGCCTAGTAGTCGAAAAATAGACGAAAAAAAGGAGGCCCGCTTAGCGGGCCTCTTTTCAATTAGAGTCTTTTTTTTGTCGCAACCCATTCGTCGACAAGATCCGCATCGTTTTCGTAATCGTTCTCGATATCTTTAACCGTGCAGTCTATGGCTCCGCCAGCTTTTATCGTGATGGTATTGTTGGTGCCCACGGAATATGCGAACATTGAACTCGACCATCCCTCGTTGTGTAATGGGAGCATCAACAGTGTGCTGCGCTGGATGTCGTAGCGGCCGGCATGCCAGTTCGCCACATTGTTGTCGACCGAAGTTTCGTAGGTGTACGTGCTTTTGTAGAAATTAAAGATTCTCGTGGAATCGCCGTCGGTGCATTCATAAATCTTGTTCTGAATCGCATCGGCCTTGGAAACCCTGCCCTTCTGGACAGCGACACTGGCCTTTACTGCCTCGCTAGAAGAGTCCGAGCCGTTCACGGAGTACTGGATCTTGTCTTCTTCGTCGACGGTGAATTCGAGGGTGAATCCGCCAGCCAGTTCATTGATAATCTTGTTTGCTGCGTCCGTGTTGGCGTTTTCATAGCCGACGTTGCCTTCGCGGAAAGTGACCTTGCCGTTGGCAAAATCCGTAAAGGTGACAACCCACATTTCATCTGGAATGCGGAGCGCAATAAACCCTTGCTTGCTGCCAGTGGAAAGGTAAACTGTCTGGTCAAACAGCTTGAGTTCATAGTTCTTTTCGAGGTCTTCAAGTTTTGGAGCACTGCTGTTTTCTTCGGAAGAATCTTGGGGCGTGCTGGAGGAAGATTTGTCGTCATCTTTCTTTGTCGAAGAGGAACTTGCATCGTCTTTTGTTGATGACGAAGATTTGGAGCCATCTTTCTTTGTCGAAGAGGAACTTGCATCGCTTTTTGTTGATGACGAAGATTTGGC
>CAMZDZ010000010.1 GCA_947305535.1 uncultured Fibrobacter sp.
ACGGAATGGGGCGGCGCGATGAGCCCCGGCGAAAAGAACGGCGTGCATTACGACTTCATGGATTACAACCAGCCGCCGAACAACTATTTCACGGCCTACATCCGCGGCATGAGCGACCAGTTGCACGATTGGGAAATGGGCAGTTTCTACTGGCCGGGCCTCCGCGATGGCGACTGGTACAGCATGACCAAGCGCGTGGGCGAGGGGGCTGACATCAAGCTCGAAGTCGTGAACCAGTCGGGGCTGGACCGCATGCAGCGCGCGTGGGCGGACACCGTGGCGGTTGAGCCTGTGGTTGTCGATTCCCTCAAGGATTCCGTGGTGGCGGATACGGGCGCCAAGGACTCCGTTTCCGGGGATTCCCTTGCTGCGGATTCCCTTGTGGGCGACTCGGTTGCTCCCGCTTCGCCTAAGGATTCCACGGCGGTTCCTGTCGCCGCTTCGGATTCGTCCGTGTCGGCGGATAGCTCGGCGGCTCTCCATGGGACTGTCCGCTGGCAGCACGCGCCTATGGAGGCTCTCCAGGTGTTCAGCATGACGGGCCGGTTCCTTGGCCGCATGGATTTGCGCATGGGCACCGGTGCGGACGTTTCGGCTTCGCTGAAAAGTGCCGGTTACGCCAGCGGAGTCTATTTTGTGCGGGGCGGTGGTCTGAATGCCCGAATTCGCGTAAAATGACGGGTTTCCGCATGCCTTAATTGTTGATAACTTGTCCATGCGAATTGCCTTTTGGATAGTTAAATGCCCCCTTTTTGGGGGTATTTTTACAGGGTGGGTTGAAAAATCCGCCTTTTAGGGCGAAAGGGATGTTACAATGAGTTTTGCAAGACATGTAAAATTGGCTTCGGCCTTGCTCGGTTTTGGGCTAATTTCGGCAGCTATGGCCGAAAACCCGATTATCCAGACATACTATTCTCCGGACCCGGCTCCGGTCGTCTTTGGCGACACGGTCTGCGTGTACACGGGTAACGACGAGGGCGGCCACTTCTTCACGATGCACGGCTGGCGCGTTTCCTGCACTACCGACATGGTGAACTGGACCGACAAGGGCACGCTTATTCTTTCGAACGAAAGCTTTGGCGGCAATGCCAAGAAGAACGGTGACTGGGCTGCTCAAGTCGTACGCCGCAACGGTAAGTATTACTACTACGTGACCGTGGAATCGACCCGCGGTGGCCGCGCCATCAACGTCGCCGTGGCCGACAAGCCCGAAGGCCCGTTCAAGGACGCCCGTAACGGCCAGCACCTTGCCGGCCCGAACTGGGACTACATCGATCCGACCGTGTGGATTGACGATGACGGCCAGGCATGGCTTTACTGGGGCAACCCGAAACTTTATTACGCCAAGCTCAAAGAAAACATGATTGAATTCGACGGCGATATCAAGGTGTTCGACATGAGCCGTGGTTTCTCGCCGAATGGCAACTCCGTCTATACCGAAGGTCCGTGGATCCACAAGCGCAACAACAAGTACTACATGCTTTACGCTTCCCACGGCACCGCCCAGGGCGAAAAGATTTCGTACTCCACCAGCGATTCCCCGACGGGCCCGTGGACCTGGGGCGGAATCATCATGGAACCGGGTCAGGGCAATGCCTTTACGAACCACTGCGGCATCATCGATTTCAAGGGCCGTAGCTTCTTCTTCTACCACAACCAGAAAAACGCGAGCGGCGGCGGCTACAGCCGTTCTACCGCGATCGAAGAATTCACGTGGAATGAGGACGGTACGATTCCCTCCCTCAAGACGACCGACAACGGCGTCGTGAAACCGGTCAAGAACCTCGACCCGTTTGAACGCGTGGAAGCCGAGACGAAGTCCTGGGTGGGCAACATGACCATTGACAAGCCCCGCGATCCCGAAGGCGGCAACTACACGATTATCAACCATGTGGCATCGGAAAACGGTGCGGTTTACCTCACCAACATGGGCAGCAATTTCTATACAAAGGTCCGTTCTGTGGACATGGGCGACGGCGCCGACAGCATCATTATCTGCACGAAGGGAAATGCCGGCAAGCTTGAAGTCCACGCGGGTTCCGAGAAGGGCGCTGTCCTGGCATCCATCGATGTCCCGTCCAGCTCCAAGTGGGAAGAACATACGTTTGCTCTGACGGATGCGGCCGGTGTCGACGACCTGTTCTTTGTCGTGAAGCAGGGCGGTTTTGATTTCGACTACTGGTACATGGTCAGCAACGCTTCCGCTGTCCCGCAGACTCCCTACAACGATGTCGCTGCAGCGGTGCCGGGCAAGGTCGAGGCCGAGAACTACGATGTGGGTGGCCACAATAAGGCCTTCTACGACAAGGATCGCGAGAACCAGGGCGAAGCCTACCGACAGGACGAAGTCGACGTCGTGGCGATTGACGATTCCAAGTGTGGCGACGCGGCCTGCACGGGCTTTGCCATCGGCTACACGCAGGACGACGAATGGGTGGAATACACCATCAATGTCGCTGCCGATGCCAGCTACAACATTACCGCGAACGTGGCGACGGCATCCGAGACTTCGGCCTTCCAGCTGTTCGTCGACGACAAGGCGATTACCGAGTCCATTGCCGTGCCGCAGGTGGACACGACATGGAACGTGTACAAGGAAATCGACGTGGGCTCCGTTGAGCTGACCAAGGGCGAACATGTACTCAAGTTGCTCATCACGGGTGGCTACTTGAACGTGGACTGGCTGCAGTTTACCGATCCGAATGCAGGTCCGGCTCTCGCCATTAAGGCTCCGCTTGTGGATGTCGCGAAGTCGCGCAACTACGAAGTGTTCTCCGTGTCGGGAAAGCGCCTGGGCCGAGTGAATGTTGCCAGCGGGACCATCGCGGAATCCCTGAAGATGGCTGGCTACAGGCCTGGAATCTACATGGTGCGTAACGCTTCCGGCGTGCACGTGGTGAACACGGCGAAGTAAAAAAAGTATTCCTATAAACACATCCCAAGAATCAGGCGTTCCGGGCAATCGGAGCGCCTGATTTCTTATTTTGAACTTTTCTCTTTTGGATAAAGTGTCCACGATAACTTGCGCTTGACCGGTGAAAAAAAGCTCTATGGAAGGTATCTTATAGAAGGGTCCAAAAAGAGGATGAAACAATGTGTAGAATGTTTGGTTTTGTTGCTTTTGCAACGTTTTGCTTAGTGGGTAGTTTGGGCTTTGCTCAGGAACAGGCGACATTTTATGTTGCGCCCACAGGCAGCGATTCCAATCCGGGTACAGAAACTGCTCCCTTCAAGACAATAACCAAGGCGCAGAAGGCCGTTCGCGAAATCAACGGCGCCATGACGGGCGATATCGTCGTGTACTTGCGCGAGGGAACCTACCAGCTGAACAGCACGGTGAACTTTGACGAACGCGACGGCGGCAAGGACGGCCATTACGTGCGCTACAAGGCCTACAATGGCGAAAATCCGCTAATCACGGGCGGCATGCCAATTACTGGCTGGGCCATCCATGATGAGGCGAATGGTATCTGGAAGGCCGAAGGCGTCGAAGGCAATTTCCGCCAGTTGTACGTGAATGGCAAGAAGGCCGTTCGCGCTTGCTTCCCCAACGCGATTGCTGCAAATGACAAGGGCGAAGGCAGCTTCGATCACGATTTCGTGCGCCTTACGAAGGTGGACTCTTCGGGCCGCGCCTTTGACGTTTCTGCGGACTACGTCAAGAACATCAAGAACATCGAGAATGTTGAAATCCATCTGATGATCGCCTGGGCCGAAAGCATCTTGCGATTGGAAAAGGCCGAGGTGAACGGCGGTACTGCAAAACTCATTCCCAAGGATCCTGAACGTACCAAGCTGTTCCATCGCGCATACCCGATGCTCGGTACGGCCTTCACGAGCAATCCGCCCAAGCAGCAGGTTTTCTATCTGGAAAACTCCTACGATTTGCTTGATGCTGCGGGTGAATGGTACCTGGATGAAAAGGAACATGTGCTTTACTACAAGCCCCGTTCCGGAGAAAGCATGGCTACGGCCAATGTGGTTGCTCCCCGTTTCAATACTTTGTTCAACGTTTTAGGCAAGGATACCAAGAACAAGGTGGGCTATATGTCTTTCGAAGGCCTGATTTTTGCCCATTCCAATTATACCCGCCCCAGCGAAGAAGGTTTCCTGGATTTGCAGGCGGCAAACTTCAATGTGGATGTCCTTGCGGATCCAGGCCGCGGAAATTGGGAAAAGTTGAACAGCAACAAGTTTTTGCTGTGGCGCCCCGATGCTGGTTTCCGTGTCGAAAACGCTCATCATCTCTTGGTCAAGAACTGTACCTTCACGCAAATGGCTGCAACTGGCCTTGACTTTGTCTCTGGTACCAATGACGACGTGATTGAAGGCAACGTGTTCTACGAAATTGGCGCTGCAGGCATTATGCTTGGCAAGTTCTATCAGGACTCCACGACCGAAATTCATATCGCCTACAATCCGAGCGACAAGGACGAAATCAGTACTCGCGATACCATCCGCTACAACCTGATTACGAACGTGACGAACGAGCACCAGGGTGCTGTGGGCATTGGTGCCGGTTATCCGCGCTATGTCGTCATTGAAAACAACGAAATATCCTACACGTACTATTCCGGCATTTCGGTGGGTTTTGGCTGGACCAAGAGCGAAACCGCCATGACCAACAACCACATCAACAAGAACAATATTCACCACATTTCCCGCCTACTCTGCGACTCGGGCCCAATCTATACGCTTTCGAATCAGGGAACTGGCAGTGAAATCAAGGAAAACTACCTCCATGATTACGGAGCCTCTAAGTGGTCTGATTACTGGGTCTTGCCGATTTACCTCGACGAAGGTTCTAGCGGCTTTACCGTCGAAAATAACTCTTACAAAAATTCTCCGAATGGTGTCGGCCAGAACCAGCCGGGTCAATTTACTCAAAGAAACAATGGCGGCTACATTGAATCCGTCGCTGCCGCCGCAGGCCTCCAGGGCGAATTCAAGAATCTTGCCGACAAGATTTCGAACATCCCGCTGGCTGATTTCTCGAATCCGGTTCCGCAGGCTCCGTTCAAGGGTGCCTTCGTCTTCCCAACATTGGTGCAGGCGGAAGATTACGATGAAGGCGGCCAGGGGGTCTCTTTCAGCGACAAGGATATTGCAAACCAGGGAAGTGTCTACCGTGAAGACGGCGTGGATGTTGTCGGGCTGGAATGCTCCGATTCCGCCGCGACCAAGGATTGCAAGGGCTATGCCGTTGGCTATACGCAGGCTGGCGAATGGATGGAATACTCCGTGAACGTGCCTGCCGACGCCAAGTACTTTGTCAAGGCGAACGTGGCCACGGCTTCCGAGACGTCGAGCTTCATGTTGCTGGTGGACAATAATGCGGTGACGGACACTGTTGCGGTCCCGAAAACGGATTCCACCTGGGACGTGTACAAGGAAATCGACGTGGGCACTGTCGAACTCAAGCAGGGCGAGCATGTTGTCAGGCTGCTTATTACGGGCGACTACCTGAACATTGACTGGATCCAGTTCGCGGATTCGGCAAACCAGACTCTGCCGCCTTCCCAGTTGGTAGAAAAGGTGCGGCTCGAGGTGAGCCCGGTAACGGCTTGCGACGTGTTTGGGCTGACCGGCAAGTATTTGGGCCGAGTGGAATTGCGTGGGGAATCTGTCCGCAACGCGATGGCGCGCGAAGGCTATGCACGTGGAACCTACCTTGTCCGTAGTGTCGGCCATGCCAAGACCATGCGCGTGCAGGTGAAATAAAAAAGTGTTTTGAAATCAACTTTGGAACCTCAAAAAGACGGCGGGACAGAGTCCCGCCCTTTTGATAAAAAATCCATGAGACTTGTTTTTGTTCCGTTTAAATACCCCTAAAAAAGGGATATTTTTGATATAAAGTTTAAAAGTATGAGGATGTTATGAAGAAGCTCTTTACCCTAGCCGGTGTTGTAGGCTTTTGTGCTTGCATGACTGCCTTTGCGCAGCCGAACGACGAGTGGAACGGAAAACCGCGTGTATTCGAGGTGAACCGCCTTAAACCCCATGTGACTTCGATGCCGTACACGACCGTGGAAGAAGCGGTAAAGGGCGACCGTCATGGATCCGAATGGTACCAGACGCTTTCGGGAACGTGGAAATTTTTCCATGTCGAAAAGCCGAGCGAACGGAACAACGACTTCTACAAGGACAATTACGATGTGTCCGGTTGGGACGACCTTCCGGTTCCGAGTTCCTGGCAGCTTCACGGCTACGACCATCCGATTTATACCAACGTAATTTATCCTTGGTCGCAGAACAACAGGGTCTCTGCTCCGGGCGCACCGACCGAGTTCAATCCGGTGGGCCATTACCGCCGCACGTTCACCGTTCCCGAGAAATGGGACGGCAAGCGCATCCGCGTCCACTTCGAGGGCGTGGAATCCGCCTACTACGTTTGGGTGAACGGCAACTATGTGGGCTATAGCGAAGACTCTTTCACGGGCCATGAATTCGACATCAACAAGTACCTGCGCAAGGGCGAGAACAACATTTCTGTCCAGGTGTTCCGCTGGTGCGACGGCAGCTGGCTCGAGGACCAGGACTTTATCCGTCTTTCGGGTATCATGCGCGACGTGTACATCTATGCCGTGCCGCCCGTGCATATCCAGGATTTCCAGATTGACGCGACGCTTACGAATAACTATACCGACGGTCTCCTGAAGACGACGGCGTGGATCTACAATTCCACCGGAACGGAGTCCGACGAATACACCGTGGAACTTTCCCTCTACGACGAATCCGGTGCCGAGGTGATTTCTCCTTCTTCGCAGAGGGTGTCCGGCATTGGCCCGAACGGAGCCGAAAAGAGCGTGCATTTCGAGCTCCCGCTCAGCAAGCCCAAGCGCTGGTCTGCAGAAACGCCTGACCTCTATACCGCCGTGCTTGCCTTCAAGGATGCTTCCGGCAAGATTGTCCAGGTCGAAAGTAACAAGATCGGCTTCAGGAAGATTGAAATCAAGAAGGACAACGGTGCCCCGCGTCTTTACGTGAACGGCATGCCCGTCAAGTTCCACGGCGTTGACCGCCATGAACTCGACCCGGATCACGGCCGTGCGGTGACCTACGAGCAGATGGAACAGGATGTCATCTTGATGAAGCGTTTCAACATCAACGCCCTGCGCATGTCGCACTACCCGAATAATCCGGTGATGTACGATCTCTGCGACAAGTACGGCATCTACGTGATTGACGAGGCGAACGTCGAAAGCCATGGCGCGAACAACGACTTGCCCAAGAACAGCGACGACTGGCGCGCCCCTGCCGTGGACCGCATGGTTTCCATGGTGCAGCGCGACAAGAACCATCCCTGCATTATCCTCTGGTCGCTCGGCAACGAGGCCGGCAACGGAAACGTCTTTGCCTCCGAACGCGAGGCCGCCCACAATGCCGACTCCACTCGCTTCGTGCATTACGAGGGCGACTGGAACAACGCCGATGTGAACAGCTGGATGTACTTTGGCCCCGACGCCGTGAGAACCTACAACGATGCCAACAAGCCGATCATGCTTTGCGAATACGAACATGCCATGGGCAACAGCGTGGGCGACCTTCAGGAATACATGGACGCCTTCTACGGCAACCCGCGTTCCTTCGGCGGATTCATCTGGGACTTCATCGACCAGGGCCTGCGCCACAAGGGAACTCCGTACTTCGAGTTCGGCGGCATGTGGGGTGACTGGCAGAACGACGACAACTTCTGCGCGAACGGTCTCGTTTTCCCCGATCGCAAGATCCAGCCCGAGATGTGGGAAGTCAAGTACCAGTACAGCCAGGTCCGCGTGAAGGACGTGGATGCTTCCAAGGGCAAGATCGAAGTGCAGAGCCGCTTCCTCTTCCTGACCCTCAGCGACTATCTCGAAGGTTACTGGCAAATCAAGGAAGACGGCAAGGTCATCAAGGAAGGGAAGATTGACGCATCCCAGCTGAATATCGGCCCGAACCAGAAGAAGGAAGTTTCCATCAAGATGCCCGAAATCGAGTTCAAGAACGGTTCGGAATACCATCTCGACGTGGACTTCCGCTTGAAAAAGAACCAGCTTTGGGCGAAGACCGGTTACAGCATCGGTCATGAACAGTTTGCCATCAACGTGGGCCAGGCCAAGTCCCCGAAGATCGACATCAGCTCCCTGCCCGGCCACCGCGTGACCCGCGGCTCCGACGAGTTCACTGTCGAAGGCGACGATTTCAAGATCCGTATCGACCAGAAGAACGCGACGATTGCAAGCTACGTGCTCGACGGCGATACCCTCATCAAGGACGGCGGCATTCCGAACTTCTGGCGCGCCCCGACCGACAACGACAAGGGCTTCAACATGGAACGCGGTCACGGGGAATGGCGCCATGCCGGCGCGAAGCGTTCCGTGAGAGGTGCCGAGGTGAAGGAAGTCTCCGCCCAGGAAACGCAGGTGACGTTCCAGCTCGCCTTCCCGGATGTGGGCTCCTCTCGCATGACGTTGACCTACACCATCTACGGCAGCGGCGATGTCATCGTGGAATACACGTTCAACCCGGACGGCAGCAAGAGCTACATCCCCAATGTCGGTACGCTCTTTACCGTGGCGGGCGGCTACGAAAGGGTCCGCTTCTTTGGCCGTGGCCCCGACGAGAACTACCTCGGACGTAACCGCGGCAGCTTCATGGGCATGTACGGCACCTATGCCGACTCGATGACCGTGATGTACATGGAAATTGGTGAAACGGGTCAGCGCACCGACGTGAAGTGGGCGGCCCTCACCAACGACGAGGGCAAGGGCCTGTTGATCGTGGGCTCCCCGCGCATGGAATTCAGCGCCCAGCATTATTCTCCGGAGCAACTCACCGACGTGAAGCTCCCGTGGGAACTCAAGCGCAACAAGGATATCGTCCTCCGCGTGGATCTGCACCAGATGGGCCTCGGCGGCATCAACAGCTGGGGTGCGGAACCGCTCGATGCTTACCGCCTGTTCTCGAAGAACGAGTATAGCCACAAGTTCCGTCTCGCCCCGATTCGCCAGAAACTGAACGACCCGACCCCGCTCGCGAATCTCGGCTTCAAGAACCTGGAAACGAGCCTTGTCGACGCGCAGTACCCGACCGACATCTACAAAAACGACGTGGCCGAGGATCCGACCGAGAAGGTGGAAGATACCGAACAGCCGGATACCGACACAACGGCTACCGAACCGGATACGACGACGAAGACTCCGGACGTTGCCGTGCGCGACATCCAGTGGCACACCGAATCCAAGGATTATGTCGTCTTCAACATGCAGGGCCAGCTGGTGTCCAAGTTTACGACGCGCGGTATCGAGGATTTGCACGCGAAGACGGTCGGTGCAGTCCAGCGTTCCGGCGTCTACCTGGTCAAGGCGAAGAAGGGCGGGCAGACGTACAGGATTTCCGTAAGGAAATAATATCTCCTAAACACACCATACCCGAGGGCATCTACGGAAAGTATTCGTAGATGCCTTTTTTTACAAATTAACTGGATTTTCGCGCAACCCTGTTGGGCCTATCGATAGTTGCTTATTGATAATTCGTCCAAAAAGATTTGTTTCTCGCCGTTCTGGACGGCGGAATAATAAGATATCTTAGGGTTATCCGGGAACGGATTCCTAAAATAGGAGGATGTATGGGTTTTGTTAAGCGCTTTGCCGCTGAATCTTTTTGTTTGGTGTGCCTTATATTAGGGACCGTTGTTCCGGTACAAGCCGAAAATCCCTTGACTCTTTGGTACAATACCGATGCCGGTACTGAATTCACTGACGCCTTGCCGATAGGCAACGGCTACATGGGCGGCCTTATCTATGGCGGCGTCACGAAGGACTATATCGGCCTGAACGAAAGTACCGTATGGTCCGGCGGCCCTGGCGACAACAACAAGCAGGGCGCGGCGAACTACTTGAAGGATGCCCGCGACGCGCTGTTCCGCGGCGACTACCGCACGGCGGAATCCATCGTGAACGACCGCATGATCGGCCCGGGCCCGGCGAGCTTCCAGCCGGTGGGCGACCTCGTGATTACGACGTCCCATACCGGGGCGGGGGACTACCGCCGCGAACTTGACCTCCGTACGGCTATCGCGAAGACGACGTATTCTGCGGGCGGCGTGAAGCATACGCGCGAGTATTTCGCGAGCTACCCCGACCATGTCATCGTGGTGCATCTCTCGGCCGACAAGGACGGCTCCGTGAGTTTCGGTGCGACCATGACGACCCCGCACCGCAGCAACAGCATGTCTTCGGAAGGCAACACGCTCATCTACGACGTGACTGTCAATTCCATCAAGTTCCAGAACCGCTTGAACGTGTTTACCGACGGCGGCAAGGTTTCTGTATCGGGCGGCAACATTTCCGTGGAAGGCGCGAACTCCGCGACGCTCGTGCTCACGACTGCGACGAACTTCAAGGCCTTCGACGATGTTTCCGGCAATCCGGGAGCCATCGCCGCCGACATCATGAGCAAGGTCAAGGGCAAGTCCTACGAAGAACTCAAGGCGACGCATCTGGAAGACTACCAGGCGATTTTCAACCGCGTGACCCTCAACCTGGGCGAAGCCGACAAGAGCGCCGGCGACATCACCAGCAGCCGCGTGAAGAACTTCAATTCCACCAACGACCCCTCCCTTGTTGAACTCCATTACCAGTATGGCCGTTACTTGCTCATCGCAAGTTCCCGCAAGGGCGGGCAACCGGCCAATCTTCAGGGAATCTGGAACAAGGACACGAACCCGATTTGGGGCAGCAAGTACACCACGAACATCAACCTCGAAATGAACTATTGGCCGGTTGAAACGGCCAACCTCGGCGAATGCGTGTGGCCGCTCATCGACAAGATCAAGAGCATGGTGCCGCAGGGCGAAAAGACCGCCAAGGTGCATTGGGGCGTGGACGAAGGCTGGGTGGAACACCACAATACCGACCTCTGGAACCGTACCGCCCCGATTGACGGTGCCTGGGGCCTTTGGCCGAGCGGTGCCGGCTGGCTCAGCACGCACCTCTGGGAACATTTCCTCTTCAACCCGACCGACAAGGCTTACCTGCAGGATGTCTACTCGACCATGAAGGGGGCGGCTCTCTTCTTCGTGAACAGCCTCGTGGAAGAACCTGAAACCGGCAACAAGTACCTGGTGACGGCCCCGAGCGATTCCCCGGAAAACGACCACGGCGGCTACAACGTTTGCTTTGGCCCCACGATGGACAACCAGATTATCCGCGACGTGCTGAACTACACGATCGAGGCGTCCAAGATTCTCGGCGTCGACGAGGATGTGCGTGCGAAGATGGAAGCGACGGTCAAGCGCCTGCCGCCCACGAAGACGGGCAAGTACGGGCAGATTACGGAATGGCTCCAGGACTGGGACGATCCGAACAACAAGAACCGCCACATTTCGCACCTGTACGGCCTTTTCCCGAGCGCCCAGATTACTCCGGAAGAGACTCCTGACCTGATCAAGGGTGCCCGCGTCACGCTGGAACAGCGCGGCGACGATGCAACCGGCTGGTCCCTCGCCTGGAAAATCAACTTCTGGGCCCGCATGCACGATGGCGACCATGCCTACAAGATGATCCGCATGCTTCTCACTCCGGGCAAGACGTACAACAACCTGTTCGACGCGCATCCGCCTTTCCAGATTGACGGCAACTTCGGTGCGGTCTCCGGCGTGAACGAGATGCTTATGCAGAGCCACAACGGCAGAATCAACCTGCTCCCGGCACTCCCCTCGCAGTGGAAGGACGGAAGCATCAAGGGCATCCGCGCCCGTGGCGGTTTCGAGATCGATTCCATGGCCTGGAAGGGCGGCAAGCTGGCCTACATTTCCATCAAGTCGCTCGTGGGGCAGACCCTCAATATTATGAACGGGTCCAACTCCTATTCCACCTCGACGGTCCCCGGCACGGTCTACGAGTTTGACGGCAACCTGAAACTCACGAACCAGCCGTTCGAGGCTGTTACGCTCCCGGGCAAGATCCAGGCCGAAAGCTATATCGCCATGGACGGCGTGCAAATCGAACCCGACGAGTCCGGCGAGCCTAACCTGGGCTGGATTAACGACGGTGACTGGTCCAGCTATCTGGTGAAGGTGTCCAGCGCGGGAACGTATAAGGTCCGTGCAAGGGTCGCTTCCGGCTCCGAGGAAAAGTCCACGATTGTCATTGCCGATTCTGCGGGGAATGCCTTGGGCTCCCTGACGGTCGATCCCGACAAGACGACGGGATGGAACGACTGGTACGAAACCGAAACGGAAATCGAGCTCCCGGCGGGCGAGCAGACGCTGATGCTGCAGTATTCCGGTGGGGAATCCTACCTGCTGAACATCGACTGGTTCGAACTGGAAGCGACTTCTTCGACAACTGTAATTGAAGAACGTGTGCCGGTGACGCTGTCCGTGCACGAAGTGAAAATGTCCCGTGCCACCCTGGCGCTGATGGTGACCGTCCCCGGGAACAAGGCCTATACGGCGATGCTCTACGATGCCAACGGGCATCTGGTTTCGAGGAGGGCGGGCTCGGGTTCCGGCATGGTGGAATTCGCCTCGCTGAAATCGGGAGTCTACGTGGCCGTGGTCCGCTGCGGTTCCGCAAGCAAGGTGCTCAAGATAAAGGCCCTGTAGAACGCTTTAAACATACTCCACACCCAACGCGTTAAAAGCGCGGCGCCCCGGGGAATCCCGGGGCGTTTTATCGTTTGCCTGACGACAAGCTTAGCGTATGCGCAGCCATAAAAATATGTGTGCTTTATATATATGAAAAGGCGCCCCGGAGACGGGCGCCTGAGGAGAGAATATGAAGAATAAATATTACTTCACGAAGCTGGCGGGCAGTGTGAACTGCTTGAGGAACGGCCAGCCAATGCTAGCGTCACCGTAGTCGTGACCACCGCCCTGCTTGGTGCAGAGCACGACCTTCGTGCCGTCCTTGCAGTTGGAGTACTCGTCACAACCGTTGGAGTTCTTGGTCGGGGAGCCCTGGCATTCGTTCTTTTCGGCCCAGAACTTGAAGGTGCCTTCGGCGCCGAGGAAGTTCAGACCGTCGTTGAATCCGCTATCGCCGCCCTGATATTTGCAGACCGGGTCGTTTGTGCCGCGGAAGTTGATGACAGAGATAGGACGTGCCATCTTACAAGCGGCGCTGTTGGTCTTGTTCAAGTCCATAGCTGCCGGAGCAACTGCCGCGAAGACATCGGACATCATGCAGGCCGCGTGGTTACTCATACCGCCACCCATCGAGAAACCGGTTGCGTAGATGCGCTGCGGGTCGATGCAGGCGATTTCTTTGAGCTTGTCGATCATTGCGTAAGAGAACTTGACGTCGTCGTCGTTGGAGCAGCAGGGACCGACGTTCCAGCCGTTACCCATTCCACCCGGTTTGCTGGTGCCGTCCGGGTAAAGCGTGATGACGCCTTCGGGGTCAGTCTTGGCCTTGTACGGAGAACTGCCAAATTCGCCATTGCCGCTACCGCCAATCGGGTGGTAGTCAATAACGAGCGGTACCGGCTTGTCGCCCTTGTAGGCGCTCGGGATATGCATAATGAAGGTGCGCTGCTTGCCATCGACGGTCACGCTCATGTTCTGCTTATCCCCGACCTTTGCAGTCTTGCCGGAGCAGTCAACAGTCACAGTTGCTTGAGTGTCGTTGTCGCTGGATGCAGGAGCTACGCTAGAAGAGCTCTGCTGGCTGGGGCCCGGATTGCTGCTCGATGTGACGGTGGAGCTGCTGGAATTGCCGTGATGGTGTCGGCTAGAAGAGCTGCTGCCTGCAACTATGCTGGAGCTGCTTACTGCGGCAGCGGCCTTCATGACAATCGTGACACCCGCTTCAACTTCGGCAAGCATCTGATAGCTGCGATTTTCAAAGCCTGCTTTTGCGAACATGAGCATGGGCAGCAGCACATCGGCTTCCTTAAGCAAAGCGCCCTTGGCGGTGAGCATGTAGGTGTTGCTCGATCCGTTGCTCGTGATGCGGAGGAAGGATGCACGCTGTCCGGCGACCTTGTTCAGGTCGAGAGTCAGGGAACCGTATGTTTCGCGGAATTCTTTGTTGTAGACCACCTTGCCGAGGGCGTCCATTACAGCAACTTTCAAAGTTTGGGCCTTGAGGCCTTCCATCGTCAGAATCTTGCCCGTATAGTGCACGGAAAACTGGCCAGAGAAATCCTGTGACAGAGCGGATGCGCCTTCGCTGGAAAGCACGAAGTTACCAAAGGCATCGCTTTGTGTTCCTATGCCACCATAGTTGAAAGCATTGATTTCTACCTGGGGAATCCCTGCGCCTGCTTCTGTCACCACTGTGCCAGAAATGGACCATGCGAAGGTCATTGTGCTCAGCAATGCAACCCCACTTGCAATTGCCTTGACGTGTGAACCGATCATGTGTACTCCTTTTTGGTTCGTTGATAAATCTTCCAATAGCAGGTTTTACCCAGCTATTGTGCATACTCCTACTTTAATATAGGTCTAGGGCCCATTAAATCCCTTTTTTTTGCGAATTGCCCTAAAATAAGTGTTGTGAATATTGAGAAAAAAGAAAAAAGTCCACACTTTCCGTATTGAAATGTTTACAAATGTGCGCAAAAAAATGTTTGAATCCCAGTAAAAAGCAGATGGGCCTTGCCTTGATAAAAAATCCATGAAAACGCTTCCGGAACAAATAATATGTCCGGTTTTCAAGGGTATTTTATAGGCGTGGTTTTGTTGCGCAGCGCCCTCCCGCGCAGGGTGGCGTTGCCAAGGAGTAAGTATGGGAACGTTTGAGCGCCTTTCTAGGCTTGTTGTGGCCATTTTGGCTGTTTTTGCCGTTTTTGATACCGCAAATGCGGATACGGTCAATAACCCGATTCTCTATGTCGATAGTCCGGACCCCTCCATTGTCCGCGTGGACGACGCCTATTACATGGTGACGACGACGATGCACTTTGCGCCGGGCGTGCCCGTGTTCAAGAGTACCGACCTTGCGCAGTGGCGTACGGTGGGGTATGCCTACCAGACCCTCATCAACAACAACAATATGAACCTCAACGGCCAGGATGCCTACGGCAAGGGCTCCTGGGCTTCGAGCATCCGTTACCGTGACGGCTTTTTCTATGTGTTGACGCCGTCATACACGAGCAACAAGACGCACCTCTACAAGACTGCGGACGTGGAAAACGGCCCCTGGACCGAGGTGCAGTTGCCCTTCTACCATGACCCGTCCCTGTTCTTCGACGACGACGGCACCGCATGGGTGTTCTACGGCAGCGGTGACCAGATCAGCTACGTGCAGCTCAACGATGATGCGAGCGGCGTGAAGGCCGGCGGCAAGAGCGGCAAACTCGGTGGCGTGAGCATCAACCGGGTGACGGGTTCCAGCAACTATTACGTGCAGCAGGAAGGCTCGCACATGGAAAAGGTTAACGGGGAATACTATCTGTTTACGATTTCATGGCCCGCCGGTTCGTGCCGTACGGAGGTTGTCTACCGTTCCAAGAGCCTCCTGGACGGTTTTTCCGGTCGCATTTTCTTGCAGGATAACGGTGTAGCCCAGGGTGGCATTTTCGACACTCCGGATGGCAAGTGGTATGCGCTCCTGTTCCGCGATTCCGGCCCGGTTGGTCGCATGTCGCACCTTGTCCCGATGGTCTGGAAGGATGGCTGGCCAGAACCCGAGGGAGGCTCCAAGAAGGCTCCGGCGACGCTTGAATTGCCTGCATCCCCGTTACCGGGCTACGGCATGGTCACAAGTGACGATTTCGATTCCGACGTGCTCCCGCTCGAATGGCAATGGAACCACAATCCCGACGACAAGAACTGGAGCTTGACGGCGAATCCCGGGCATTTCCGCATTACCACGAGCCGCACCGATTCTAGGATTGTGACGGCGAAGAACATGCTTACCCAGCGCACGTTCGGCCCCAAGTGCTCCGGCAGGACGCTCGTGGATGGCTCGGGCATGAAGGACGGCGATATTGCGGGCCTTGTCGCCCTGCAAGACGACAAGGGTTTTGTCGCGCTAGCCAAGAGCGGCGATAGTTACAAGGTCGTGATGTATAGCGGAAGCGAAAAGGGCGAAGCCGAAAAGGCGAGTGAACCGCTCTCCGATTCCAAGGTTTATCTGCGTGTGGATTTCGACTTGCCGATTGATCGCGGCACTGCTTCGTTCTACTACAGCACCGATGGTTCGGAATGGAAGAAGATTGGGGACAACGTAAGCCTCAGCTATTCGCTCCACATGTTTGTGGGCTACCGCTTCGGTTTGTTCAATTACGCGACCAAGACATCGGGCGGCTATGCCGACTTTGACTGGTTCAAGATCGGTACCGACTACAAGGATGAAATCTACCTGGATGCCATTGAGCAGGATACTACTCCTCCGACTCCGTACAAGGGTGTCCGCGCCGCGATTCCGGGCAAGATCGAAGCCGAGAATTATGACGAAGGCAAGGCGAACCGCGCCTACCGCGACAGCGACAGCGAAAACGAGGGCGGCGTGTACCGCGAAGATGGCGTGGATATCGTGCAGATAGATTCGGCGGATGCTTCCAAGGGTTATGCAATCGGCTATACGGCCGATGGCGAATGGCTCAAGTATTCTGTCGACGTGAAGACGGCCGGGGATTATACCGTCTATGCGAGCATGGCGACCAATGCCGACGATGTAGGCGTCCAGCTGTTCATCGACGACGTGGCGGTCACGGATACGCTCGTTGCGACCAAGGGCGAGGACTGGTCCACTTACGCAAGCGTATCGGCGAACATTGCCGGATTGACGGCGGGAGAGCATGTGCTCAAGATGGTCGTTGTCGGCAACTACGTGAACATCGACTACCTGAATTTTGTCAGCGGCAAGGATGCCCCGGAAAACGATTCGCCGACGGATTCGCCGACGGATTCGACGACGGACATGCGCAAGGCTCTTCGCGTCGAAATTGCGGGCCCGCGTACTTATGGAATTTACGACTTGGGAGGCCGTTTCGTGGGCAAGGTGAGCATGGATCGTACCGCTGCTTCGACGACGCTTAGAGCGAAGGGCTTCAAGCCTGCCGTCTATATTGTTCGCGAGGTTCGTGGCCACGAAACGTTCATGGTCAATGTCGCGAAATAGGCTCCTGTTTTTAGTCGAAAAAAAACAGTTTCCCATTGCCAAAATGTCAACGGCGCCATTGACAAAATGTCATTGGCGCATGGACTATTTATCCATAATTTTTAGGCCTCCGAAAAGGCTCTACGAATGGTATCGGGATAGATTATAGATAGTATGGAATTAACCAAAACAAGGATGTGGATATGTCTAACTTTAAATCTCTAATTACCTCTGCCGTGCTTCTTGCGTCGGCTTATTCGTTCGCCGGTCCGGGGTTGGCTGACGGTGCCGCAAAGTTCGTCGGCAACATTACGACTCGTGGCCAGGTGCGTTCGGATTTCGGTACCTACTGGAACCAGATTACTGCCGAAAACGAATGTAAGTGGCAGTCTATCGAAGGTTCCCGCGGCAACTACAATTTCAGCGGTTGCGATGCCGCCTATAACTGGGCAAAGAACAACGGGGGCTTCTTCAAGTTCCACGCCCTGGTGTGGGGTTCGCAGTACCCGAACTGGTTGGGCAACTTGAGCGCCGACGATACCAAGAAGGCCATTACCGACTGGTTCGACCGCGTGAAGAAGCAGTACCCCGATCTCGACATGATTGACGTGGTGAACGAAGCTATCCGTACCGGTAACAACCAGTATCACTCCGGCTATCCCAACACCAAGATTATCCAGGCCCTCGGCGGCGATAACAACGGTGACTACACCTTCGTGACCACGGCCTTCAAGATGGCGCGTGAACGTTGGCCGGATGCCATCTTGATCTATAACGACTACAACACTGTTCAGTGGCAGAAGAACGAAGGTATCCAGCTGATCCAGACCATCAAGAAGAATGGCGCTCCGGTGGATGCCTACGGCTTGCAGGCCCATGACATGATGACCCAGGGCGGTGGCGCCGGTGGTACCGGTGGTGGCGGCGGCTGCTTGAACATCAATACGCTGAAGAGCGTCCTTGATGAAATCTGGCAGAAGACCGAGACCCCGATGTTCATTTCGGAATACGATATCGGTACCGAAGACGACAACACCCAGAAGAAGTGCTATCAGGAACAGATTTCCCTGTTCATGGAAAACGAACACGTTGCCGGTATCACTCTTTGGGGCTACATCTACGGTGCGACCTGGGTGACCAACGGTAACTCCGGTATCATCAAGGACGGCAGGGACCGTGCGGCCATGACCTGGCTGAAGGAATACCTTGCGTCGAACAAGGGCGTCAACACGACGGGCCTTCCGACGGGTGACGCTGCTGCCAAGGTCGATCCGGAACCGCAGCTTCCGTTCAAGGGCGCCGCTATCGGTGTACCGGGCAAGATCGAAGCCGAAGATTTCGACATCCCGGGCAAGGGCAAGAACGAAGACGGCACGAGCAACCAGTCTTACGCTGATGGCGACTCCGAAAACCACGGTGACTCCGACTACCGTAGCGATACCGGTGTCGACCTCTACAAGAAGGCTACCGGTGTCGTGGTGGGCTACAACAGCGAAGGCGACTGGCTCGAATACACGATCAACGTGGCCGAAGCCGGCGAGTACACCTTCTTTGCCGCCGTGGCCGCCGCAGGTTCTACTTCCAGCTTCAAGATGTCGCTCGATGGCAACCCCCTTACTGAATCCATCAGCGTTCCTGCCGCCTCTTCTGGCGAAGAAAACTACGAAGACTACAACAAGGTCTCTGCCAACGTGACGCTCCCGGCTGGCCAGCATGTCCTCCGCATGGACGTGACCGGCGCCTGGTTCGACGTGGACTACTTCACCTTCGTGAAGGGTGCCAACGCGACCGACCCGGAACCGATTGGTGGCGGTACGGGCGACGATCCGCTGGGCATCGCTTCCAACCCCCAGCTGGACGAGACCAATACTCTGCAGCACTACTACGTGTTCGACACGCAGGGCGTGCGCATGGGCGTGATCAGCGGCTATGGCTTCAAGGCTACCGCCGAACTGCTCAGGTCTTCCAGCGCCGTCAAGTCTTCGGGCATGTACTACCTGCGTAACCGTGCCACGGGCAAGATGCAGGCCGTCCGCATCGTCCGCTAGGCAACAAGCTCTCTCATAAAACCAAATCCTAATCCATACACGAATCGGTTCCGGTTTCTCCAACGCCGGGGCCGATTTTTTGCATATATGCGAAAACCCCTACCGTGTGGCAGGGGCGTAGCGGGAATGTCTTACCTTTTTTAGGCCAGGAACTTGCGGATGTTCTCGATGACGTTGCTGTAGTTGTTCAGGACCGCGGTGAACAGCGTGTCCGAGTTTATCGTGAATTCCCTCGGGCGGAGGTCTTCGGTCAGGGCGCTGCTTGCTTCGAAGAGCTTCTGGAATCCGAGGTTGGCGGCGACACCCTTGAGCGTGTGAGCCGAGCGGAACGCCTTCTCGATGTCTTCTTCTTCGAATGCCTTTTCGAGATCGTTGAAACTGGGGTCCTGCAAGAAGAGCCCGAGGTACTTGGCGATGCGTTCTTCCTTGTGGAGGCGGACAAGGACTTCGTCCAGGGATTCGTCCACACTGTCGTAGAATTGTTGTAGAGTCATGTTGTTTCTCTTGTTCCTCTGAATTTAAATTTTTACGCCTTGGCGAAAAACTGTCCTAGGTAGTCGGAGAGTTTCTGGGTGTCAACCGGCTTTGCGAGGTGCCCGTTCATGCCGACCTGGAAGGCTTTCTGCCGGTCTTCTTCGAAGGCGTTCGCCGTCATGGCGACAATCGGGATTTGCGAGTAGCTCGAATTGCCGAGTTTGCGGATTTCGCTGGCGGCTTCGTATCCGTCCATCACGGGCATCTGGATGTCCATCAGCACGAGGTCGTACATGCCCGGCTTGTTGCCCTTGATTTTCTGCAGGGCGATGGCGCCGTTTTCGGCTTCGTCCACTGTGAATCCCAGTTCCTTGAGATTGTCAAGCGCGATTTCGCGGTTCAGGTCGTTGTCCTCGACGAGAAGGATCCGTTTCCCTTCGAACAGCCCGCTGACGATTTCCTTGGGCTGGGCGTCCTTGTCCTTCTTGAAGGTGTAGAACTTGTCCAGGATGTTGAAGGTGAAGTGGCACGCCACCTTGGTGCCCTTGCCTTGTTCGCTTTCGATTTCCAGCGTGCCGCCCATCGTCTCGACCAGGTTCTTGGTGATGGCTAGCCCGAGACCGGTGCCGTTTACGCCGCTCGCGGTGGAGTTGTGCTCGCGGGAGAATGCGTCGAACACGTGGCTCAGGAACTCCTGGCTCATGCCCATTCCGTTATCTTCGACGATGAAGTCGTAGCAGGCGAGCCCTTGGAAACTCGGTGTCTGCTTGACGGTGAAGACAATCTTGCTGTTGCGCGGACTGTACTTGATGGCATTGCTCAGAATGTTCAGGAGAATGCGCTCCAAGTGCATGGCGTCGGCGTAGATGTTTTCGTTCTGGATGTTCTTGAGCTCGAGTTTCAGGGAGGTCTCTTTCTTGTTTGCGGACTCCTGGACGATGGAGGTAAACTTGGTGATGAACTCCGGCAGGTTGATGGGGTCGTTCTTCAGGTTGATCTTGCCGCTTTCGATGTGCGCCATGTCGAGCACGTCGTTGATGAGGTTCAGCAGGTGGTCCCCGGCGAGAGCGACCTTCTCGAGGTAGTCGATGGCCTGTTCCTTGTTGTCGATGTACTTTTTGGCCATCGAGGCGAACCCGAGGATGGCGTTCATCGGCGTGCGGATGTCGTGGCTCATGTTGAAGAGGAATCGGCTCTTTGCGGCGTTTGCGGCTTCGGCCTTGGCGGTCGCCTCTTGCAGTTCCGTTTTCTGGCGGTTCTGCTGTTCTCGGAATTCGAGTTCGGCCTTCCGTTCCTCGTCCACGTTGCTTAGACCCAGGATGACGCAATTCCCGGTGTGGCTGTCCTTGTCGCGGGTGAGCTTTGCCCGGTAGAACTGCTCGGTGCCGTCGATGTTCGCCTTGAACTCGATGAAAAGGACGGGCTCGCGTTCCAGGTAGTTGAGGATGTAGTCCCTTTGCAGTCGGGCGTACACCTTCATGCGGTCTTTTTTGACCACCAGGTTGTCCACCAGGGTTTCCATCTGCTTGCTGTAGGGGGGCTGCGCCTCGATTTTTTTGAAGCATTCCTCCAGGCGCTTGCTCGTGCGGTAGCAAAAGTAGGAGTCTCGGTCCAGGTCGACATAGAAAATGCTTTCGTAGTCGCTGGTAATGCCGTTCAGCATCGCGTCCATTTGCGCTATACGGGTGTGCGTGCGCTCGCGCTCGGAAACGTCTTTCACGACGCAGAATGTGTAGACATCCCCGATTTCGTCCCTCATTAGGTAGAATTCCTGTTCAAGGCAGATGGGCGTGCCGCCTTCGTGCGGTACGGTCCAATAGCAGGCTTTGGCGGAAAGTTCGTTTCTATCGAATTTCTGGAGGAGCTTCTCGCGGCTTGCGGTTTCCAGGAATTGCTTGGAGTTGGTAAGCAGGTTTTCCTTTGCCCAGAGGTTCACGTATTCCGAATAGCGTGTGGCTTCGCGGGATTTTCCCTTGCGGAGGGGGACTGCACGGCCCCTGATAAACCTATAGAAATCACCTATAACAACATCCTTCGTCAGGTTGCATTCGAAATAGCCGTAGGCTCCGTGGGTCAATGCGTCAAGTAGGTTTGGGGCAATTTTGATCATAATAAGGCAATATATACTTGTTATAAGAAAAATAGAACGAAAAAAACTGCTGGCAAGTGCTCCATGTGAAAAATATCATGATATTTGCTAAATTTGCTCCACAATGCCGAAACCAGCGAACTATTTCCCCGCCATAGATGGACTGCGCCTGCTGGCGAGCCTCAATATCGTGATGCTCCACCTGGGCAGTTCCAATGCCCTTGCCTATATGGCGGACTGCACCTGGCTCATGCCCATATTCAACGCCCCGGCTTTTGCCGCGGGTATTTTCTACGTGTTCGCCGGGTTCCTTTTCGCAAGCAAGTTCAGCGATCCCGAGCGCCGGATTCCGGTGGTCCCGTTCATGTTCGGCCGTATAGCCAAGCTGTACCGCCTGCACTTCTTCATGACGCTCCTGATGTTTGTCGTGCTGGTGTTCAAGCTGAGCGGGTACACGCACCTACCCGGGTTCGGCGAGCTGGGGGATTGCGCGTCGAAGGGCCTTGCTGCCATGTCGCACCCGTGGCGCAGCCTGGTCATGCACCTGACCCTCACGTGGTCCATCGTCCCCGATTTGGGCATGAAACTGAATGAACCTTCCTGGTCGCTCACGAGCTTCTTCGCCTGCTACGCCATTACGCCGTGGTTCAGCCGCTGGCTGTTCAAGCGCAGCCGCCGCAGCCTCTGGGTGCTTTTCGGGCTGGTGTTTGTCCCGGGAATCGTGTGGGCTACGGTCTTCGGGCTTACGGACAACCTTTGGTTCGCCGGTTACGACGCGAAGTACAGGTTCTTCCACATGTTCGCCCCGGTCCGCATTTTCGAGTACCTGCTGGGCATGGTAATTTACCGACTCTACAACGAGGGCTACTTCGACTTCCTCAAGCGCGACTACGTGAGCGGCATTGCGCAGGCGCTGTTGCTTGCGGCCCTTTACGGGAGCCTGTTCCTGCTGAACCCGAACTTGAATCCCGGAATCAACTACGCTTTGCACCACAGCTTGCCTATCCTCATTTACGCCTTGCTTGTGCTTTCGCTTCTGAGCGGGAAAGGATTCCTCGCCTGGTTCTTCTGCATCCCGCTTGTTCGTAAAGTCGGCCGTGCCTCGTTCTATCCGTACCTGATCCACCTGCCGATCATCACGATTGCCTGGGGCATCTGCAACCTGAACCGGCCCAAGAATACGCTGCTCCTGCTGTTGTTCATTTATACAGTGAGCACGCTTTATATGGAATTCAAGGTGTGGCGTCGCAAGAGGGCGAAGGCTGCCGCGGGGGTCTCCGGGACGTCCGCGTAAACGGCTCGACCCTACCTTGTGTAAAGTTTTGAAAACAAACAATGCGTGACGAGTGATAAAATGCACTAAGTACGCGTAAAAATGCGTGCGCTTCTTCACTGTTTTCAAATGAAACCGATTTATTACACTTGAAAATCTGTTAAAAACGGCATTTGATTTTATATTTTATACTGTCCTACCTTTAAATTGGATTGGTGTTTGTGTATTTAGAGGTGGTGCTGGGAGTAATCCATTTTTTCAGAAGGTAACAGAATGAAAAAAGCATTTACAGTTTTGACAACGGCGGTAGCCCTCGCGGCGGTCTCCTCCATGGCCGCTCCGAAGTACCCCTTCCCCCAGAACATGAAGCATCCCCACGGTAACATTATTGAGTACGCCGATGCTTCCATGATCAAGGAGCACTTTAGCAAGTGGAAGAACGCTTGGTACGATGCTAACCAGGGCTGGATCTACGCTCCGGAAGGCACCTGCTCTACGGTGTCCGAAGCTATCGCTTACGGCATGTTGATTGCCGTGTATATCGACGATGGTAGCAACGGTGCCAAGGACATGTTCGACAAGCTCTATGGGACCTGGAAGTCCAGCGGCGGTAACGGCGGTGGCATGAACTGGCGTGTTGGCTGCGAAGGTGGTACCGGTTCTGCATCTGACGCCGACTTCGACGCCGCCCTCGCTCTCGTGATGGCTGCCAAGCAGTGGGGCCAGGATTCCTATCTGAACGACGCCAAGACGATTATTTCCTGGATGGCCACGAACGACATCAATGGCAGCCAGATTAAGCCGGGTAACGCTTGGAACGACGCGTTCAACCCGAGCTATGCGACTACGGCCAACTTCCAGATTTTCCAGGATGTTGCCGGTGGTTCCTGGACGAACGTGATTTCCCAGGCTTACACCGATTTGACCGCTTGCCAGAACGGCACTACGGGCCTTGTCCCGGACTGGTGTGACTGGAGCAGCCATCAGCCGACCAAGACCAGCGCCTCTGTGCAGCAGTCCGAAGCGGCCGGCTTCTTCGATGACGCCGCCCGTACCCCGTGGCGCATGGCCTGGGCCTACTACTGGTTCGGCGATGCCAAGGCCAAGGCCTTCAATGCCAAGATTACCAACTGGCTCTACGACGTAGCTCCCGTGGCGAGCGAAATCAACTCCGGTTACTATGTAGACGGAAGGGCCGAAACGTCCGTGAAGCGGAACTTCGCTTCTTCCACCTTCTCCGGTGGTCTCGGCCTTGCTGCCGCTAGTGACGAAACTGAACTTGGCCAGAAGTACCTCGGAACGGTTTACAGCTACCTCGCTTCCAAGACGGCTTGCAAGAAGGCTGAAAATTGCGGCGAAGGCGACAATCCGGGTGAAAAGTACTACATGTCTACTTTGAACCTCCTTTACCTCCTCCTCATGACCGGTAACATGCCGAACTTCAACGATATGTCCAAGTTCACCGCCTTCACTCCGGACCCGAGCAAGGCTCCGTCTCTGAGCGATGTCAACGGTACGCAGATGGAAATGAAGGATACCACCGTGGGTGTTTCTGGTTTCTGGCACTGGGGTGCCTACCACGACAAGTATGGTACCACCGTGATGAAGCCGGACTCCGGCACCTCTCCGCTGGTTCTCCGTGGTGGCAAGATCTATGCCGAAGCTTCTATGCAGATCGGTCCTGAACCGGAATGGACGCAAGCGAAGAAGGATGTTTGTGATGCAACTCCGGATAAGTGCGAACTCCTGTACCCGTCTGCCGGTATCGCCATGTCCTTCCTCCCCGACAGCAAGAAGGGCGTTGACCTCCAGGCTCTCGGTGTGAAGAAACTCCGTATCGATATTAAGACCTCCGGTCCTATCCGCATGGCTATCCTCAACGGCAAGTCCGTGGAAGCCGGTTCTGAACCGGGCATCTATGTCAAGAACTCCGCTGACTACAAGGTGATTGAATATGACATGACTCCGTATGACTATGGTTTCAAGGGTGTTGATGGTGAAGCAATCGACATCCTTGACTGGGTCGATGCTAACTCGGCTCCGGAAGGCTCGCAGATCATCAAGGATGTCAGGGGCCTCAAGTTCGAAGTCAAGCAGAAGGAAGGCGGCATCGGTGACGTTTCCATCAGGGCTATCGAATTCCTCGATGCCAGCGGCAACGTGATTGATCCGGTCTCGATTACCGGCATGCCGGGCGTCCGCAGCGAAATCGCTCAGACTCCGACTTCTTCCGCCGATCCGACTGGCAGCTCTTCTTCGGGCGACGTGACGAACCCGAACTCCTCCTCCAGCGGTACCATTGTCGGCCCGGGCCTCTCTTCTGGCGATGCTCTCGCGACGGTCTATGCTCCGGCTAGGTTCAACGCTTCCGTGAACGGCCTCCAGATCCAGATCAGCAATGCCTCCGTCGGTTCCAACTTTGCCGTGTTCTCCATGCAGGGCAAGGTCATCAAGACCGGCATGATCAAGGGCAGCAGCCAGCTGGTCACGGTCCAGAATAAGGGTGCCTACGTGATCCGCGTCGGCAACGAAGTTCGCTCGGTCATCGTGAAGTAATCCTTCAGGATTTTTAAAAAAGGTCGTGGGTTCGCCCGCGGCCTTTTTTTGTATATTCTAGTCGTTTCGGGGGAATCCCCTTTGATATCGGAATTGGAATCGAAATGGATATTGGTGCACTGCATTTTCAGAATCCCGAGGCCTTTTGGCTGCTTGTCTTTGTCCCTGTCCTCATTGTACTCTATGTCTACCGCAACAGGCGCCGCAAGAGTACCATCAAGTTCCCTGCGCTGACCATTGCCAAGAAGGCTGTCCCCAGCCGTCGCGTCCGCCTGAGGCATATTGTCCCGGCCTTGCGCCTTCTGGCCCTTTCCTGCTTTGTCGTCGCGCTTGCCCGCCCGCAGAACGCGATGGAAGTCGAATACACGAATACCGACGGCGTGGATATCATGCTGGCCCTCGACGTGTCCGGCTCCATGGGCACGCTCGACATGCTGACCCGTGCCGAACAGGCGAAGCTCGGCGTGATGAACGCCGAACGCTTGCTCAAGAGCGGGGAGTACTGGAAGTACAGCCGCCTGGGTTACGCCAAGGAAGTTATCGCCGATTTTATCCAGAAGCGCCATAGCGACCGTATCGGCCTTTCCGTGTTTGCGGGGCGTTCCTTCACGCAATGCCCGCTGACCCTGGATTACGGCTCCCTGCTCGAGATTCTCGCGGCGGTGAACGATTCCACTGCCACGGGCAACGGGACGGCCATAGGCGACGGCCTCATGAACTCGCTCGCCCGCATCAAGAAGTCTACCGCGAAGTCGCGCGTTGTCGTGCTCCTCACGGACGGCAAGGACAACGCAAGCCTTGTCTCGCCCCTGCATGCCGCGGACGTGGCCAAGGCGCTCGGCGTGAAGGTCTACACCATCGGCGTGGGCAAGAAGAAGGGCAAGATACTGGGCTTCCAGCAGAACCCCTGGACGGGCGAAATCTCGTGGGCGGAAAGGGACATTACTCCCGAGGAAGGCATCGACGAGGAAATGCTCAAGGGAATTGCCCAGAAGACGGGAGGACGTTTCTACCGTGCCGAGAACAAGGAGGAACTGGAGAACATCTATTCCGAGATCGACGAGCTGGAAAAGACCGAGATAGAGACGGTCGCCTACGCGCGTTATTCGGAAAAGTTCTACCCGTGGCTCCTGATTGGCGCCCTTCTTATCTTGCTCGAGCTGTTGCTGGCCAATACCCGCTTTGTCAGGATTCCCTGATCTAGGGATTGAAATTGCTTTTCGCGTACAGCGAAGTGGTCGGCTTGAAGCAGTTGTTCCTGGTGTCGTCCAGGAAGTCGATGACGTTGTTCACCCCCGGCTTGCCGAATTCGGAATAGTTGATGCTGAACGTTATCGGCCAGGGGGCGATTCCCTGCAGTTTCGGCGTGTTGCTTGTGGAAACGAGCATGTTGCAGAACGATTCCACGTCGTTCCAGGTCTTTTTTTCGAGAACGATGGCGAACGAATACTTTTGGTAGTGCGCGAGGAACATGTTGTCGCTGGTCATGCGCGCCCTCAAGAAATTGGCGAACGCGACGAGGATTTCCTCGGTCTTCTTCTTGCCGCACTTGCGCCGGATATGGCGCATGTTGTCCAGGGTGATCGTCAACAGGAACAGCCTCTGTTCCGAGGTGAGGTCCGCCGTCTTGTCGCGCAGGTAGCTGTTCAGCCTGCGTTCGTTGTTGAGCCCGGTCAGCTGGTCCATCGTGATGAGCGTGTTCTGCTGCGAAATGTGGATGTGCAGGAGCACGAGCGTGATGACCGGCGTGACGATCGGGATTTCGAGCCTCTGCAGCGCGATCTGCACAAGAATGGCGATGACGGGGATGACCATGATCCAGCAGAAGTACTGTTCCTGCCTCCACCCGGTCTTCGTGTAGTTCTTGTGAGCCGACCTTAACGAGATGACGCTCGCCATCGCTATGTAGAAAATGGAGATGCAGTTGGTGATGACCCACAGCTCGGACAAGTTGAGTTCCTTGTGGCCCGGCTGGAGCTGGTAAAGCCGAGTGACGCAGTACAGGAGGCCCATGACGAGCGGGATCGTGATGGGGATGGAGTACTTGCGGAAATGGTAGGCGCTGCCGTAAATCTTGTAATGGATGAACAGGTTCCACAGGTACGGGATAAATTGCGTCAGTGCCGCGGTGAACACCACGATGACGTACTTGACGTCGGGATTCGAGAATCTTTCGGGAAACTGGAGCTTGCCCACGATGTCCAGGATGGTCTCGGCGAGCATCAGGATGAGGATCTTCTTGAACGTGCGCTCCTCGGGGAACTGCAGCAGCGAAATGCTGTACTGGTAGAGTACCAGCAGCAGGATGGCTGAACAGCAGATGCCGATTTCTATTAGCGCGATGTTGTGCATTTACTTTCCATTCCCCTGTAGGGGCGCGATGTCGCGTCCCTTGGCGAGATAGCAATATTATAAGAAAAAAGAACGGAAGTGGGACGCCGGTAAGGAAAACCTTTTTTTACGAAAATATCGGGGGAGTCTGTTTCAACGACTTGTTCACATGTTTTCAACAAAAATCCAAAATAGGGAAGCAATGGGTTGCGCCTGGCGCATTCCTTGGGCCGTTTTTTGTATATTCTGGGTGTTTTGGAAACCGCCCGAGCGCGGTTTTTCCATAGGAGACTTCAATGCGATTTGCCGAACCCGACTTTTTGTGGTGCCTGTTTACGTTGCCGCTGTTTGCCCTGCTTTTTGCCTACGCCTACCATCGCCGCAAGAAGCTTGCCGCCCGGTTCGTCTCCCTCTCGATGCTCCCCAAGCTTTCCACGTCGGTGTCGCCCTGGAGGCGCCTGACGAAGATGCTGTTGCTCTTGCTCGCGCTCGCCTTCCTGTTCGTCGCGTTGGCCCGCCCGCAGTGGGGGCACAAGATGGAACATATCGAGCGCAGGGGCCTGGACCTCGTGCTGTTGCAGGACATTTCCCTTTCCATGCTTGCAGAAGACATCAAGCCGAACCGCCTCGTGCGTTCGCGCCACGAGATCGCCGCGTTCCTGGAATCGCTTTCGGGTGACCGCGTGGGCCTTGTCGCGTTTAGCGGCGAGGCGCAGGTGATGGTGCCGCTCACGCTGGACTACGGCACCGTGCAGATGATGCTGCAGGAACTCAATCCGGGCTGGCTGATGCCGGGCACGAACCTGGAGGCCGCCATCCGCAAGGGCATGCAGCTGTTCAAGAATTCCGGCGGTGCCGGTAAGTATTCCGTGATGATCCTGATGAGCGACGGCGAGGAACTCGAGGCCGAGGCCGTGGCCGCCGCGAAGGAAGCCGCCGAACTCGGTATCAGGATCTATACGGTGGGTATCGGTTCCCGCGAGGGCGTGCCCATACCGGTGAAGACCAAGAACGGGGAAGTCGCCTACAAGAAGGACATGCAGGGCAATATCGTCACGACGCGTCTCGAGGACGGGACTCTCCAGGAAATTGCCAACGTGACCGGCGGCCTTTACTTCTACGCGAACCCGAGCGAGTTCCAGCTGCAGAAGGTGCTGTCCGAAATCGCCACCCTCGAGAAGAAGGACCAGGCGACAGACCGCATGGAGAACTACCAGGACCGCTACCAGATATTCCTGGGCCTCGCGGCGCTCCTGTTCCTCGTGGAGGCGCTTGTCTCCGAACGCGGCCGCCGTCGCCGCCAGCTTGCCGGCCGCTTCAGCTAGTATCGTAACGTCAGGGATAAAAAGAAGACCCAGTGCTGCGGGCACTGGGCTCCTAGGGAAGATAGATAAAAGCCTCCCGGGTGGGTTTGACTCTTGAGAGTCGGGCGGGCCGAGCGAACTCGGCGACCGGTGTTGTATCCACCAGGAAGGCTCATTAATGAATATACGCTGTTTTTGGAGGACGGGACGATAAAATTGTCGAATCGATACTCCAATTTGGATTGATGGGTATTTTGTGCCGAATCATTTGCTATTTTCTAGCCAAATGCGTAAGTTTGTATCGTTTTCCGCTATTGCCGCGCTGGCTCTGGCAGCGTGTTCCGGGGCGCCTGCTCCCGAGACTTCGGCCGGGGAGACCGGCCCCCGTGTTGCCGCCCAGGATTCCGCAGGGGCTCCCGCCGCTGCGGCCGCTCCCGCCGCATCCGCCGTGCCGGCGAGCTACAAGGACATCGCTTTCCCCGAATTCCGCTATGTCGCCCCTTACCCGAAGGATTTCCGGGTGCAGGTGTCCGACAGCGTCACGGGCTACGTGGTGGTGGACCGGAGCCTTCCGCTGGTGAACTTTACCGTGTTCTTTGACGAGCCGCACGAGTCGCTGGGCCTTAAGGACGAGGCCGCGAGCTCCATGGTCGGAGCCATGTTCCGCCGTGGCGGCGCCGCTGGTATTTCCGCCCGCGCTTTGGACGATTCCCTTGAATTCGTGAGTGCCGGGATTTCGACTTCGACGGGGACGTTCACGTCGTCGTTCGACATCGACTGCCTTTCGAAGGATTTCCCCGCGATGCTTGCGCTGGCGAAGAAAATCGTGAAGGAGCCCGCGTTCGACAAGGACCAGCTCGAAATCGTGAAGGCGAACTTCGTGACCAGTTACGACCGCCGCTACGATACTCCGGGGAAGGTCTTGCAGGCATTGCAGATGAAGGTCAACTACGTCCCTTCGCCCAGGCTCTGGGATGCGAACGCCAAGGAGTACTCCAAGGTTTCCGTCGCCGACGTGAAGCGCCTCTCGAAGGGGCTGTTCTCTTCCCGCCGCATCATCTTCGCCCTGTCGGGCGACATCGACCGCGATTCCGCGGTGACCATGCTGAAAGAATTCTTTGCCGACCTCCCGACGGCCCCGGTCGCCGTGAAGGAACCCCCGAAACCGCTCGAGTTCCTGCGCAAGCCGGGCGTGTACGTCGTGGACCGCGACATTACCCAGGCGAACATCGTGATGAACCAGCCGTTCGTGCGCAGGCCCCATCCCGATTACTATCCTGCCGCCGTCGCGAGCTTCATCCTTGGCGGGGGCAGCTTCTCGAGCCGCCTGATGAACCGCGTGCGTAGCGACGAGGGCCTTGCCTACAGCGTCTACAGCGCCGTCGGCAACGAGTACCGCGACACGGCGCTCACGACCATCGCGTTGCAGACCAAGGTGGAGTCGGTCGATTTCGCCGTCAAGCTCGTGTTCGAGGAAGTCGACAAGCTGGCGAAGGAAGGCCCGACCGAGGAAGAGCTCGCCCAGGCGAAGAAGTCCCTGGTCGAGAGCCTGCCGAGCCTTTTCGATTCCCCGGAAGCGACTGCCGTCATCTTTGCGAAGGGCGAACTCCTGGGCAAGACCGCCGACCATTACCTGGAATACGTGAAGGAAATCAACGCGGTGACCGCCGACCAGGTGAAAGCGATGATCGCCAAGTACTTCAGCCGCGACAAGATGACGATTTCCATTGTCGGGCCCGTGGCGAAGTTCGATGCGCTGAAACCTTTTACGGTCCTTTCTCTGGACAGTCTTGAGTTCAGGTAGCGGATGGCTTGCGAAACTGTGATAGGTCTGCTTAAGCGCGCGCTGTGCGCCCTTGCCGTGTTGCAGGCGGTCTGCCTTGCCGGCACTCCGTCCGAGCCCGTGAAGGACGCTTCCGTCCACATGCTCCCCGTTGCCGAAGCCCGCCTGCGCTCTTCTATCATGGCGCGTCTCGGGAACGAGGACGACTACCGGTCGCTCTGTTCGGGGACCAAGGCATGCCTGAACATGGATTTCCCGACCTGCCGTGACGAGGACCAGGTCCCTTGGCCGAAAGTGAAGTATGACGCGGAGTTCTGCGCGCCGTTTATCGAGATCACCAAGCGCGGGTTTAAGGCGGATCCTGTCGCCCCGATGTCCGTCGAAATCTATGCCCGTCTCGGCCGCCAGTACCGCGCGATTTACGAGAACAAGGGAACGCTCCCGCTGGGTGCCGACGTCATCAGCTACCTGTTCGACAACATGCCCTTTACGGCGGAACTCATCAACGCCTACCTGGATTCCCATTACGAACTGAAGTACACGGATCCGAGCCGTCGGTTCTTCTCGGGCAGCAACGGGCGCAGCCTTTCGGGTGAATTTTATTGGGCCCTGCAGGACAGCGCCGGATGCAAGCTCGGCATGCGCAACCTGTTTTTCGGCTACGGTCATGCGAAGATATTGAAATGGTCCCTGCACGGGACTGCTGTCGCCTACCTGGACATGGACGAGGTCAGCCGGAATGAACTTAAGTACAAGTTAACGGCTATCGTGTTCCCGGCGAATACCGTGTTGAACTCGATTATGCAGATGAAGGTGTTCAAGAGCGTCGTGAACGAAAAGATTGACAACATCGTCGACGACATCAAGAAGGCTTCGGGTTCCTACTTCTCCGGCAACAAGGAGCCGATGCTCAATAGTGCCGTGCTGAAGTCCGATATGAACGTCCAGTATATTATCGATTTTGAAAACGTCGTGAACGGCGGCCATTGGCGCCTTGGTGATTTTGAGAAGCTCCAGAAGGAAAGGGCTGAACGGGACAAGAACAGCGTCCCCATCATCATGGACGAAAAATCGGCCCCGGCCATCATTGAAAAAAAGAAAGGGAAATAGAGATGAGCGAATTGGAATCGTTGCTTGCCCGCGTGACGGAACGCCGTCGTGACTTGCTGACGGAGGTCGTCAACCGCCGTACGAGGCATTTCTGCATGGTTCTCGAGGACTTGTTCGACCCGCACAATATTTCGGCGGTCATCCGCACGGCGGAAGTGTTCGGCCTGCAGGACGTGCACATCATCGAGGAAGACAACGCCTACAGCGTGAACAAGTCCATCCTCAAGGGCAGCTACAAGTGGATGAGCCTGTACCTGTACAAGAAGCGCATGC
>CAMZDZ010000011.1 GCA_947305535.1 uncultured Fibrobacter sp.
AGCTTTCGCTAAGGCTGGCGCTCAGATCCTCGAACCGATCATGAAGGTCGAAATCGCCACCCCGACCGAGTTCCAGGGCAACGTTGTTGGTAACGTCTCCCAGCGTCGCGGTACCATTACCGGTACGAGCGAAGAAATGGGCACGACGACCATCACCGCCGAAGTCCCGCTTTCCGAAATGTTCGGTTACGCCACGGACCTCCGCTCCATGACTCAGGGCAAGGCCGAGTTCACCATGGAATTTGCGAAGTACGCTCCTGTGCCGCGCAACATCCAGGAAGAACTCATCAAGAAGTACGGCGACAAGGCCAAGGCCCGCGCCTAATTCCAGGCAAATCATTAAAGAAGACCTGCGGAAATTTCCGCAGGCCTTTTTTGTTTGCTCCCCACCAACAAAGGAAAATCCCGCAGGGAACCTGCGGGATTTTATATATGGAATAGAAAGTAGAAAAGTGCTACTCTTCGATCTTACCCCGCGGTCCGATCCGGCATCCCTTCTCCAAGACCAAGATGGAAGAGTATCACTCCTATAAGATAACGCCATCTTGGACGATTGTAACAATATTTTTTCAAAGACCCTGTTCCTATACAGAACACTCCAACATGGAATACGTCAAAAAAAGTGAAAAAAAGTGCATTTTCCCTTATCCACCCCCGCCATATGATATGTATATCCTTTATCAGAAAAAGGATTTACGGTATGAACAAAAGATTTTTCTTCACCATTACGGCGGCCATCGGCATCGCAGCCACGGCAATCCTGGGCGGCTGTTACTGCGACGGATGCACGACGGACACCTGCAGCGAAGTGAGGCACGAAAATTGGCACCTGTTCGATTTCCAGAAGGAAAAGAATTTTTTCGGACAACCGAAAAGCGCCCGCTACAGCCATTCGTCCGGTTTCGAATTCGAGATGAAGCGCACCACGGACTCCACCTATAAAGAAACTGTATACGACTTCTGCTTCGAGGGTACAGAAGAAAACCGTCTGCTGAGATATACGTCCACCTACCCCATCATGGAAATCGACGTGCACATCGGTGCCGAAAGATACCAGGGCTCCGTCCTCATAAATTTCGCGGACAACCACTTCAACTTCTGGACAGACAGCACCGGCAAAATTGAAGACTCCCATGAAATTCTCGACACGGCACGGTACAACGGAGTCCTCTACGACAGCGTCTACGTCATTCACGGACACAAGTTCACGACCTGGGAACACGACCGGTTCGAAAGGGAACAAACGGGCAAAGTCCCGTACGCCTACGTCTCCAGGACAAAGGGCATCCTAAGAATCCTGACCAGCGACGGCGACACGCTCACCCTCATCGGAAGCGAGGACAATCATGAATAAGTTCATCCTATCCGTAGCCATTGCCTGCACATTCCTCCTCGCATCCTGCGGAGACTTCGACCCCAGCGAAGAATACGTCGACGGGAAATTCAACAGATTCGTCCAGAAGGAACAGGAAAACTCGACGACGTTCGAAATGAAGGACAACCTCGGGATAACCGACACCTATACCGACTACACCTACAGGCACAAGCCCGAATACTACGATTACCGGGTCGAAGGGACCATAAACAATCTCGAAGTCCACGTCCTCATCCAGTGTACGGACGACGGGGGCGACCTGACCGTCCATTGCGGGAGCGGCGAGGATGTCAAAATCGTATTCAGGGACCTGAAGGGGGACCAGAAGAAGCACAAGGACGGCTACAGGGTCAAGGTCCTCGACTCGCTTGAAGTCAACGGCAAGACATACAGCGATGTCCTGGAAATCGACGCCACCGGGGCCAAAAACAACGCCTGCGACTACGACAAGGCATACATCGCGGCAAACAAGGGACTCGTCCGCATCGACCTGCAAGATTCGATCACCATCGAGCGGACTTCCAAGAAGGCCACCGAACGGACACCCATCGATTAATCCTTTTTGGCCTTCGCCTGCCTCCAGAATTCCTGGAGGCGTTCCGCCGTTTCGTCCTTCATCTCCTTGCCCTCCGCACGGGCAAGGCTTTCAACAATACGGAAACGCTTTTCAAACTTCGAGTTTGCCCGTTGCAGGGCGTTCGCCGCGTTGAACCCGCTATGCCGGGCCACGTTCACCAACGAGAACAGCATGTCGCCGAATTCGTCTTCCATGCGTTCGATATTGGGATTTTCGGGGGATGCCGCTTGCATCTCGGCACGGAATTCATTAAATTCTTCTTGCGCCTTGTCAAATACGGGCTCGGGATCCACCCAGTCGAAGCCGACTCTCGCGGCTCTGCGCTGGAGTTCCTGGGCACGGGCCAACGTCGGCAGGCTCTTGCTTACTTTATCCATAATAGAGCTGCCAGGCATTGATTTATTGTTCTTCTCGGAGGATTTGATCTGGTCCCACTGCCGGACCACCCCGGAGGCGCCATTCACCTTGGCATCGCCGAACACGTGTGGATGGCGGCGGACCATCTTTTCGCAAATTCCCTGCACGACATCGTCGATGGTGAAACTGCCCTCGTCCTTGGCCACCTGCGAATGGAAAATGACCTGGAACAGGACGTCGCCCAGTTCCTCGCACATGTGGGCCTTGTCGCCATCCTGTGCGGCGTCGATGAACTCGCAGGATTCTTCAATCAGGTAGGGCAACAGCGAGCGCGTCGTCTGCTGCCTGTCCCAGGGGCATCCGTTCTCCGAACGGAGTTTCGCCATAATGGAAACCAAATCGTCAAAGGAATATTTCATATGCACAAAGATAGAAAGTACGTAAGAATTGAACAAAACGAATTTCCGCTTTCGCTCGCCCAATCCAAGTTCTGCCCCAAGCAGCTCTATGTCGCGGGAAGCATCCCCAAGGCTACGGAAGACGGCATTTCCCTGGCCGGCATCGCCCTGGTGGGCACCAGGCGCCCGTCCAACTCGGCAGCGGAACTTTGCCGCAGGCTCGTGTTCTCGCTGAAGGGGACGAACGCGGTCATCGTCTCGGGGCTAGCGCAAGGAATCGACAGCCTGTGCCACGAAGCCGCACTCGACGCGGGCCTCCCCACCATAGCCGTACTGGCCCAGGGGCTCGCCACGCATGTGGAAGGGAGCCGCGGAGACCTCCTCGAACGGATCCTTGATGCCGGCGGAGCCGTCATCTCGCAATTCGAGCCCGACATGCCCGCATACAAGGGCAACTTTATCGCCCGAAACAAGATTATCAGCGGACTTTGTCAGGCGACAGTCATCGTGCAGAGCAAAAACAAAGGGGGCGCACTCATCACCGCCGACTTCTGCATCGAGGAGCAAAAGACGCTCCTCGCCGTCCCGGGAAACTTCGACAGCGAAGTCGCCGCCGGTCCAAACGCACTTCTCGATTCCGGCAAGGCGAAGCCGGTATTTGTCCCCGAAAGCCTGCGCAAGCTCGTCGGCATCCAGGAGCCGCGGGCGCTGAGCCTGCAAGGCCTCCCCGCCACGGGCTGCACCCTGAGCGAACCCGCAAGGGGACTTTTCACACGGATGCGCGGTTTCCGCAAGACTATCGACGACATTGAACGCGATAGCGGCCTCAAGACCACCGAACTTTTAGCTATATTGACAGAACTGGAAATAGCAGGTCTCGTTTCGACCCAGGACAATTTCCAGTTCTATTTCGACGGAGCGCTTTGAATTGAACAAGAAAATCTACATCTTTGTAGCCGTTCTGCTGGTCCTGATCCTTTTGACCCTGTTTGAACTGTTCATCGGCAAGAACAGCCTGCTTCACCAAAAGCAGCTGGCCGCAGAAATCGCCTCCTACCAAGCCGAAATAGACTCCCTGAAAGGCGTCGTCGAAGCCCGGAATGCAGAAATCGAGCGTCTCCTAAGCGATTCCATGTACAAGGAATCCATCTTGCGGACCCGTTACGGAATGAGCCGCGAATCCGAGAAGGTTTTCCAGTTGGTCGAACCGAAATCCGAAAAATAATGTATCTTGATAAAGAGTTTGTCACAAACAGGACGCGATTATGGAAGCCTCAAGAAAGTTAATCAACAAGTTCCTCACGACGAAATATAGCGGGAACGAGCTCAAGAGCGAACTTTTCCGCGCAGGCGAGGCCGCATGCGAGGAAGGTTGGACCTACATGGACGCAGCCTTCCAGCTAGGCCAAAAAGCCCAGGACGACGGCCTTTCCGTAACCGAAGCCGAACAGATTCTCCGCAGGGCGTTCTCCGACGAGAAGCGTTCTTCCAAGCGCGTCCCCGAGAAAGTCGTCGAGGACACCACGGACGAACCCGCCGCCCAGCCCCAGGCAGTCCCGGCCGCACCCAAAGTCGCCCCGAACATCATCTCGCCGCTTTCCGCCAGCATGATTTCCATGGAGCAGATGCTCGCCATGGGGCTTGACACGCAGTCCCTGGAACTCCTGCAGAACCACAAGATCGACCCGGAAGCGCTTTCCATTCCCTGGCCCACCGCTGACTGGCGCAAGGACCTGGCCAAGCTCCTGAGCGTCGCCTTCGAACCCGACGAAACCATCGAATTCAAGGTTTCCGAGACCCCGACCGCCACGACGGAACTCGTTTCGAACATCGTCGACCAGGACGAAGCCCTCAAGAAAATCATGAAGAGCCTGGACAGCGCCGAAGGCGCCCTGCTCTGCATCAACTCCGTCAAGGGCGGCAAGGACGCCCGCGACGAAAGCTGGCACTACCGCTACGTGGTGGTGGACAACCCCAAGATTTCGCTGGCCAAGCAGCTCGCCTACTACAAGGCGCTGAACCTGCCCTGCGTGGCACTGGTCAACACCGGCGCAAATTCCGTGCAGGCCTGGGTCCGCATCGGAGCCGCCGACCAGGAAGAGTACAACGAACGCGTCAACTTCCTGTTCGACACGCTGGATTCCCAGGGTTTCAAGGTCGACCGTTCCTACAACAACCCGAACCAGATGGTCCGCATGCCCGGCGTCCTGCGCGGCGGCAAGCAGCAGTACCTCATCGGGGTCGAGCAGGGAGCCAAGAACTTCAAGGAATGGCAGGAATGGGTGGAATACTCCCTGGACGGCAAGCCCCTCATCGAGCTTGCGAGCGACAGCGAGGAACCGCCGAAGAAGGACCCGAGCATCATCGAAAACGTGCTCCGTGCCGGTGAATTCTTCCTGTTCACGGCGCCCCCGAAAAGCGGTAAATCTTTGGCCCTCATGGATTTAGGTCTTTCCATCTGCTACGGGGAAGAATGGTTCGGCAACACGACCAATTCGAGCGACGTCCTGTTCATCAACTTCGAACTCACGAAGTCGGTATTTCTAAACCGCTTGCACCTGTTGGCATCCAAACGCGACCTGAACGCAAGCACGTCCAAGTTCGGTTTCCTGAACCTGCGCGGCACGGCGCTCTCCCCCATCGAGACCGCCCAGCTTATCGCAAAGCGTATCGAGGGTGCCCGCAAGCTCGAGAACCACGACTACAAGGTCGTCATCATCGACCCCATCTCGGCGGTCCTCCACAACCCCAAGTCTACACGCCTCAGCGGCGCCCCGCACCAGATTTTGATGCAGATGGTGGACACCATCATTGCGTTGACCGGCTGCGCCGTCGTCACCACGTGCAACATCGACGAATATCCCTACCTGCAATCCCGCGCCGACAGTCTCATGTCGCTGACGCCGGTGGAAGGCAGCTTTAACTTGTACCAAATCAACGGTAACTTCCGCGAGTTCCCGAAGATGCTCGCCCGCGAATGCTCCTGGATTTATCCAAGATTCCTGGTGTAGCAAGAGTTTTTTCAGGATTTTCCCAAAGCCATGTACAAAAAGAAAGAAGAAGAAACGAAGCCTGTCAAGATACAGGCCAGCGCCTTTACGCTCGAAGACCACAAGAAACAGCTCGCCGCCTGGGTAGAGGCGGAGCACATCCCCGGAAAATTCCAGGCCTGGTACACAGCGCCGGCAGACCCCATGCATTCCGATTGGCGCATCAAGTCCGTCTTCAAGGGCGCCCAGGAATTGCTCGAAGTCGAGGTGCCCGTCCGAAAGATGGACGTTCCGGAAATCGTGACCCAGATACTCTCGCAGCTCCGCAAGGAACACCTCCGCGCCTTCCGCAAGTCCATCCGCCAGATCCTGCTCCGCGCCACAGGCGACGGAAGATTCGCCATGCTGGTCCAGGCAAATCTCCGCGGCAGGAATTCCGCCCACGGGAGCAAGACTTTCATTGATTTTGTACAACGTTCCCTCCCGGAAATCCAGAGCCTGCATTTTGTCCAGTGCAAGCCAGACCACCTGTTCGACCCCGCCACGGCACAGGCCGTGAGCACCGAGGCCAGATGCGTACTGGGCAAAGACTTCATGCCCATTGCCGACACAGGCTTCTCGATGCACGTGCTGGACTGGGCACCACGCGTCAAGGACGCCTGGATAGGCCTTCCCAAGCGAATCGCCGACGCCATCCACCCGGCAAAGGACGACCGCCTGTTCGAGTTCTACTCCGCATCGGCCTACGTGGGAGCCTCGCTGGCCAGCATGTTCGAACGCGTTGACTGCCTGGACTGTCGCGAGACGGCCATGCTCTCCGCGAGGAACAACGCGAGAGCGCTTATCGAGAACAACCTGAAATTCCACAGGCAGAAGCTCGACGCCAATTTCTTTGCAAAATTTTTCCACAAGCCCGAGAACGAGGGACGCTGGACATTCTATTTCAACCTGCCCGGCGACGAGACCCTCGCAACTGGAGTCGTCCAGACAGCGGCGGCATCCCGTCCGGAACGCATCCTCCTCCAGACGTCCAACCTCGAAGTGGCCGCCAAGGAAATCCGCAAGTTCCGCAACGAGGGCTACATGCTTCGCAAGAGCGTTCCCCTTTACCTGGAACCCGGTTCCGCCAAATTCGAAGTCCTGTTTATCTTCGTCCCGGACAGAAATGGCCTTTTAGGACGAAATCCGGCCATTTTGGGCAGGTCCAGGACCGTCCAGCGCCCCAAAGAACGCATTGAAAGGGCAAAAAACGGCAATATTCCGCATTTTGTGCAAAAAAAGCCCCACCTTTAAGTCGAGAAAAGATTAAATTATTACATAACCTGTTTACTTTCAAAGAGTTACAAGGATTATTATGCATTTTGTAAAGTGTGCCACGATATGTCTCGGCGTCGCATTTCTCGCAGCGTCCGCCTACGTCGTCAAAAAGGGCGACACCCTCTGGGATCTCAGTGACGAATTCCTGCACGATCCGTTCGCATGGCCCGACTTGTGGGAAAACAACCGGCACATCCACGACCCGCACTGGATTTATCCGGGCGACTCCATCTATCTCGGCGACAGCATCAATGCTGAACACCGCCAGAGCGCAGGAAAGGCTCACACCTATCCCTGTGCGGCGGCAACCCCCGACTCGAGCCTGCCGAAGGGCGTGAGCGCGGTCGGATGCGACGAGAACGACGAACGCAACGGCGACTTCGAGTCCATGCTCGGCGACCTCCGCAGCCGCGACAAGAAGAAGAAGAAAGTCGTTTCGAAGGACGAATACTACTACCAGAAGCGTCCGGCACCGAAAATTTTCAACGGATACTACCAGGTACTGGCACCGGAAGTCCTATCTCTCGATTCTCTCAAGAAGACCAAGAATTACTTCTCCATCCGTTCTGGCGAACGCAAAGAACCCATCATCCACATCCCTGAAAACGAAGTGGTCGTGGGCATCGGCAAGAAGACGAACCAGAACCTGAAAAAGGGAGACATAGTCGAAATCATTGACGCAAGGTCTATCGACGTGCCGACTGTCCGCGGCGTGGACTTCGAAAAGTATGCACTGCTCCGCCTTGCCGGTTACGCGAAGATTACCGCCATCGGCGATACGCTCTCTCGCGCACAGATTGTCCAGAGCTTCAGGGAAATCAAGATTAACCAGTCCAAGGCCCGTCTCAAGGAACCTCTGAAGACACTGAACGTCTCCTCTTACGAAGACGTGAAGGAATCCAACGTGGACAGCATGGCCGTCATCCGCTACTCCATGGACCCGATGCTCATCATCGGAGCCTACTCCTACATTTTGGTGGACAAGGGCGAAAAGCAGCAGTACAACACGGGCGACGCCGTCGCCATCTGGGAACTGGACAAGTCCGACGCCACCATTCCTCCCCGCCTGCTGGGCCGCGGCGTCATCGCGCGCTCGGGCGAAAACGAATCCGCCGTCCTCATTCACGAAATTTATTCGAACAACCGTCGTATAGAAGTCGGGCACAGGGTGTCCATCACGCACAAGGCCCAGTTAGCACAGTGACAAGAGCATTACTCATCACGGCAGCGATACTGCTGATTACCCTCACCCTCCTCATGGGAGGGAGTGTCCTTATCTTGCGTTGCCCTGCACTTTCGGTCCTAATCCCCATTTAACGGCGGCGGGCGCTGATGCGAGTTGCACGCAGTAATCTACTGTTATTCGCGTTGTTTGCCGGCGCCATCGTGCTCCCGACAGCCATTCTTTCTTTTTTAAGTTTCAGGAACATCCAGAACGAGATTTTCCTGGCCCAGAAGACGTTCGACGAGAACCGCACCTCGTTCCAGGCGGAAATCGAAAGCGCCATAGAGAGAGAGCAAAACAAGGTTCTCCAAGAGACAAAAGCCGCATCGCTGTTCCTATACGGGCAGCCCCACAGCTTGCTCGATTTCGGTAACGCGACTACGTACAAGACCGTGGACGGTGTTGAGGCCATGTTCCTCTTCAACAAGGGAAGCCTGGTCTATCCGGACATTTCTTCAAGGCATTTCATCAAGGCGTCCAACTACTCCACGAGCATCCCGAATCCCATCGAGAAGCAACTGTTCAAGGACGAAATCAACGGCAAGGACTATAACGCCGCCGTGCTGTCGCGTTCCATCCGCCTGATGCAATCCCCGTTCGAGACCGTAGACGACCAGGTGCAAAACATTCTCGGGCTCATCAGGCTAAGCTACAGGCACAAGAACTACGACGAAGCGCTGCGGCTTCTGGACCTTTTGGAAAGGCAACCGCGCCCCCAGGGATACCTGCATGCCGACCTGACCCGTTCCATCAACCTTCTGCATTTCGACATTCTGGTCGAACAAAAGAAGCACCAGGAGGCCGAGGACTACTGCCTCAACATTCTGGGCCAGTTCCTGCACAGCGAAAGCATCGAAGACATTCCCTCGGCGAAGTTCTTCTTCGAGTCCGCGTTCACCCAGATCCTTTCGTTCGAGGACTTGCCCAACGACAAACGCGAAGCCTTCTGGAACCTGCGCGAGAACTTCAACCGACAGATTAGCGACATGGACATCCTGTACCGTCACAAGGAACTCTTTGACGAGACCATTTCCGACGAAGTGCAGTCAAAGGACGGGGTCATGTACAAGAGCAACGGGGACATTATCTTGTTCAAGATGGGATACCCCCTCCTGTCCGGCGACCAGATCGTGATTGCGAAAATCGACCCCGACGCGTACTCGTCGCGCATCCTCTCCAAGCTGAACGCCACCGTCAAGAGCTGGAAGAACATCCCCTTCTCGATTACCGACGCATCCGACGCCGTCATCATGGGAGCCATTCCCGACAGCGCAATAGTTCTTTCGCAGACCAGCATCGGGCAAAATCTCCAGTGGGACCTGACCCTGTACGAAAAGGACATGCGCGAAATCCGCAGGGAATCACGGCAGAAGATGTTCCTGATGTACGGGCTCCTTACTTTCTCGCTCATCACGGTTCTGCTCGGCTCGTTCTTCATGTTCCGATTCATCATCCAGGAACATAAGCTGCTTGCCATGAAGGCGAACTTCCTTTCCAGCGTGTCGCACGAACTCAAGACCCCGCTCACCTCCATCAAGATGTTTGCAGAAACCATGGCGCGAGGGCGCGTACAGAAAGTCGAAAAAATTCAAGAATACTCCTCCCTTATCGGCAAGGAAGCGACCAGGCTAGAAAACCTCATCGGCGCCATCCTGAACTACACCCGCATGGAACACGGCAGGGGCGCATTCAAGTGGGAGAAAATCGATTTCTCCGCCTGCGCCAAGAAGGTCTACGAATCCATGTACGACATCGGCATCGAGAAGGGCCTTACGTTCCATACGCGGTTCGAGCCCGAGGCCTATGTCATTGGCGACTACACTGCACTTTACAGCTTGGCGCAAAACCTGATCGAGAACGCCATCAAGTACACAAACGCTCCGGGAGACATCACCATCGAGGTGTACAACAGCGACGAGCGCGCCACATTTTCCGTTGCAGACACTGGCGTCGGAATCGCCAGTTCCGAACAAAAAAATATATTTAACAATTTCTACAGGGTGGGCGACGAGATGACTCGTAGCACGAAGGGTTCGGGACTCGGACTCGCTATCGTCAAGAGAGTTGTCGAGACCCACAAGGCAACCATTTCACTTTCCAGCAAGCTCGGTAAGGGTTCCACATTTACCGTGAGATTCAAAAAGGTAGAATAGCATGCAGCACAAAATCCTAATCGTCGAAGACGAAGAAATAATCCGGCTCGGGCTCCAGGACAACTTCGAGCTAGAAAACTATATCGTGGAAACCGCTGCTGACGGCGAAGAAGCCATCGCCAAGGCGGACTCCTTCCAGCCGCACTTGGTCATTCTCGACCTGATGATTCCAAAGAAGAGCGGATTCGAAGTCTGCAGAGTCATCCGCAAGAAGCATCCGGAATGCTTCATCATCATGCTCACGGCCAAGACCGAGGAAACAAGCAAGGTCGCAGGCCTCGAAATGGGCGCCGACGACTACGTGACCAAGCCGTTCTCCATTCTGGAATTGCTAGCCCGCGTCAAGGCGTTCCTGCGCCGCGCTGATTCGACTTCCCAGACAAGCGTTCCCGCAGCCAATCAAGATTCCATCGACTTCTGCGGCATCCATCTCGACTTCAAAAAATACGAGGCGACCAAGAACGGAGAGGCCCTCGAGATGTCGGCCCGTGAATTCCAGATTCTCAAGTACTTCTGGCAGCACCGCGGCGAAGTCGTCCTGCGCGAAGATCTTCTGCAGGACATCTGGGGCTACACCCCCGACAACATGCCGTCGACGCGCACCATCGACAACCATATCGTGAACCTACGCAAGAAGCTGGAAGACGACCAGGCCAATCCGAAAATCATTCTTTCCATCCGCGGAGCAGGTTACAAGTTCGATGCCTAAAATCAGACTCCATCTTTCGGCAATGTTGCGCACCGCGGTCACCGCGGGAGCGTTTCTCGCGCTATGCAGCGGGAATTCCCTTGCCGACAGAATGGCGTCCGACATACAGGCGGCAATTTACAACTTCGAGATGAAGGGCAACGTCAACGAGGCCGTACGCATTCTCGAGAAGGTATCCAAGCAAGGCGACAAGGAAGACCAGCAAGAAGCAAACTTTTTCCTTGGCAAGATCTACGAGCTATCCAGCAACAAGGGCAAGGCGAACCTCTACTACAAGCAAAGCCTGCGCAAGACAAAGGAAACGGGGAAAGCCTATTGGCTTGCGGCACGGACGGCGTCTACTAGCGAGAGTCCGGAAGCGTTGCTGAAAAATTCGTTGCGGCTGCGTTTCCCCATCAAGAAGATTTTCTACGGGCCGACAACGCACATTTTGCTGCAGAACAACAGCATTTACAAAATAGAAAACGATTCTCTCATCGAAATCAGGATTCCGCTTCCGCTGGACGCCCAGATTCTCACAATCAATCCCCAAGGGATTTGGTACCAGCGGCAAGAAAAGGACAGCCTGTTCTTCAAGCCCATGCACTTGAAAACTCCGCAGACGGCATTCAAGGTCGAATCGACAAAAAGTTTATTCGTACACAACAACGAAGCCGTCGTCCTGGGAGAACACACGCTGACCATATTGAACAGGAAAGGGGTTCGCGCCGAAATCACCCAGCGCTACCGCAATTGCAAAATCGAAGGCTACTATGCGACGACGGGGCATTATGTACTGAACTGTCCCGACAACGCGCTTCACTTCATTTCTCCCAGCGACGGCAACGAGGCATACAGCATATCGCTTTTTGACGCCATCCCTCACGTATTTATCACCAAGAAGGACATATTCCTCGTTTCGGGCAACACGCTTTTCTGCTACCAGCCCAAGACCCAGTTCGCTCCGCTATGGAAAATTCAGTACCACAACATCGATGACATCTGCGCATTCGAGGACAACATCGCTGTTCTGGAAGCGTCGGGAAAGGTCTCACTCGTAGACATCAGCCGCGGCGTGCAAAAGACCTCCATCCGTAGCGATGCATCGTCAATAGCACCGCTTTCCCAAGGAACACTCGGGCTTTTCACAAACGAAGGAAACCTCAACGTCGTCGACACATTGCTGCGTTCCCTTTGGCACTTCAATTTTTCAAAGCCCATCCTATACGAACCGATCCACACGGACGGCAACATCTTCCTTGCATTTGACGAAACCCATCTGCAAGGGATCTCCCCCAACTACTACGGGTTCCATCCGTTGCTTTCCGACCAGTACGTATACAAGGCGGCAAGCCTAACAGAAGAAAAGCAGTGGGACAACCTCGCCCCCACTCTGGACACATTGTTCAAACTGGAACCGGGAAATGCGGAGGGCTGGTTCTTCAAGGCACTCCTGCTAGAAAGCACCGACGGCAGCGAAAGGGACCGTCAAAAGGCCTGGGCAGAAGCAGTACGCCTATCGGCCAGCAACCCCCAGGTAACACATCTTATCTTGAACCATTACAGCAAGGCCATCAACGCCAAGTTCGTGAACCTGCTGAACATCTCGCCCAAGACGCGCTACCCAAGATTCTTCGGCAACAAGAAAAACCTCTACACCATCGACCCCGCGGCGGAACGCCTTCTCTGCATCAATCCCGAAAGCGGCGAAGTCCGCTGGACAAAGTCCCTGACCAAGATGGACAACAGCCCGGTCATGAGCAGCGACGAGAACACGCTGGCCCTCGCGAGCGGGTTCAACCTATCCATTTACGACCTCAACAAGGATGCGGCCTCGACACGCCTCCAGCTTCCCGGAAAGGCGTTTGACATCAAGATGGAAAGCGACGCCATCTACGTGTCCACCTGGAACGGCTTCCTCCTGAAGTACCTCCGCAACGACAACAGGCTCGCCTGGTCCAGGAAGATTTATTCCGTCCCGTTCCTTTTCGCACGTAGCGGGACCACGCTGCACCTATCCAACCTGGAAGGGGAAATCATCCGCCTTGGTGACGGTTCCGGGCAAGCCAAGGAAAACGGTCCGAGGCTCCAGGGTAGCGTGACGAACCTGATTGCAAGCGATTCAGCCCTCACCATTGCGACCAGCAACAACCGCCTTTACATCTACAACCTCAAGAACCCGCGCAGAGACCCTATCCAGATTCTTCTCGAAGCCCCGATCTCTTCGCTACAGTCCGTCAAATTCCAAGGGACCAATACACTCCTGCTCGGACTTTCGAACCAGAACATTCTCCTGTACAACGAAGCGGGCACGCCACTATGGAAATACCAAGGGCATAGTTCCATTTTCACGCAGCCTATCGTACACGACGACATCGCGTGGATTGACCAAGGGAACTCCATTGTCGGCCTTTCCATGAAGAACGGGAAAGAAAAGAAGACGTTCAACACACCGGGAGGTGCCGGCGCCCCCTACATCGCCAACCACACACTTTTCAGTGCATCCCCCAAGCGTTTCCTTTACGGCTTTTCGCTCTAAAGTAACATCCCCGACATGAACGGGATGCATCCAAAGTAAAAAACAAGCCAAATAAAATCACCAAACCATAAAAAACATGGCCAAAACGGCCCAGAAACGGCCTGTTAATAAAAATTTATTGTTTTTTTCTTAAAAATATCACTATCTTTATAGAAATAGTTATTGGGGATTTTATGAGCCAGTTAATTATAGTCCGCAACATTTTATTAGCAACGGCCGCGACAGCATCCGTCATGATGTTTTGCGCATGTCAGGAAGAAAAAAAAGAACCTGTAGCCGTTAGCGATTCCGAATACCCCCGCAACGAAACCTTATACATAGGTGGATTCGACTGGGCACCGCCGACCACGTTCAACCCGTTGGACTACGACCCGAACTTCCCCATCGACGGGAACGTCCGTGTCATGTACGAAACGCTCGTCACGTACAACCAGCTCACGGGAAAACTGGAACCGATGCTCGCGGAAAGCTTCACCCAGAACGAAAACTCCATCAGCGTCACGCTCGACTCCAGGGCCAAGTGGAGCGACGGCAAACCGGTGACCGTGGACGACGTCATCTATAGCTTCCGCATCGACTCCCTTCTGCCGACCCCGCGCCACGACAACTGGAACTACATCTCCAGCATCACTGCCGAAGGCAAGGTCATCACATTCAACTTCTCCGAGAACAAGAACCCGCTTATTCTGTTGAACGCCATCGCCGAGACGTCCATTCTCCCCAAGGCCGTATTCGAACCGATCGTCAATGCAGCCAAGAACGGGGACAGCTACGACATGGCCAAGGTCACGGAATTCAAGAACGACGAAAAGCCTGTCGTTTCCGGACCGTACAATCTCAAGACCTACTCCCCCGACAAGATCGTTCTTGAAAGGAACGACAACTACTGGGGCAACGTGAAGCACGACGGCAAGAAGCCGGCTCCCAAGTACATCATCCACTCCCTGTACAACGGGAACAACCACTTCAACAGCGCAATGACCCGCGGCAACCTGGACATCTCGTCCATATTCCTGCCGCGCATTTGGGAAAAGGCCAAGGACAGCATCCGCGCCTGGAGCCGCGAGGAACCGTTCCACCAGCCCGGGTCTATCACGACTCTTATCGTGGCGCACAACAATCCGCCGCTGAACGACGTGGCCCTGCGCCGCGCCATGATGCATTCCATCAATTTCGAAAAGATCAAGGCCCGCGCCATCTCGAACTACACGCCGGCCATGCAGCCGGGCTTCATCCTGCCGTTCGGTTCCGAAGCCAAGTACTTCAACAAGGAAGACGCCGCCAACTACGGTTACAGCTACAACACCGACAAGGCAAGGGCAATCCTCTCCGAAGCAGGCTACAGCTGGAACGACGAAGGAAAGCTCATCGACCCGAACAAGCAGATTGTCCGCACCTTCACCATCGAATGCCCGCAAGGCTGGACCGACTGGGAAGACGCCATCAAGGTCATCGCGGAATCCTTCGGGGAAATCGGCATTTCCGCCGAACAGAAGTTCGTGGACTACGGCGTATGGGACAAGGACCTGCGCGTGGGAACCTTCGACTTCTCCATGAAGACGCAGACGGCCGAACTTTCCGCTGCGACCCCGTGGTCTCGCTTTGACCAAGTCATGGGCGCGGTTTCCTTCAAGCCGGCAGGCGAAGACGCCTTTGCCAACCAGGGCCGCTACCAGAACAAGGAAGCGGACGAGCTTCTCGCGCGCATTCCTGCGGAAACAGACGAAGGCGCCCTCATCGAAGATTACCGTAAGCTCAACAAGATTTTCATGGAGACGATTCCCGTGATGCCGGTTCTGTACCGTCCCACGCAATACTATCAGTTCTCCACAAAGCACTGGACGAACTTCCCCACCGAAGAAAATCCCTACGCTCCGCCACAGCACCTGATCGTGGCTGCAGGCGTGAACGCCCTTTGGCAGATAAAGCCCGTGAAGTAAGCGAAAACGCGCAATCTTACAAATTCATTTTTTACGAGAAAAAGACATCCATACGGATGCCTTTTTCGTTATTTCCCCTTTTTTTTTATATTTTTGAAGCAGTCCTACAAAAGGAGACCCCGTGAAAAAGTACCGTTATATTTTCCCGAATGCTTTTACAAGTCTCAACTTCATGCTTGGCGTATTCGCCATATGCTGGGCAACAGGCTCCTTTGACAGCATCACCTCACCCGGGACAGACACAATCCGCATGAGCGCCTACTTCATCCTGCTCTGCGTTCTTTTTGACAAGCTTGACGGCTTTGCGGCACGACTGGTCAACGCCAGTTCCGAATTCGGGGCCCAGTTCGACAGCCTCGCCGACCTGATCGCCTTCGGCGTCGCTCCCGCATTCTGCATTTTGTACGCCTACAAGGGACTCGCTCCCGAATGGTTCCAGTCCCATTTCGCACTTTTGATTGTTGTGTTCAGCATCTACGTACTCTGCGCGGCCATGCGTCTCGCCAAGTACAATGCGATGGACTCGGACACCTACCACCACCATTTTTCCGGCGTCCCCTCGACATTCGCGGGAGCCATCAACGCGATCACCATCGTGTTCTTCAAGGCCCACGGGCTGTTTGACGGAGCGGAATCCTCTGCGCTGTTCCTCCCTGTCGCCATCCTGTTCGTCACCGGCATCCTGATGGTGAGCCCCGTGTTCCTGCCCAAACTGCAGCCGCGCAAGAACAAGCTGTTCAACATTGCCCAGGCGGTACTCATCGTCATCACCTACTTCTGCGCATTCTTCTTTGTCACGGACACCATCCCGTTCCTGTACGAATACCTGCTGCTTCTCGTCGGCGGGTACCTGGTCATCGGGCTTGCCGTCGGCCTTATCAACCGCAAGAAGATTATCGCCGAAGCCAAGGCGGAAAAAGAAAAAGCAGCCTAGCGAGGAACCGGCTGCGCAAGGAATTGCGCGAAGGCTTCGCCGTAACGGTCATAGAGCTGTTCCAGCGACATCCTAGGCAGTTCAAGCGTAACACATTCCGTTCGATTTTCATTGCACCAGGTACCCAAGCTACCTGGTGTTTCGTATCCAATGGAAGCCACCCAGGACAAGCCAAACACGCCCTGCAGTGCGGAGACCAGCATGGAGCGTTCCGGAGCGTCCAGACAGCCCATCGGCGCGTGGATCGACAACACGGACCTAGGTTTAAGGTTACAGATCAAGTCAGCCAGCGCAGAAGTTTCCGGCTCGCTAGCGGGAGCATTCCCAGTGGACAACAGCGTGTCACGGGCACATTCCAGAACGGAACGCGAACCGACACTCCCCCGTTTCCAGTTCGACGTCGCAAAATTCCGGTTGAGGTCGACGCCCGCCGCATTGCAGCGAGTCCCCATAGCCATACCGTCCGGATTGGCGCACAGCACGACTGCGGTATGCTCCAGGGCATGCGGCAGATGGCGCATGGCCCGGCTCAGCAGGAACGTCGTCTCGGGCTCCTCGCCATGGACTCCCGCAACGACGAGGAGTTCCGTACTCCCCGTGGCCGGATAATACAGCAACGGGGCACCGAGCACGGAACGGCCGTACGTTTCGGGTTTCAGGCGGATTACGCCGCGGTTCTCGGGGGAAAGGTCTAGCGGCATCATATAAAGTAAGGGTAAATGTAGTCTTCGGCCAGGGAGTCCAGCCGGGCAAGGATGGCCCGTTTGCAGGCGATATCGGCAGTCTCGTAGATGTGACGCAACGTGTCGAGCGAGAAGGCGTCCAGCAGTTTGCGCGACGTGGGCAGGTGCGCGACATGCCAGCGTTCCGGGCGGATTTTCCCGCGACCCGGGACAAACACGCGGTTGAAGCCGAACGAGGATTCTTCCCCGGCACCGAAGACTTCGTCCAGGAACGAGTGGAACGGGGCGAACATTCCGTCGCATTCGGCAGGCGTGAGCTGCACCTCGTAATTGTCGGGACAGGCGTTCGCGTCGACTATGTCAAGGTCGGAGCCCAGGTGATGGCGGCTCGCCCCCGGCAAGGCGGACCACGTGAGGATGGCATACATCAGCTCTTCCTCGTCGCTTGGGACAGGCATCGGAACGCCTTCGGCAGAAAGCAAAGGCAGCTCGCCACGGGCCTTGCGGTTCCAGATGGAAAGCTGGCGTTCGAACGAGCGGTACGCCGATTCTATCCTCAGCTTGAATCCCCGTTCCGACGCCAAGGCGGACAACTTGTCGAGGCTGGGCACGACATCGCGGTGGACATTGTACTCCCCGACAGGGACAAGGTCCGGCGTCCCGAGACCGTATGGCAACAAATTCACGGGCAACTCCCTCCCATCTTCTCTATCAAATTTTTCCACTCCTTCACCGAAGCGCGACGTTTCCTGGACACGCTCTTCCTGGAGCCCCCCTTCGAAAGCAGCGCCGCGGAAATCGGGTTCGGGTTAGCCGTAGTCCAGGCAATGGCGAGGGCGTCGGTCGCGTCGAGAAGCACCTTTTCGGGCGCGATGCCGAGCCTTGCGTAGATCATGTTGGCCACGTGTTCCTTGGAGGCGTTGCCCTTGCCCGTCACGGCCTGCTTGATCGTGGATGGAGGGAATTCCGAGAAAGACATGCCACGCTTTTTACAAGTGACAAGGATGGCCCCGCGGACATGGCCCAGCACAAGGGCGCTGCGGGCGTTCACGGCAACGAAGGCGCTTTCCATGCCGAGCAACTCGGGCTGGTACCGGTCCATGAGCAATTCCAGCGAGTCGACGATGTACAGGAGGCGGTCTTCAAAGGAACGGTTCTTGGGCGCATGCAGCGCACCGTATTCCAGCACGTGGAAATCCGAGCCCTGCACATCGACAAACGCATAACCCGTATTCACGGAGCCAGGGTCAATTCCAAGAACAATCATGCACCACCTTCTAAAAAGCAAATTCTAAACACCCTTAAAACTAATAAAGTTGAGCGTGAAAGATGCAGAAAAAAGAATTTCTACATATCCACGGCCCGTTCCGTTTATTAAATTGTTCAATAGGGCATCCCTGTTTTTCTGTTGACGGAACGAGGTTCACTATGCTTTTAGACCAAGAACGCGCTGGACTCATAAAAACCAAGACGCACCCGCGCCAGCTGGGCATTCCTCTGAGCCGTTGGGGGCGCAACCTGATTGCCTGCTGCCCGTTCCACGCACCCGAAGAGACCTCGCTGTTCTTCTACGATGCGCTCGGATACTGGCGCTACCGTTGCCTGCAATGCGGAGCCGACGGCGACCTCGTCGAATTCGTGATGCGCAGCCGCTTCAACGGTCTCGAGGAACCTGCAGCCCGAGCCGAGGCAATCGAGTTCCTCGGCGAACAGGAGCAGGAACAGATTCCCGACACCTTCCAGGACGAACATCCCTGGATCCGCGAAGTCGGCGGCGAAAAGTCCAAGGTGCTGGAATGCTTCGTCCGCTATTGCCACTGGGCCGCCTGCAAGAGCCCCTCGTCGGCGGAATACCTCGCCAAGCGCGGCTGGAACATCGGCCAGGCGCAGCTCTACGGCATCGGCTATTACAGCGGCGACCCGGAACCGTTCGCAAGCTACTGCCTGCTCTCGGGCGTCGAACGCCACCAGATCCGTTTTTACCTTGACAACCTCGAAGCCTACCACGAGCCGCGCATCACCATCCCCGCGCGCAACTCCAAGGGACTTATCCATTCCGTCTTCGGCAGGCTCATCGACGACAACATGCACAGCCACGCCTACGTGTCTTATGCGTCCGGCCCGTGCGACATCCCATTCAACATCCAGCCGGAAAACGAGAAGCCCATCATCGTGGAAGGCTTTTTCGACGCGCTCACGGCCGACCTCGCCGGCATCCCCGGTGTCGTCTCGACCATGTACCAGGAAGTCACGCAGAGCCACCTGCTCAAGCTCAAGGCCTGCGGGGCCGAAACGGTCACGCTCATCCTTCGCCGCGAGCCGAACCGTCGCACCCAGGAATACCGCGTCCAGCACTACCTCAAGATGGCCGAAGAAATCGGGCTGCGCTTCAAGTCCATCATCCTCCCCAAGGACGAGACCGTGGACCAGGTCGTGCGCAAGAACGGCGCAGACGAGCTTCTGTCCCTGATTGCCCACACCGAAGAAGACACCATCCACACGCACCGCCGTTCGATGCTCCTGCAAGACATCAAGGAGAACTTCGATACGGCCATGGGCTGCCCTCCCAACGTGAACGTCGGCTACACGCTCTCGACTTTCCCCAGGCTCGCCAAGGAAATCGACGGTATCCAGTCCGGCTGCTTCTATGTATCCGCGGAACCGTTCGGGCTAAAGACCATGTTCCTCTCGAGCCTTGCGCTCGACCTCATCAAGAGCAACCCGAAACTCAAGCTCATCTACATCGCGCTCGAAACGCCGCGACGCCAGATTTTCGACAGGCTCGTCGCGATGATGATTGGCGAATCCGTGCTCACGGTCCGCAAGCAGAGTTCCGACGAACAGGTGAACCAGAAGATTCTCGAAGCGACCAAGGAACTGATTTCCTATGTCCGCAACAACCGTATCGAAATCTGGGAAGACCAGCCGTCGTTCGACAATACAGAAATGCTCTCGGTCCTCAAGGACGAACAGAAGGAACATCCCGACCTTGTCGTCATCATCGACGGCATCGACCACATGAAGATTTCCGACCGTCCGGACCTCGTCGACATTCACGAAAGGCGTTCCTCGGTCATGCTGGACCTGTACAAGGCGCTAGACATCCCGCTGTTCCTGGGCGGAGAACTCGTCGACACCGGCGAAGGGCTTGCCGGCCCGAGGCCGTACCTGCGCGATTCCGACGCCATCTACTGGCTCGAAAGCAAGGGCGGCAACCTTTTCCTCTCCGTCAATTCGAAACGGCTCGGAGCGAACCACTTGTATGAAGGCAACATAGACATGGACCCGCTTTCCAACAAGATGCAAGAAGTCTAATGCTAACCGTCGTCGACATCAACAATTTCTGGAGCCCCTCGGGCGGCGGCGTAAGACGCTACCACCTGCAGAAAATGGCCTTTTATGAAAAGCAGCGCGAAGCCCTCTCCGTTTTCGTGATGCCCGATTCAAAAACCTTTACGGAAAAACGCAGCGACGGTCTCATCATCGAGCACGTGCAGGCGTTCAAGTTCCCGGGCAACTGGGAATACCGCTTTATATGGAAACTATCGCAGGTGGAACCCGTGCTTGCCAAGTACAAGCCCGACATCATCGAGGTGGGCTCCCCCTACATTTTGCCGACGGTTGTCCGCCGCGCAGCAAAACACGTAAGCCCCGAATCCAAGTTGGTCGGCTTCTGGCACGCGGACTTTCCCGTCACCTACGTGGGACGCCCGGTGGCAAAGAAGCTCGGCGCCGGAGCCGGGACGTTCGCCCGCAAGGAAGCCTTCTGGTACGCCCGCAAGGAGTTCAAGGGATTCGACTGCATCCAGGCATCGTCCAAGGAAGCCATGGCGCGTCTCCGCAAGAACGGGTTGCCCGACCCGCGCTGGATCCCGCTGGGATGCGACATCAACATGTTCTCGCCCACAAAACGCGACGAGGCGCTCGTAAACGAGCTCAAGGCGGGCAACCCCGAACGGCTCACCATGTTCTTCCCGCACAGGCACTGCAAGGAAAAGGGCATCGACCTTTTGCTGGGGGCCTACGACATCCTCGCCCAAAGACTGGGCCATGAACCAGCCATCACCTTCGCGGGCACAGGGCCGAGCCTCCCGCTGGTAGAAGAGGCGGCCAAAAAGTACGAGCACGTGCGCTACATCGGGTTCGTGAACTCCGTCGAAGAGATGGCCCGCTACTACGCCAGCGTCGATTTGGGACTCGCCCTCTCGGGCTGGGAAACCTTCGGGCTATCGATCCTCGAGAGCATGGCCAGCGGGAATGCCCAAGTCGGCGCCGCTGCGGGCGCCGCATTCGAACACGTGACGGAATCGGGTGCCGGGACAATCCTCAAGGAACGCACCCCCGAAGCACTCGCCGATGCCATCGTGGAACTCTACCGTTCCGACATGCAGGGCATGAAACAGAAAGCCCGCATCTATGCCGAAAAGTTCAGCTGGGACGACTGTTTCAAGCGCCAGCTGGAACTGTACAGACAAATTTGCAACAAGAACCGAGAATGAAACCGAATATTTTAGATTTGCTGAAAAAAACAACGGCAAGTTTCGCCCCTTTTCAAAAACTTGTCCTGATCTCGCTTGCCGCCTGGGCGATGCATATCGTCCTGCGCGTGATGCTCCTGTTCCGCAACAATCCATACGGATATCCGTTCGTGAGCAAGCCGGACTGGTTTATTTTCCATGCGGTCTGCATCGATTTCCTGTGGATTTGCAATGCTCTGGTTGTATTCTTGGCACTAGGGGCCATCATTTACCGGTTAAGTTCCGGCAAGGCGATTGTCGCGCGCATCACCACTATTCTTTACGCTGTTTTCCAAGGAATCTTATTACCCTTAACATTGCTTGACAACGAGACCCAGCGTTTTTTGGGAGGGCACCTCACCTTCGGCCTTGTCGACACCTATAAAGACACTTCGTCCATCATCGTGTTCTACGACTACGTGGCAAACGACTTGTCCGTGCCTTATTTGCAATTCGTAGTCCTTGCGCTCATGTTCCCGATAACTTACGGGATCTACAGGTTGTTATGCAAGTGGATTCGCCCAACCGACGGCTTTTACGTAAAAAAATCCGTCATCGCGATGGTCATTTTCTACATCGCCTCGTACTCGTATGTCTACATCATATGGACAGGCAGTTCCCGCATGGATAAGCTCTGTCCCGTCGTTTCCTTGATTTACAAGGACTTGTTTGTCGCAAAAAAGAGTACAGGGCTTTCGGAGGCCGAATTGGCCCCCTACCGCGCTTCTTACCAGAACCTGTGGCAAAAAGTCGAAGGGGATTCCTCGTGGGAATTCTCGAGCGCAAAGGAAGGCAACGGGCTCCCGCTTTACCGAATTCCGACGCAAGCCCTATCGCAAAGCGAAAAGCTCAAGGCCCAGCGCGAAATGAAACCGAACTTCATCCTGGTGCTCATGGAATCCCAGCGCGGCCTGAACGTCGGTTACATGAACCCGCAGATACAGCCCACCCCCACGCCATTCATGGACTCGCTCGCAGCGCATTCCCACGTATGGATGCGCATGCACACAAGCGGCGTCCCCACCACGGGCGGAGTCCTCTCGACTCACATCGGCATTCCGCACCACTCCCGCCTCGCACAAGCCACGGATCTCGCGCACGTAGCGCTCCCGAGCTTCGTATCCACGCTCACCGATTCCGGCTATAGCACGCACTACATGTCAGCCGCCGATCCCGCCTGGGACAACCTGGGCGTATGGATGGCGAAGTGGTACTCGGCACAGCACTACAACCGCGAACGCGAAGACGACTCCACCTTCATGGATCACGCAATCGAGTACGTACGCGACACCCTTTCGAAAGAAGGCAAGCCCTTCCTCGCCACCCTCATGACGCGTTCCAACCATTATCCCTTCAACTTTGCAGCAGGCATGACCGACGAAGAGAAGAACAGGCCTTTGCAGGAACGCATCAACGTGACCATGGGTTATGCCGACAGGCAACTCGCCCGCTTTATCCGCGCCATCGAAAACGAGGAATGGTACGGGAACACCTACGTCATCGTGATGGCCGATCACGGATTCCCCCTCGGCGAAAACGGAGTCTCTACAATAAGCGGTGGAGGATATTCAAACATCAGCTGGATTCCGTTCTTTATTCACGGAAAGGGTCTGGAGGCAGCTCGCGACACGGCAACAGCCGCACAAATCGACATCGCGCCAACAGTGCTTGAACTCGCCGGATTTGCAGTACCGAACATTTTTATGGGCCACAATTTGCTACGCGGCAATTCGGCTACACAGGCCGACACAACGGCCGCCATCTCGGCTGATACGGCAAATTCCGAGCCCGAACCGGTTGCCGGCTTGTCCCTCGGTGCATACTCCGGCTATGCCGCCATTGGCTTAGACGGTTACCGCTTTATCGCAAAATACCCTTCGCTAGAAGAAACGCACATCTTTGCGGAAGGCGACCTGCGCCAGGAAAACGAACTCACCGGCAAGCAGCAAAACGAAGAGAGCCGTCTTTCGGGGACTCTCGATACATTGATAAAGATTTCGGATTATTGTCTGGAACGGGGGCTGTAATTTACTTTACAAAGCAGTATTCTTTTTGAAGTACTTCACGAGAAAGCACGCAATAACCTTCGAAGCACCCCAAACGACTTGAAGACGCAGGGAAGCGATACATATCACCCACAGGCACCGGAGAGTCAGAATAACTAAACCACTTTGTCGTATCTGATTCAGGTACAATTGTAATATGCGTAGCGCCCGAAACTGTCAAACCCGTTTCGATTTTGGTTTCTTGTCCGCCAACAAAGACATTCATGCTTAATTTACTGGAGCTGACATCGATACTATCCGAGCGTCCGCCAACATAGCAATTCATTGCAAACCACATCGGATATTCTTCGGTAACCTCGCAATTCTCTATATCCCCATAAGGTTTCCATTCCAAATAATCCGACGGTTCAAGACAATCCCAATGGTCTTCGGCTCCCTTTTGAGGCGTACAATTATCCGGGATTTCACCTGAAATCGCCAATCTTGATACAGGATTCCGAACACTCGAATCCCTACAAGCTATTATTCCTTGGTCGGAATTCGTTTCACCGACACAGACTCGCCTGCCATTCAAGAACAACTGAGCGCTATCGATTTTCGACATGGAAATCATTCCAATATCAAGGAAGCGCTTTGAATCGTAGCAAACATCATCTTCGGTTCCATATGCGCAAGCAATCATTTGCAACGCAAACGACGAAGCAATAACACTCGTGATTCTAAAACGCTTGCTCCAAAAGAGGGCGCCAAGCCAAAGGAAAATTTTGCGGAATAAATTTCTCATACGACCAACCTCTATTCCGCAAAATATATTCAAAAAATTAATTTGTCAACATTCGTGTAAAAAAAAATCAGGGCATCATATTGTCGTTACGGAGCAAGGAACGCAGCACTTTGCTGACGCCAACAGCCTTGCTTCTCCAGTTCAGGGAAGCTGAATCCGTAACGGGCACAAAATTCTGGTTCACGCCGCTGTACACTTCTTCACTTTTCAGGCCACCCGTAAGGACATGATCCCTAAATCCCAAATAATAGCCGTTCTCGCCGAAAAACAACGACGGCTGATCCGCAGGGCGTTCCTGAACAAGCAAGTCATATCCCCAGAAATGCCCTGGGGCACGAACCTGCGCCAAATCAAAGATTGTCGGCCCCACATCCAACTGGGAAGCCACATCCTCGCGAACGGTAAGGCCCTGGAACAAGCTCGTATCTGCGGAAAAGATTCCCATGAATATACGAGAAGAAGACACCCCAATAGGCTGCGGGATTCTACGGTCCACAGAGTCTACCGGAGTGTCATGGTCTCCTATGAACAGAACTACAGTGCGGTCAAAATCCGGACGCTGCGAAAGACTTTCCATAAAGCGGCCAAACTGCTGATCGGTATATCGGAGCGCCGTGCGGTAACGAACCATCGGGTCATCCGGCTTGGGCGCAAACGCATCCGGGTAGCTATAGAACGGGATATGCGTTGCAATGGTGTTGAAAAGCAAGAACCAAGGTTTGTCGTAGGGCATTTCACCCAGCGTCTGTATCGCAAGGTCGGCACCTAAGCTGTCTGCGGTTCCGGGGATGTTCACCTCCGGAATCAATTTCCAGTTGTCACCATAAAAACGTTCTACAAACGGCAAAGTATGGTCAAAAACCGGATTGGAGATGGTCACATAGGCTTTCTTGTAGTTTTCCAGATATTCCGGAAATCCCTTGAAATGGTTCGAGGCATAGAAACTGGGGACATCCCGGTTCGGATGTGTCGGGAAACCGAGATAGGTCGAAGTCGTTCCGCGAACCGTCGGGTACCCGCCACTATAGGCGTTCTTAAACCACAGCCCACCGACCTTCGCCAATTTCCAAAGGTTCGGAGCAAGGGCCGTATCCCCCGAAAGCATCTGGTTCAAGATGCGGCCTTTATAGGACTCTCCAAAGACAAAGACGATGTTATAGGGGCGATTTGCCTTATACTCATGCTTGGCAGCATCGAAATAAACCGGGTAGTTCATCACGTCTTGACGAGCGCCGATTTTGTCCGCAGGCAAGAAAGCATTCAGGTCTTCCACCAGTTCGTCCGTGATTTTCTCGTTATCCCGAACAAACTCAAAAGTCTCCCAAGCCACAATATGGAGAATAGGCGAAGTCAACGTGTACTTTCCAAGATTAAACTGCATTTCAATAGGCCATTTCACGATGGGCACATGAAAAACAGCGCGAGTTCCCGTCAAAAAGAGAATCAAAGGAAACACAGACAGGACAAGGCCTGTAGCAATAAAACTTGCCGGAACTTTTTTCTTGAACGTTATGGCAAGATCAAGGTCCTTGCCCCTTTTTCTTCTCTGAAGGGTATACAGGACAATAAACGTGATTCCTGCGGCTAGAACAAGAATGTACAATCCAAACCAAAGGACAGTACCAAGGACATCGCCACCAAAAACGGTAGCGGCGGTATCGTCAAATAAATTGGACGGATGGAAATAAGTCCGGACAAACGAATAGGAAAGGCGCTGATGAGAAAAGCGAAAGACCTCGTAGTCAGCGGTAGCGAAGAAAAAATAAAGAATATAATAGACCGCAAGTCCCCTGGGCATTTTCGCAAGCATAAAGAGGCCGGATATCACCAAGATACCGCCATATGCCATAATCATCTGCCACTGGATTCGTCCGGAAAACATTTCCAACAAGGAAAGTCCCAGCGGATCAGGAAGGGAGTAAAAGAACACCAGCATCACTGACTGCACCAGCAGGGCAATCATCGTTATCATCACGTACGGATTTTTCAAGAACTGCTTCATATCCAGAAACTATCCTTTCACGAACGGGCGCCTGAAGAAGTTGATAATGCCGGCAAGTGCCCTATAGCGGAATCCACGGCAATCCACAACCATCACGCCCTTGTACATATTGAACGTATGGAAGGCAACTTTCATCGTCGGATGCGGGGATGTCTTTCTCCACAATTCCTTAAACACCAGGCCCTCAGAAGACGTTTCAACTTGCTGGAAGGATATGGCGTGACCATACTCCACATTGCATTCCTGGGCGGGGCGATAAATCTTTCCCTTGTGCTCAAACCAGTCGCCAGCATTTCTGGCGATGTTTTCAGGGAAATGATATTCCTTTACCTTCGTGTACTTTCCAGATTCATCCATTTCATACACGCCCAATGTAGATCCATTAGGCGTCGGGATCTCCGTGGAATAAATCTGCTTTTTGCCAAACAGTTCCGTATAGACGGCGTCCGTCAGGAGAGCATCACTAATAGATTTCCCATTTACCAAGGCAGGCTTTTCCAAATCCAGCTCGTAGAGTTTCAGGCCACCCCCCTTGAAATTCTCGGGATAGACCAGGATTTTACCGTCCCTGCGAATAATTGCCGGAAAACTGAGATGCGAATCCAGTTCCAGAATGGTATCCACCTTAAGAAGTTTGTTGCTTGCCCTATCGATGGTTAGCATCGCAAGGCGTCCTCTCTTGTGCGGGTAATAGTATTCTTCGACCAAGACATATATCTTGTCATCCGTGACATCCAGAATGAAAGGGTCCGCAAACCACCGGTCCTTACATTCATGGTTCAACCACCTGATTTTCAGGGGGGCACCGCCAATGACTTCATCCAAGGTGTTCTCGACAAAACCGATGTTCCAGACACCTTGCATGATGCAACGATATATCTCTATAAGCCTCATGCAACTACTTCTTTTTGAGGATCGTGCCGCACAGGAACATAGAGAACACAACACTTGCTATCAGGAACACGAATATACTCATGCATGCGAGATCTCCAATTCCCTTCAAGCCTTTATGCGTCGTAAAGAGGAATCCCACAAAACCTGCAATAGTAGTCAAGGAACTTGCCATTACATTTCGAGCCGTCGTATCCATCAATCTGCGAAGCGTCATCGTCTTATCGGAATTCCAAGCCGTCACGAGGTGAATCGTGGCGTCGATACCGATACCCAATGTCATGGGAATCACGATCACGTTGTAAATGCTAATCCTGCCATAATCAAGCGTTCCATTGAGGAAGCCCAACAGTCCCAAAGTCAGGAGCACGCCCATAGCGAAGGGAATGCATCCCACAAGGAAAATCTTCGGCTTTCTAAACGAGATAAGAAGCGTACCGAAAATCACGAGAATAATCACAATCGCCAGATTGAAGCTGTCTTCCTTTACAGAAGAAATCACGTCCGAAAGAATGAACTGCGAGGAGAACGTACGGAGATTTTCCCCATCGAAGTTCCAATGTCCATAGCGGTCCTGGAAGCGTTGCAAGGCCTTCGCATCCCAACTGGGGAAGTCACCGTAGATAAAGCCGATCTTGCCGTACGAGCCGTCCTTTTCACGAACGATGTCCAGAATCCAGCTAGGAATATCTTCCGGAGCAAACGTTTTTTCAACAGCGGCAAGCTTTCGCAAATTGGCAACGTTGACGGAATCTTCTCCTTCGGCGCGGTCAAAAACACGGGCTTCCACCAACTCACGGATTTCTTCAATGACTTCGAGACGAGCTTCCTGAGAATCCTTTGGCGGAATGAAGCTCTTGAGCGTTATAAAACTGCCCAGCATGGAATCCTTTTCCACATTGAGTCGATAAATCAACGTATCGTAGAGTTGATCCAACTGGGAAACCTTCGACCCCATCACAGCCGCCGGCGTAGATGTTTTGGCTTTATAGCTAGCCCGAGTCACCTTTGTAGAAATCTTGTTGTGCTGGACATTCTTTACAGTGGACGCACGGCGAAGATTCTTAAGGTCGTGTTCGAAATCCACCTGCGGCGCAAAAAAGAGAGAAATTCCACCAAGAACAAAACCGACAACTGCGGCAACTCGGAAGAACTTAAGGATTCGAGCTTCGCTCCATGCTTTCGGGAAGAAGCTGTTGTCGGGTGTCTGGGGAATCCCGCCCATGCACTTGATGAAAACCGGGAGCACCAGAATCGAGGTGAGCATACTGAAGAAAACACCTGCAGACGCCACGACACCGAATTCATAGAAGCCCTTGAAATGAGCAGCAAGCAAAGTAAGGAACGCGGCAATCGTGGTAAAGCTAGCCAGGACAAACGGCTTAAGCATACGCCTTTGGGCTTCCTGAAGGACCTCTTCCAAAGTCGCCTTCTGGTTCAGCAACCTTTGGGCCGTTCCAAGCATATGGATGGAATAGTCAATACCTATCCCTAGAATAATGGACGCCACGAAGACCGTGAACGGATTCAATTTACCATAGAAAAGCGCCGTAAAGGCAAAAGTCGGGATGCAAGCATACAGCACAGAGCCTGTTACAAGGATCGGTCCCTTAATACCCCTAAAGAAATACGAAGTAAGAAGCAAGATCAGCACCAAGCTGATGCCAAAGGAGAATATACTGTCATTAGCAACTTCATCCACTTCCTTAAGGCCCTCATAAGTACCGTCCACGGTAAAACGAGTCGGAAC
>CAMZDZ010000012.1 GCA_947305535.1 uncultured Fibrobacter sp.
ATGAAGAACTGCAGGTCGTCGGCGGCGCGCAGGTGGTAGCTGAACACCGGGTTCTGGCGGTTGTTCGCCATGGTCACCTGGTTCAGGAAGGTATCGGCACCGGGGTACGGCACCACGACCTTCACGAGCACCTTCGGGTTCACCGGCTTCTTGCTCTTCTTGAAATAGTTTTCGTAGGTGAACAGGCTCTGTGCACCGTTGATGATCTTCGGGCGTTCGATGAACAGCACCTTCTTGCCGTCACGTTCCTTGAGGCGCAGGTCGTCGCCGGTCAGCGTCATGCCGTTGTGCAGGAACGGGAAGTCTTCCACGTCCACGTTCTTGTCGTCGGCGCGTTCCATCGTCTGGAAGGCATCGATAAGGGCGGCGTTCGTGTGTGTCAGGTTGCCGAGATAAGTACGGATGTTGCTGCTGACGATAGCCATGTTGTGCTTCGTCTTGAGGCGCTTGCCGAGGTTCACGTGGTAATCGAAAATCGTGCGGATCGGGCAGAAGCCGAGGAAGAGCTCGCCGTGTTCGCTGGTCATGTGCAACGGGTCGGAATCCATCACGATTTCAAGCTTGTCGTCCACGGAGCGGAAGTCGCGGGTCAGGTCGTCGTGCTCGGCGATAATTTCGAGCTTGGCCTTGACTTCGGTCTTCCAGATGGAGAGCTTGCGGCGCATGTCCTTGAGGGTGCGTTCCAGTTCGCTGTCCGTGATGTCGCGGCTCGCACGGGTGCGGAGCACGGTGATTTCGAGGGTTTCCATGTAGGGGCGGCTGGCCGGAGCGTCATCGCCATCTTCCTCTTCGTCATCGCTAATCTTGTTGATAGCCCAGGGGTCGGCCTCTTCACGCAGGGACATGAAGAACGGGTTCTCGGGATCGCTCGTACGGAACACGGCGATCTGCAGCTGTTTCAAATCCTTCGTCAGGTGAGAAACCACCTTCTCGAGCGGAGTGGTCTCGTCAAGGAAGATAAAGAATTCCAGGAAACCCTGGGAATACTGGAAGCCGTGGAAGCAACCGTCCTCGTCCAGATTCAGATGCCTGAGGGCTTTAATTCTGTCAGTAGGGTCGTTGGGATTGAGACTTAAGAGGCTAGCTACGAAAGCCAACCGACGTTCCTGAGATTTTGTTAATTCCATTCTTATCCTCTAACGTGGAATCGACCAATACACCATTTAATAATGTATTGTCTCGTATTATGCACACTAAAAATAGTTTCAAATGCTCCATTTTGGACGATTTGACATAAAAATCTTTAAAAAAACTTTTCAAACAGGGTCAAAATTACTGCTCATAAGAGCAAAAAGCATTCTTTTTACTTTTTTTTTCTGTAAAACCCCAATGTTTTTGTAAAAATACTATGATTTAATCATTAGGAGAGCTTTTATGAACTTGCTAGATATTATTGCCAAAGCCAAAGACGAAAAGGCCACTTCGCTCGACCTGTCCCAGATGGGCCTGAGGATCCTTCCGCCCACCCTTTTCGAGATCGAATCGCTCGAGGAACTCAACCTCGACAGGAATCTCCTCGTGGAGATCCCCGAAGATATCGGCATGCTGAAAAACCTCGTGAGCCTTTCCGTGAGCGAGAACGACCTCATGTCGCTGCCCGACAGCATCGGCAACCTCAAGAAGCTCACGAACCTCTACCTGGGCTACAACAGCCTCTCCGAGCTGCCCGACACCGTGGGCAACCTCAAGAACCTGCAGAAGGTGAACATCGCGAAGAACCAGCTCCTCGACCTCACGCCCGAAGTCGGCAAATGGGAAAAAGTCACAAAGCTCAGCCTGCACGACAACATGCTCTCCGAAATTCCCGCTGCCATGGGCAAGATGAACAGCCTCGAGAAGCTCTACCTCGACAACAACGACCTTACCTCCATCCCGGCAAGCCTCGGGAAACTCGAGAACCTTGAAATCCTCATGATTTCCGGAAACCACATCGGCGCCGTCCCGTCGGAATTCGGTAACCTCAAGAAGCTCCGCGAACTCGTGCTTGACGCGAACCAGCTCGCCACGCTCCCCGAAAGCCTGGCCGAGTGCGACAGTCTCTCCGTCATATCCATCGTCGAAAACCCCATGGAAGGCGGCATCCCGCGCGTCCTGCTCGACAAGAAGGGTCTGAAAATCGACCAGTAATCGGTGATTAGTGGTTGGTGGTTAGGTGTTAGAAGGGAAGACCTTCGGTCTTTTAGACGAAAGAAAAGGAGTAAAGAATGCTGTTCTCGCGTACTGCGGTCTTCGCCTCTATCTCTCTCGTCTTACTCGCCGCCTGCAGCGACTTCATGTCGCCGGTCAAAGAGACTCCCGCGCCGACAGAATACCAGTACAACTATTGGCTCCTGCAAAGGACCTACCTTTTCGAAGACGAACTGGACAAGCTGGATCCCGACGGAGATTCCGTCCTGGCCCTGTACAAGGCGCTTGACGACCCCTATACCCGCTACGTCCCTCCGTCCAAGAGCGAAGTCGCCGTACAGCAAATGAACACGAGCATCGTCGAGGGGGACCTGGGCATCGAATACATGTACCAACCCGACGCGGAACATGTTATGTTCATCTATCGCGTGTACCCCAAGAGCCCGGCGGCCAAGGCCGGCGTGCCCCGCTACGGCAACATCATCAGCATCAACGGGAACGAGATCAAGACGATGGAGGACCTGGACATCTTTGATTCCGTCCTGGCGTACTCCAAGAAGATTTCCCTGAAAATCGCGACCGACAGCAGCACCCACACCTACAAGATGGAAAAGGAAACCATCTACGCGCCAACGGTATTTGTCGACACCATCGACGGGATGGAATACATCCAGATTACGGAATTCAAGCCGACCACCCTCGACCAGCAAGACGGGAGTCTCGGAGAACTCCGGAGCCACCTGGACTCCACGCGCAACGTGAAAGACGTCCGCATCCTTGACCTTAGGAACAATCCGGGCGGACACGTGAACCAGTGCGTGGGAATGGCGGACCTGTTCGTGAAAAGCGGGACGCTATCGACCCGGCACTGGAGAGCGTTCAACGGCGAAGGCCACACGACACGACACACCGAGAAGCGGACCGCCAAAAAAGGCGATGCCGGCGAGAACGGGAAATACATGATCCTCGCGAACCAGAACAGCGCGAGCTGCGCGGAAATTTTCACGGCGGCGGTCACGGAACTCGCACCGATCCCTGTCGTCGGCTACACCACGTTCGGCAAGGGAATCGGCCAGTCGACATGGTACACGAAGGAAGGCGGGCTTGCCATCATCACCAACCTGGAATTCCTGACGCCCAAGAACAATTCCTACAACAAGACGGGCATCAAGCCCGACTACCCATGCGACGACTTCGAGTCCGTCTACGACTGCGTCGCCGATGCGGCAAAAACGGAATTCAGCAAAAGCAAATCCGGAAAGAAGTCCATACTCAGCCGCATGGAAATCATAAGGAAGAGCCCCTCCACAGGCGGGGCACTTGCCGAACCCGAAGAAGATATTTCTTATTTTTCAAATAACGTCTCACTGACAGAGGAATAAGCCTATGAACAAAAAATTCCTTTTTCCTTTTTTCGTATCCGTTTTCGCGTTCCTGATTGCATCCTGCAACGTCACTGTGGATGACAACGACGACGAAGGGGCATTCGAGGAGGCGATCCGCAATGCAGCCAAGGAACAGAAGCTTTCGCTTCCCCTGAGTGACCGTGATTTTGAAAAGTTGCCGATGCCGCTCCAGGAATTCGAGATGACCTACGAAGTGCTGGACCTGTTCTACCTGTACGCTCACACCAGGCACGAACTCGGCGACCGTAACGACTATTACGGAGTCTCGAAGAACATTCTCAACTACCGGAATTACCCCGCAGACTACAGCGACATCTACTACATGTTCGACCAGATGAGCTGCCCGTTCACCAACTACTTTGACCCGAGCTTCAGCGAATTGATTTCCGAGGCGCTTTTCTACTCGGATTACGGAGTCGGATTCGGCATCAGGCTTGACACGATCGAGCAGCCGCTTAGCGGCGACGCCGTCATCGCGAACGTCTTCCCGGACGGCCCTGCGGACAAGGCCGGCCTCATGGACGGGGACGTCATCGTCCGAGTCGACAACAAGGTTGTGACCCGCCGGAGCGTGGAAACCATCGAGGAACAGAGCAAGGAAGGCGACGTCTTTGAATTCATCGTCGCCCGCGGCGAAGAACTGGACACCGTAAACGTCATCGCCAAGAAAGTCACGACCCCCACCGTATTCGTCAACTACAGGGGCGACATCCCGATGATCACCATTACCGAGTTCACCGACACGACGACGCTCGTATCGGGAACCTACGGGGAATTCCTGGAAGCCCTCGAAAAGACCGCGGGCGCCAAGGCGACAATCATCAACCTGGCCGACAACGGCGGCGGATCGGTCGACCACTGCGAGCCCATGGCGGCCGAACTCCTCCCCGCCAACACAATCCTCGGCTATTCCACGGACGCAGACATCGACAGCAGCCACTTAGATTTCAAACAAAGGATCGACACCATTGCCATGATGCCGTCCGACTTCGGCAAGGAAGGCGACGGCATCGCAAAGGACCGCTACATCGTATTCATCCAGAACGGGGGCACGGCCAGCTGTTCGGAACTCATGATTTCCTCCGTGACCGCCGCAAGAAATGCACCCGTGGTCGGCACGCGCAGCTACGGCAAGGGAATCGGCCAATACTACTTCGAGACCCCGGCCGGCGGATACGCGGGCGTGACCAGCACGCAGTTCTTCGACAAGAACCACAACACTTACCACACCTTCGGAATCGAGCCCGACGTCGTCAAGCAGACCCTCAAGGAGGCCGTGGACGAGGCATACAGGATTGCAGAGGAAGGGACCATGGTCAGGACTGCCGGCTACAGCGACACGCCCACGGGCCACTTCCCGGCGCTCTCCCGCAAGAGCGGCAAGCCGCAATTCAACCGCCGCGACCACTTCGGCGCATTCAAGATGAAAAAGGCCCCGATACAGGGCCGTTAGTCCATAGCTAAAAGTCTCTAGCTGAAAGTGCGGGATTACATCCCGCCAGTCACGTCACGCATACGGACCATCACGTCCGTCGTGTCGTTCACCCTCACGGCAGGAGCCGCGAGAGTGAGTTCCACCTGTTTCCTGATTTCCGCGACCTGCTTCGTGAGCTTCGCGAGGCGCTCCCCGGCCAGTTTCGGGGTCGCGATCATCGTCTTCGAGAGCGGGTTTATCCAGGCGCCTTTCGCGTTCTTGAACCCGAAATGCAGGTGCGGGCCCGTGCTGCGGCCAGTCGAGCCGACGCGGCCGATAATCTGGCCCGCCGACACATGCGCGCCCACGCCGACGCCGCGCGACGACAGGTGCATGTACCAGCTCACGGAATTGTCCCTGTGCTTCACGGCGATCTTGTTGCCGCTCAGCGGGTCGAAGCCCGACACGGTCACGACGCCGACGGCGACCGCGTGGACGGGAGAACCCGTGGGGCTGCCGTAGTCCACTCCGTGGTGAACAGTGCGCTTGCCCGTAATGGGATGAATGCGGGAACCGTAGGAACTCGTGATGTGAAGGCGGTCGAGCGGGTAACGCAGCCCGTCAAAGATAAGGGCCTCGCCCGATTCCGTGTAGTGCGCGTTGTAGGTACTCTTGGGGTCGCCGTCGTAATAGCGGAACGCCTCGTGGTGGCCGACGGTCCTGCCCTCGAACTCGGCGTAAATCACCTTGCCGTCTATCCAGATGGAGTCCTGGTAAAAAGTCTCTTCCAGCAAAATGCGGAAACGGTCGCCCGGCCAGGCCTGCCTGAAGGCGACCTTGCACTGCAGCACTCCGCCCACGATACCCACCATGCGCGACGGGATGCCGACCTTGTGCAAAATGCCGCTCAGGGTGCCGTCCTTCTCTATCACGCCCTCGTAGACGGACTGGCGGACCTTCACCGGCTTCTCGATACGGCTGTAGACGTAGCCCGTGTCCACCTTGCTCATCACGTGGATCACGGCCGGGTTGGGCGCGTAACGGAAACGCTGGACGCTGCCGCTGGAATCCAGCGCCGCGAAGAACACGTGCCCCACACGCATCTTGGAAAGTTCCACGCTGTCCTGCATCCCGAGCACAATCTTGCCGCGCTCCTTCTGGTTGATCTGCATGCGGTAGAGCACCTGGAAAAGGCCGTCGCCCGCGCGGACCGTATCGTTATGGATAATCCAGTTTCCCGGCAGTTGCTGCAGCCGGTCGATCTCGAGCCTGAGGGAATCCGCCGTGGCGGCGAGTTGCTTGCCTTCTTCTTGCAGGGCCTCGATCTTCGCCTGCTCGCGGCAACCCACAAGGGACACAACAATAAACAGAACAAAAAGTCTAAAAAGGGACATCAAAACCTATCCATAAACAAAGCGAACTAAAGATAACTATTAAAGAAAAAGCCCTGGCGGGAAAGCCAGGGCAAAAGCCGATTATGGAGCCGGAGCGACCGGCCGACCAATTACGGATTGGCAGCAGCCGGAGCTTCAGTCTTCGGAGCTTCAGCAGCCTTCGGGGCTTCGGCCTTCGGAGCTTCAGCAGCCTTCGGGGCTTCGGTCTTCGGAGCTTCAGCCGGCTTGACAGCAGCCTTCTTGGCCGGAGCGGCCTTGGCCTCTACCTTCGGTTCTTCCTTCGGAGCGTCAGCGGCGTGAGTGTCGATGAGTTCCATTTCGAACACGAGGAGGCTGTTGCCCGGAATCTGGGAACCACGTCCGTGCGGACCGTAAGCGAGGTCGCTCGGGATCCATGCGGTCACCTTGCCGCCGACCTTCATGAGCTTGAGCATTTCGGTCCAGCCCGGAATCACGGCGCCAATCGGGAACTCAAGCGGTTCGCCACGGTCGACGGAGCTGTCGAACTTGGTGCCGTCCAGGAGCGTGCCGGTGTAGTGCACCTTCACGATGTCGCCGTCGGCAGGCGTTGCACCCGTACCTTCGGTGATGACCTTGTACTGAAGACCGCTGGCAGTCGTCACGACGCCTTCGGCAGTCTTGTTGGAGGCGAGGAAGGCTTCGCCGGCAGCCTTGTTGGCTTCGGCAGCGATGCTATCCTTCTTGACCTTTTCGGCCTGGCGGGCCTGGGAAAGGTCGGTCAGGGTCTGGAAGATCACGGAGTCGTTCATCAGGAACTTGGCGGAATCTTCGTTGTAACGTTCCTTGAAAGCCTGGATGAAGAGGTCGATGTCCAAGTCGATGGAATCACGAGTAACGAGCTGGAAGTGAGCCTGGTTGCCGAAATGAGCACCGAGAGCGTAACTGTACTTTTCCTTTTCGGTGACAAGGGTAGTCTTGGTCTTCGGGCCCTGGCAGAACTGGTCGCATCCAGTCAAAAGCATGGCAATGGCGCCAGCTGCAATAATCATTTTTGTCTTCATAAGAAGTCCTCTTTTTGAATTGACATCAGTAAAATAGCAAAACGGGAGTGATTTAGCGCACGAAAAAAAGATTTTTACACATTCTTTTCGTATATTATGACAGGTTTTTTCTTTTAAGGGAAATTATATGTGCGGAATTGTCGCCTATATTGGCACAAACGAAGCCCTGCCCATTCTTGTCGGCGGGCTCAAGAAACTGGAATATCGCGGTTACGACAGTTCGGGTGTCGCCCTTATCGACAACGGCACCATCAAGGTTGTGAGAGCCTCCGGCAAAATCAAGGAACTTGAAGACAAACTCAAAGTGGATCCGCCCAAGGGTTCTGTCGGCATTGCCCACACCCGCTGGGCCACGCACGGCGCCCCGACCGTCGAGAACGCCCACCCGCACACAAGCTACGACGGCAAGATTTCCATCGTCCACAACGGCATTATCGAGAACTACGCAAGCCTCAAGGCCAAGCTCATCTCCGACGGAGTGAAGTTCAACTCCGAGACGGATACCGAGGTCGTGGCCCACCTGATCGCGCGCTTCTACAACGGCGACCTGAAAACCGCCGTCATCAAGGCGCTCGCCCTTGTCGAAGGAACGTTCGGCCTCGCCGTCATCTCGAGCGACGAACCGGGCACGCTCATCGGCGCCCGCCGCGGCTCCCCGCTCATCCTCGGCATCGGGAACGAAGGCGACCATTTCCTCGCGAGCGACGTTTCCGCCATCATCAACCACACGCAGAAGGTCGTCTACCTCGACGACAACGACATCGTGCAGGTGAAAGGCGGCAGCTACTCCATCGTCAACATGAACAGCCACGAAGTCCAGCGCGAAGTCAAGGACGTGGAATTCGACGCGGACGCCGTCGCCAAGGGCGGCTTCGAGCACTTCATGCTCAAGGAAATCTTCGAACAGCCCGAGGTGCTGCGCAACACCATGCGCGGAAGGCTCCTCGTGGCCGAGGGCAACGCGAAGCTCGCCGGCCTCGACACGAACATCAAGGAACTGCGGAACATCAACCGCATCATCATCACCGCCTGCGGCACGAGCTATTACGCCGGAATGGTCGGCGAATACATGATCGAAGATCTCGCAGGGGTGCCGGTCGAAGTGGAATACGCTTCGGAATTCCGGTACAGGAACCCCATCATCAAGCCGGGCACCCTGGTGCTCGCCATCAGCCAGTCCGGCGAAACGGCCGACACGCTCGCGGCACTCAAGGAAGCCCAGCAGAAGGGCGCGACCGCGCTTGCCATCTGTAACGGCGTGGGTTCCACCATCGCGCGCACGAGCGACGGCGGCGTGTACCTGCACGCGGGCCCCGAAATCGGCGTCGCAAGCACCAAGGCGTTCACCTCGCAGGTCACCGTGCTCGCCATGATTGCTTTGCTGCTCGGCCGCCAGCGCCGTCTCAGTTTCGAGACGGGTGCAGACATCGCGAAATCGCTATTGGAACTCCCCAAGCTCGCCGAAGAAACGCTCAAGCTTTCCGACAAGATCAAGGAACTGGCCAAGGCCTACAGCAAGGCGAACAACTTCCTCTACCTGGGCCGCCACTTCAACTACCCGGTCGCGATGGAAGGCGCCCTCAAGCTCAAGGAAATCAGCTACATCCACGCCGAGGGCTACCCCGCCGCCGAGATGAAGCACGGCCCCATCGCCCTCATCGACGAGAACATGCCCGTCGTGGTCATCGCCCCCAAGGACGCTCTCTTCGACAAGATCATCAGCAACGTCCGCGAAATCAAGGCCCGCGGCGGCAAGGTCATCGCCATCACGACGGACGACTGCAGCCCGCTCGACGAGATCGCGGACCACATCATCGTGGTGCCCAAAACCATCCCGATGCTCATGCCTATCCTCACCTGCATTCCGCTGCAGCTGCTCGCCTACCACATTGCCGTACTGCGCGGCAACGACGTGGACCAGCCGAGGAACTTGGCCAAGAGCGTGACAGTGGAGTGATTAGACGAGAGAACGCTCCACCGAAGGTGGAGCTACAGACGAGAGACGAGAGAGGGTAATGGGGCCTCGAGCCTCGAACCTCGCACCTCGTGCCTGGAGCCTCAAGCCTCGAGCCTATACAACTGTTTCATTTCATCGGGGATGGCCGCGGGCCGTCCCTTTTCCATGTTGACAAAAACCCACTGCGTTTCGGATTCGAAGATTACCTTGCCGTCCGAGACGCGTTCGAATTTGCACTTGCGGACGCAGGCGACCTTGCCGTAGGCATCGACCCACGTGGTCCCGCGGATTTCTTCGCCGAGGAAAGCCTGGTTCTTGTACTCCACGTGCTGCACGTGAATCATCCAGCCGGCACCCAGGCGTCTCATGAGTTCGGTACCGCCCACGGAATCGGAGTGCGCAATGGCGATGTCCTGGATCCACTGCACGGACCACACATTGTTGAAATGGTGGTTGTCGTCGATCATTTCGGGTTCGACCTTGAACACCTTCGAAAACTTCATCGCATTCACGTTCTCTTCCATCGCAATGGCCATAAGGAATCTCCTGTAAAAACGGTCCGTCCCCAAATATGCAAAAAGGCGCAACGGGAGACAAATGGCATTTCCAAATATTGCTAACTTTCGCAGAAGATGACCGAAATCGAGGAACAGGAAGATTACGAAGTCAACATTGGATCGTTCAACGGTCCGATGGACTTGCTTGTCTATCTGGTGCAGAAAAAGGAAATGGCACTGGACAAGATTCCTATCGCCGAAATTGCGGACGACTTTGCGAAATGGGTCGAGGCCTACTCGGGCATGGACCTTTCCAAGGCCGGCGACTTCCTGTGCATGGCGAGCCGCCTGATGGCGCTCAAGGTGCAGGAACTGCTCCCCGCCGAAGAACGCGACCCCGAACTCGTGGAAGCCTACAACGAAGACCGTGAACAGCTGATGAAGGAAATGCTGGAATACCAGCGTTACAAGCAAGTTGCCGGCGGCCTGCAGGAGATGGAATCCAAGAACTTCGGCACGTATTCCCGCGGACGCCTCGAAAAATCGCAGAACGAAGACGACACGCTCGCCGACGCGAACATCTGGCAGCTCTTCCGCGCTTACCAGAAAAGCCTGAAGACAAAAATTTCGGAAACCATCCACCATATCGAACTGGACTACGTGACCATCCAGGACCGCCAACAGGCCATCAACAACTACCTGAGCGTCAACGGGCGCGCCCTCTTTGAGGACCTGCTCGACAACGACAGCCACCCCATCGTGGCGGCAGTGACGTTCATGGCGCTCCTCGAGATGATCAAGACCGACGAGGTCGTGTTCCGCCAGAGCGAACTGTTTGGCCCCATCTGGATTTACCGCAAGAAGAACAACCCCGACTACGCCGAGGAAATGGCCCGCGAGACGGTGTTCTTCTCGAAGGATCCCGAAGTCAAGCCGGGGCTTGTGGAAGCTATCCGCAGCCAAGCGCTCGCACGCAGCCAGCAGGGCAACGTGGGCGACATCGCCGCCGTGATGCGCGAAGCCGTGCTGTGGACATCGCGCGGCAGGAACGTGACCGAGGAAGACCTCACCGCAATGCTCGAAGGCCGCGAAGACCTGAGCGAAGTCCAGGAAAATCCGTTTGGCGACGACGACAAGGAACAGGGAACAGAAGCCCCGGCCCAGGATGCCGCCGTCACGGAACCCGCGGCAAATGCCGAGGCAACCACCGACGCAACAGTCGAAGCAACAGTTGATGCAGCATCCGTCAAAACCACGAACGCCGACACCACAGCTGCTACGGACGAGACTGCCGCACCTTCCGAAATGCTAGAAGATGCGCCGACCGATTTACCGGCCGAGACATCCGCAAGCGACGAGCCCGCCGATTCCGTAGAAGAAGCGACCGAAGAACCTGCAGAGGAAACATCTGCGGAGCCGGTTGCCGAACAGGCCCCAGAAACCAGCGAGCCTGCGCCCGAAAACGGACCGTCGGCGAAAACGCCCATGACGGACGAAGAAATAGAGGCCTTCATCAAGAAGGCCCAGGCGTATTATTCAGGGAAAGACTCTAATCCCAATTAATCGCAACGAGTCTACTTGAACTCGGCGACGAAAGTATCCTTGTTCTTGGGATTCACGAGGCGCGGATTTTCCGTGGAGCCGTCTTTCCATTTCACGAAAGAACTTCCGTCTTCTGCAACAGCGGTCAAGAGCATCGCATTGCCTTCAAAGTACGCCCCTGTATAATTGTTGCTCGGAAGTTTCATGCCGTCCAGCAGCACCCTTCCCTTACCGTTAGAGGTGATAGTTACCGAGATGTCGTCTCCCAGGCCGAATTCCGTGCGGTATTCTTCGCGGGTTGCCTCGGTCCTTGCCTCGGCATACGAAGTCACGTAGCTTCCCGTGCGGTCAAAGCCCGAAGGGAACGTGCCGTAGGGGCTGTGCACGCGCTGGAACACCGATTCGTTGTTCAGGTCGCGTTCCATTTCGGCAAGGGGAATTTCGGAATTGACCCTGTTCACGGCATCTACTATCCGATTGTAGGTCAAATAGCTGCTCAGCATCACAGCACCGTGGTTGACGAACATTCTGCAGAAGTCCGGATTCTCCCTCAACTTGACAAAGATGTTGGCGAAATATCCCGGTCCCGTACGTCCGCTGCTCCTGTCATGCCGAATCCAGTCAAACATTGTTCCCTTGAGCATCTGGAAATCGGTACTCACCCAGCTCCAGCCAAAACCCTGGTCCACATCAAAGAGAACGAATCGGTAAGGCTGGCCGGGGCTGCGCCATGCACGGACGTTATTGCTGGGCCAGTCCGCATTCCTCAGGTATATTTCGGCAGCCATGTAGTCCGCGTAATTCCCGACATCCAGGAGAGTCTGGACATGCTTATACGCAGCATTGTTTTCCCCGGAGAAATCATTCGTGGCGACATAGTTCAGCATGTCGATATACGAATCCGCGGTCCCGCCGTTTGCCGTAACGGTATCCTTCACATGCTTTACCATGTCGACGCTCTTGGAATCTATCCCATGGTTCGTTTCCACAAAGTGCTCATTCAAGCGTTCGCGCAAGTCGTGTATTCCCATGTACACGCCGTTATAAAACACCACCACCTGGCGGCTACGCTGGTAATCTACAGACGACCCTTCCACAACGCTCGTCATGGCCGCATCGGCAACAAAGTCGCCCACGTAACGGTTTCCGCCATTGCGCAAATTGAAGCCCTTGAACTTGTTCGCTTCGGGGCGCGTCGAGAACAAGTTGTATTTCAGGCGGCCGTCCTCGTACTCCTTTTTCATCTTGATGGACACGGGCTTCTTGGCATAGGTGCGGCTCCAGTTGCCCATCAGCGAAATTCCCGCATCGATTTGCCATGCCTTCTTTGCGCTGCGGCTACCCTTTTCAAAGAATTCCACATGGACAGGATATTCCGCATCGCTCATGATGTCCACCCTGCAACTGTAGGGATTTTGGCCAAAGCAGTCCGACGTGTTGGCGTACTTTTCGCGGAAGAATGCGGAGTCGACGCTGATGGCGACTACCGACATAGACACCGTTTCATTGATAAAGAACGTGTGGCTCGACTTGCGGGCAATGGAGTCCCCGACAAATTCTGCACAACGTACCGGAGTATTCCTGGTTACCACGTAGGGCTCGACAAACTCGGCCGAATTCGCGTCAGGTGCAGACCCATTAAAAGTACAGCGGATGGTACCCCCATACAGCGCTGCGGGCACGGGGATGGCCAATTCGTTGTAGAACCCTGCAGGGGGGAGCAAGTGGACCTTGGCGGCTTCGGCAAGAGCGCTGTCGATTTCCACTTCGGAACTGGAACTTGCAGCAGAAGAGGTTCCGGACGAACTGCTTGAACTTGAATTCGAGCTAGAATTCGAGCTTGAGCTTTTGGAATCCTTTGTGCCCGACGAATCCTTTCGCGCAGAATCGTTTTTCACTTCATCCTTACTAAATCGTTCCAAATACCAAGAATAGAGCGAATCCGAATAGAGGATGCTGTCGGGAACCACTTCACCATTCGGCCCGACTTCATCGATGTCGCCGACTTTGATGGCAGAATCGTCATCCCCGCAAGCAGAGAGAAACGCAGCACCCAAGAAGCAGATTGCAAGGAAGAATAGTTTATTGAAAATAAATTCTTTTTTCATGACTAATCCTCCAGGCAACGGACCGAGAATCCGTTTTCGTTGTTATCTACGGTGACGCGAGGATCGGCAGCTGCATATACGCCATATAGCACCGATCGATATTCAATAGTCTCCGCGTACAGCCACCAGCCCGTTAAAAATTGGTCTGTCGTAAATTCTGGTCCCGAGACATAGTCATACTTGCCTGCAGGCAGAGCAGAGAAACCATAGAAATCGTCTCCACCCCATTCCGTAGATTTCAGGTTGTCAAATCCACCGGCACTATCAACAAGGGCGCTAAATTCCAATTGGCTTGGCAGGCGCCAGCCCTCCGGGCAAATTGTCTGAGCCAATGTCGCCGAATACAGACGTCCGTACTTTTCACAACTGTCAAGAGAATTCTCGAAGCATACGGCACCCGTGGTATCGTAATTCAGATTCTCCGCCATCCAGGTCTGTTCTCCAATTTTTACCGTCCTGTAAGTTCGTCCATCACGGGCATCCGTCATTGTGCCGTCGCCTTCCCTTTCGCCCTTTACAACTGCCGCGGGGCATTGAGGCATCGCGACTGATCCGTCCTGATTTTCCACAGTAACGCTCGGGGTAAACTTGCCCCTACTCGTAAACGTAAGGGTCATCGAAGAACTGGTCGTATCGTCGCTGTCGCTCCAAGTGTAGATGAATGGCTCGGCACCTTCGCTTTCGCAACCCGTGACACTCCATTCGAACACAACCTCGTTCGGTTCTCCAGTGCTATCCGACTTGGCGATACTATCCGATTCGGAAAGCCGTTTCAGTTCGCAAGAGCAATTCGAAAGGGCGCGCTGTTCCACTTTGAGATTTGAACAGGAAATTGTCCTTTCCGATTCAAGCCCTTCGTCCAATACGACGCTTGCATATGCCGTTCCAATTTCCTTAAAGCTTATTTTCGGCTTGGCCTCCGTACTTGAAATGCTGCTGCCCTGCCCGTCAATAAAATTCCATAAGTACGACGTGGCTGTATAGTCACCAACACCAATCAGGCCCCAATGCGAAGTATCGGTCCTGAAAACGCTGCTTTCGGAAGCACCGCAATATATCGGAGTGACCGAGCAGATATCGTATTTTCCGTACGTCAACGTGTACGTATGGAGATCGGGGGCGGCAGATTTCGGGATCTCGTAGGAAACGCTTTCCCAGTTCCAGTAATAGGAATCGCGGACACCAATGGTGATATCCTTCGAATAGCCATCATCAGCAGAAAGGGTCATGGACAAGTTCGTCACTTCGCCTACGTTTTTGAAATTTCGCACACTGAACTTGAACCCGTCCTCGTTTCCGTCTTCATCCCGGAGCAGGCTCATGGAACAAGTTGCGGTGACAATTCCCCTTGCAAAAACTGCAGGGCACGAGACAAGCATAGTTTCACCTTCATCGTTTGTAACCTCAATGCTAGGCGAGAATTGCCCTGCCCTGGTCGTCACACCCACAATGGACAGGCTATCGGGAGATGGATCCCAAGTGTAATTTTTGGAGCCGCTCCATTCGTACTTAAATTCCTGACCGCCTTTGCATCCGGAAATCTTCCATATCGCACTGTCAGGGAAGTCTACCGAGACTTGCAACGTATCGGTCTGCGTTTCACACAGGCAATCCGTTACGGGGATGCCCGACACGTTGACTTTTGAACAGATTATCGTATCGCTTTCCGATTCTTTTCCTTTGTTCACAATCAACTGTGCATGGTACAATCCACCACGCTTGTAAGTGACCGTAGGCGAGACTTCTTCGCTAGTGCCGGGCTCGACCTTGTCTCCAAAATCCCAGGAGAACGTGATGGGAGTTCCGCCCATATTGTAGAAAGAATAAGTGACCTTCGAACCCCGGACAATACTCTTTTCCGAAGCAATACATACACCACGGACCTTGGTACCATCGTCAACCGGGATTTCTACCTCAGGGGCCTTCGAGCTGGAAGATTCTTCTGCCGAAGACTTCGTTTCTCCGACAGGCGAAGAAGAAAGTTTCTCCGAAGAAGAAGACAATGCCTTAGACGACGAAGAAGACGAAGGCGCCGAAGTTGCCGAGACCGCCTTACCATTCTTGAGCCACGATCCATCCTTGCAGGAATACGAAGCCGACTTGGACAAGACATATTTGTTGTCACCGTCCTTAGTACATTGCCCCAGGTCCGATTCTGAAATCACGGCACCAACCTGCTTCTGCCACTTCTTGGACGAGCAGACATAAAGCTGATTGGCGACATAAGCCAAATCGCCCTCGCGTTTCGACGAGCAGGCTTTCAACGAATCGCTTGATTCCACATTGGCCGTCACTACTGCGGACACATAGCAATCGACAAACTCGGAGTCAGAGAATGTCGCTCCCGTAGATTTCTTCCAGGTTCCGGACTCACACCGGTAAGCTTCCCTGCCGGATTCGACATAGTAAAATTCGTCCGTAACATTCTTGTCGCATGCCTTGAGATGGCACACCCCAACGACAAATTCCTTTACCGTCACCCAGGAATCGGCGAAACACGTATAATGTGTTTTCTTCACCTTGGCAAGGGCGCCCTGATTTTCCGCACTGCATTTCGGCAGATCTTCCAGGGAGTCGAAATTATCTTCCGACAGTTCGGGATTATCGGAGGGGCGGGAGTCCACGCTAGAGGAATCATCGCCACATGCCGAAAACGACAGCAGCAGTGCCGCTGTAAAGGCATAGAAAAGAATGCGGTTTCTCATACCTCTAAAATAATAAAATACCGAGGTATGACTACCGGGTTCTAATCCCAGTTAATCGTAGGCGGAGGATCCTTGAGGTCCTTGTTCTGCTTTGCGGCCTCGAATTTCTTTTCGGCGATGGAAGCGCGCTGCTTGTCCTTCTCCTTGCCTGCGGCAAAGAGGGCGTCCAACTCGGCGGCACGGTTCTTCTGGCTCTTGAGGAATTCGTCAAAGGACTTGACTTCCTTCTTGTATTCCTTGTGGCTCAGCACCTCGCCCGTGTCGGCATCGACGACGAGCTCGCCCTTGCACATGGGGCATTCGACAGTTAACGTCCTGACGGCCATAAGAACCCCCTAGTCCCTGCGCCCGCCAATAAGGCCGGCGCGATACGCCCAGTAGAGCAGTTGCAGAATGGAGGATATCGCGGCGGCCACGTATGTGAGGCCCGCGGCAAAGAGCACTCCGGAAACCGTATTGTATTCGCGGCCCTGCGCCACCACGTCCATGCGGGCGAGCGCCTTCTTCGCGCGGGAAGAAGCGTCGAACTCGACCGGGACGGTCACGAGCGTAAAGAGCGTCGCGGCGGCAAACAGGACGACGCCCGCAAGCGCAAGCGAATAGCCCAGCGCACGGCCGGCACTCATCAGCACGATGCCGATAATCACGAGCCACGGCCCGAGATTGCTGCCGATGTTCGCGACGGGGACGATGGCGGAACGCAGCCACAGCGGGAAATACCCCTGCGCATGCTGGATGGCATGGCCCACCTCGTGCGCGGCGACACCCGCAGCACTCGCGTTACGGCCGTAGTACACTTCCTTCGAAAGGTTGAGCGTCTTGTTCAGCGGATTGTAGTGGTCCGAGAGGAACCCATGGTGTTCAAGCACCTGAACGTCGGTAATGCCCGCGTCCATGAGGATGGCCTTCGCCACGTCGGCACCGGTGAGACCGCTGGAAATGTTCACTTTCTGTCCTGCAGCAAAGCGGGACTTGACAAGCATGGAGACACCGCCAGACAGGGCCAGCGTCACCAGCAAAATCATCATGTATAAAGGATCTAGCATCATAGCATTAAACCGCAATTAAATTTTGGTGCCCCGAGCCTGGAGCATCGAGCCTCACGGCTCATAGCTCACAGCTCACTGCTTATAAATGTATAAAAATGAAGTGTGCAGAACAAAACCACACATCGGCCCATTCGTGCATTTCATCAATACTACATGTCGCCGATATCTATCTTGGCCTTGTCGCGGATGCGGGTCAGCCACAGGCCCAGAACCAGGTAAACCACCCCCTGCACGGCAAGCCAGTAAAGCCGGGGAGCCACGTCGTAGATGTCCGCCCCCATCTGCTCGATGGAGAGCCAGGCCGGCACGGCAAACGTGCTCGGCAAGACATACGAGGCGACCGTCATCCAGCGCGGAATCAGGTAGCTGGGCCAGCTGAAGTTCGCGAGGAAGAGGATCGGGATGGAAAAGTACAGGAAAAGCTGCATGCTGGATTCGCGGCGCACGAACACCTGCGAGACGACCATGCCCAGGTTGATGGTGGACGCGAGGAACACCACCGAGAAAACCACCATGGGCAACAGTTCGCCCCTCCTCGGGAAATCGAAGAAGTTGTAGACGAAGCAATGGTAGAACAGGATAAAGGAGCAGTAATGGACAAAGTACGCCAGGCTGCGCCCGAAGTAGCGGTAAGGCAGGGACTCGTTCTCGACCGCGCTGTCACGCATCTTTTTGCGGAAACGGCGATGGGCCCGGGAGCCTCCCAGCACGCAAATACCTATGATGAGCGACTGCTGAAGAATGACCACCAGCACGCTAGGCACCACGTAGTTCGCATAGCCGCCGGTACTGTTGTACAGCGTCTGGATGCTTAACGGAAACGGGTCGCGCATGGCGATGGCCTGCGCGGAGGGGACCTTCTTCGAAAGCGCAATCTGCTTCACCTTGTTCGTCGCGCCAAGCGTCAGGGCGCAAGTCGAGAACGCCGTGCCTATGGCGCCGTGGAACATCACGTAGGCCCCGTGCGTGAAGATGTTCACCGTCACCTGGCGATGGCCGCGGATGTCCTTTTCCATGTTCTCGGGAATGGCCATGAAGCCGTAAATCTCGTCGCGGGACATGGCCTCCTCGGCCTGTAGCATCGAGGAATAGACCGCCTTCACCTCGATCTGCTGCGATGCCGTGGCCATGCGGATAAGATCTCGCGACATGGCGGTATTGTCCATGTCCACGATGGCGACGGGGACCTTCGTCACCGTCTGGTAAATATAGGGGGTCGGATAGTAGAAGGCATACAGGACGCCGGCCACCACGAGCAAAAGCACCGCGGCGGGGTCCGTGTACATCAGTTTCCATTCGGCAAAGGCCACCTTCAAGAGACGACGAATCATGCGGCAGCCTCCGAAGCGGCACGCATCTTCTCCTCGTACTCGGCTTCCCTGCGGGCGAACTGTTTCCACCGCATGAACATGAGGAATGCACCCAGGAGGTTCCAGAACAAAGCCATCCCGATAAGGATGTTCATGCTCACCCATGCAGGTCCCATGCTCATGTCACCCAGGAGCATCATCGACTGGAGCTTGAGCGCGTGCGTCAACGGGAGCACGAAGGCGAAACAGCGTACGGCAAAGGGCATGGCCATCACGGGGAACGTCTGCCCGGCAAAGGCGAAGGCCGGGCTGCCGATCACGCCCGCAGCACCCGTCGCAATCCTCATCACGCCCGTCACCCCGACAAAAACGATGCCGGCACCGGAACAGGCGAGAATCATGAACAGCTGCGCCGCGGCGGTCATGACAAACTCGTCAAAGGTCAGGGGGGCGAGCGCCCTGTGGCAATAGGCGTAGCAGCCGAGCATGCCGAGCCAAAGGATGATGTTCATGGGCAAAATGCTCGCAAACCAGAGCGTAAAGCGCGAACCGCGCGCATAGCCGAGCATCTCCCTCACGCGGTGGTCGCGGAGCGGGAAAGACGCCACGTAAACGCCGACAATCATCGCCGCGAGGTGGAACAGCGCCGTCACGAGGCCGAGTCCCAGGAAGCCCTGGTAGTTGCCCTCGACATTGCCGACGGAGTGGATTTCCGTCTTCACGGGATCGTCCATCTGGGCGGTAAACATTTCGCTCCCCGCCGCCGAAAGCACCGCGCGGATTTCCTTGGTCGCGAACATGTTGGTCAGGTAGTTCTGCCCGCTGGAATAGACGGGAATCACGGGGGTCTCGAGGCGCAGGGTGCGGCGTTCCAGTTCGTTGGGGAACACCAAGAACGCCTGGATTTCACCGCGGACAACCGCATGCTCGCATTCGCTCATGTCGTGGCAGATTATCTTCACGTCCAGAACGGGGCTGGAGCGCAGCTTGGATTCCAGGCGGTCGGCAAGGCGGCTGTTATCCTGGTGCACGATGCCGATGGGCACGTGCTGCACAATCTGCGACGAGAACAGCCCCAGCATGTACACCGAGACGCCCACGGGCAACACAAGGAGAATCAGCCACAGGATCAGATTGTGGCTGAAGTAGATTTTCCGGACCGTTTTCAGGAATCCCTGCAACAGCACGGCAAGCCTCCGCTAGCGAATAGATTCCGCAGAAAGGAGGACGCTCATGCCCGGGCGAAGGTTCTCGACCTTCTCCGTGGGGCGCAGGCGCACCTCGAAAGTCTTGAGGTCGAACCCGCCGCTTTCCTTGCTGCTGCGCCACGTGGCGTAGTCACCCACGGAAGCGATATAACTCACCGACATTTCCACGTCCCTGTCGAGTGCGGGAACGTGCATCGTGAAGGTTCTTCCCTTGTAGACGTTCTTGAGCAGGTCCTCGCGCAGGTGGAACACCGCCCATGCGTCGTCGAGGTCGGTCACGGCCACCACGGGCATGCCCGAGCCGACCACCTCGCCCTCTTCGGCAAGTTTGAGCGAGACCTCGCCCGTGATCGGGGAGCGGATCTTGGTTTCTTCGAGATAGGCGTCAACTTCGGCAGAGGCGCCACGGGCCTGCATCACGAGAGCGTTCGCTGCGGCCTTGTCCTCGCTGCGGGCACCGGCCACGGCCTGGTCGTACTGGGCCTTCGCGGCATCGGCGGCGGACTGGGACGCCTTCATCTGGGTCTCGGCCTCGTCGCGCTTCTGCAACGGGAGCACGCCCTCGTCGAAAAGCTTCTGGACGCGGTCATACGTGTTCTTCGCGAGCGTGGCGGCATCCTGGGCACGGTCGGCCATCGCCTTGAGCGCCGTGATGTCTTCGCTGCGGGCGCCGTTGCGGGCCTTGTTCGCCTGAGCCTTCGCGGCACCGAGCGCGCCTTCGGCCTGGATTTTCTTAGCCTCTATTTCGGGGCTGCTGATGATGGCCACGAGGGAATCCTTGTACACCAGGTCGCCCTCGCGCACGAAAAGCGCCTCGATGCGGCCGGGGACCTTCCCCGAAACAAGGACGCGACGGGCCTCCATTTGCCCCTGCAGGAACTGCTCGCGAGGTTCGGTGGCAAACTTCTTGAGCTGGACAACGCCCAGCACCACCAGCGCGATTAGCACCAGCACGATGAGCATCTTGCCAACAAATTTCAAAGCATTCATCATTGTTTGTTCTCCTTGTTTTCGGGAACCGCAGCAGGCGTGGCGGCAGGCGCCTCGGTTGCGGCCGGGGTTTCCGCGACGGCCGGTGCCGTGGCGGAATCAACAGGCATCGCCGGCGCGGCCGCAGTTTCTGCGGGAGCCGGGGCGGGTGCGGCAACAGCCGCGGAATCCGCAGGCGCCGCAGCCGGAGCAGGAGCCGCGGGCAGCTCCTCCTTAGCCGGAGGCGGAGCCACCGGCTTGGACGCCGTAAGCAGATTTCCCGCATTCTCGACCTCGCCACACGATTCGAGCAAGCCGAGCCATGCGATAACGGCGTCATAGTGGGCCTTCAAATCGGCCACCTGCAAACGCGACAGCGCCAGTTCGGCATCCACCACGTCGAGGCCGGTCGCAAGACCCGCCTCGTAAGCTTTGTTCTGGCTACGCAGGGCCTCGTCGGCAAGCTCGCGCGTCTTCTGCAGGCTCACCAGGCGGCTCTTGGCATGTTCCATCTCGCGCCAGCGCTTTTCGACAAGCAGGTTTATGTTGTCCAGAGTCTGCTCTTCCATGCTAGCCAACGAACGGTCCAGAGCCTTCGCGCTACTCACCTTCGAATGAGTCTCGCCGCCCTTGAACAGTTCCCACTGGGCCTTCGCGCCCACGGCCCACTCGGGCTCCAGCATGGTCAAATCTTTCGTATAAAGTTCCTTGTAGCCGAACAATGCGACTGTCGGGAAGTAATCGGCGCGGGCGGCACTCACGGCGGCCTGGCTACGCTTGCGTTCGGTACGCAGCTGCCTGAGGCCGGGATGCTTTTCCCTCGCCATCGCCTTGAGTTCTTCGATAGAGCGGTATTCCTCGGGCGACTCGACCGGAGTCGTCGCGGTGATGCTCGTGTCCGTATGCAAGAGGCTTGCCAAGGCGAGACGGGCCAGCGTCTGGTCGCGCTGAGCATCTTCCAGCGCATTCTGGGCCTCGGCCAGGGCAACTTCGGCACGGAGGCGCTCCGCCTTGCTGATCTGACCGCCCTCTTCAAGCTTCTTGGAACGTTCCAGATGGCCTTCCAGGTTACGTTTCGTCGTCTCGCGGAGCAACGTCAACTCTTCCGCTAGGCGCAGGGAGAAGTACCTCGTAGCAACATCCATGAGGATGGCATTCTGCGCCATGTCGAACTCGGCCTTGCGCGCATTCACGTTCTCCTTGGCGGCATCGTAAGCGGAATAAATCTTGAGACCCGTGAAAATCGGCCATACGACGGACAGGCGCGCATTGAAGAACACGTCGTCCTGCACCTTTTTCTTGAAATCCGGCAATGCGGAATCCAGCGAGGATTCCGTCTTCATCTTGGCAAGATTCCCCACGGAATCGCCGACGCCTTTCGCCATGGGTATCGCCATGTCTTCGGGCATCCCCGCCCCGGTAGCGCGTTCATAGGCGGCATCGTAGCCGGTCTTGTAATAATTCTGGTAGGCCTCGGCTCCATGCACCGAGATGATGCCCGAACGGACCTCGTTCAGGTCGATGTTGATCGGATCGTTAATCTTGGTGACACCCGCAGACAGGGTGACCGTGGGCATGAAACGCGAACGGGCCTCGTCCTTGCCGCTCTCGGCCATTTCGACCTTGGCCCTTTCGGCCTTGATCTGCGAGTTGCCCGATTTTGCCATGTTAAGGGCATCCTGTAGCGACAGGGGGGCTGCCATTGCCGCGACAGAAACAAAAACAAGAAATGTAAAGCGCAACTTCATAGCGAAAAATAAAATAGCAATTTCCCCATTTTTTGCACCCGCAAAGCCAAGCCATTTCTGACAAAACGGGGAAAAATGACTATGACATACAAAAAATCCCCCGAAGATCGGGGGAAATTCTCGCATGAGGCTTGTTTTTACTTGCCGGGGGTCGGTTCCGCGGACTTCCAGGCGCTAGCTTCGTAACCCATCGTATTCGTGTCGACACGATGCAAACTGTGTCCGAGACCGTCAGCCTCCTTCAAGGCCGGCCACTTATCGGAATAGAGCGTAGCGTCGTGCCAGATGTAGAAGTACACAAAGCCCGATTGAGCACTCTTGCTATCAGCCTTTGCAAAAGGTTCCTTAATCGCAATGGTTTCACCGCGGTTAGAAAGTTTTCCCTTATATAAGGCAAATTTGACCGTAGCAGGAATATCATACTGGGAACGAACCCAGCCCGTATCCGCCACCATTGTATCAGAAAGGAGCAGCATCATGGACTTCGCAGGCAAAACCGCCGAAGACGGGAACTCAATATTGATACCTTCGATCTTCCATCCCTTTTGGACGTCAGTACTATACAGAGCAATATCCTTATCGGATCCATTCACAATTTCCATAAACTCGAAACGCACGGCCCCAGTCGTAGAAGGATTATAATAAATCTCATTGATGTAAATATCGCCAACACGAAGCGGAGAATTTACGGCTCCCGGGGTTGCCGAAGAAAGCGGGCCTTGAGCGGTCGATCCATCGCTCAAATCGATAACACCACTTGTCCCAGTATAAGAAGGCACCCAGATACTGGATTCTTCACCTTCCAGCGAGCCGCGGAGGTAGAATTCGCCGCCCTGCGGGCTCACCACCAGTTCTTCGTCAAAGTTATCAACGGCGTCAAGCACCACATAACCCTTCGCAGGAATGACCGTAGAAACAGCACCGGACTTGATCGTCAGCGTCTGCTTGCGACGCTTGACCTCAAGGGTCCAGCCGGCGATATCCACTTCCTTGTCACCCATATTGTACAGTTCAATCCATGCGTTATCGGAACCGACATTCGGCATGATTTCGTTAATGCGCACGGTGGCAGGAGTTATCCATTCGTCGTTACCGACACCGGGATTGCCCTTGTCAAGCTTGCTTGCGGCCCAGGAATTCGGCTGGGCAGCATTGCCGCCCTTATACACGAGGGTACGGCCCTTGCCATCGGCAAGGCTCGGCCAAGGCGGTTCATTGCCAAATGCACACGTCACGTCGCCCTCGCCACGAATTTTCACATTTACCACATCACCTTCGTTAATAAGTTTACCCGTCCACGGGCCAAACAAACGACCCGCAAACTGAGGATAGGCTTCTTTAAAAGCTGCGGGATCATTGGTGATGACGATATATTCGCCCTTTGTCAAAGGTTCTGCAGGGAAAGTATATTCAACAGCACCACCCAAGTGCATCTGGTACTCAGACATATTATCGATATTCATGCCACCGACAATATAAATCTCGACCCATTCCAATTCGGAACCGTCCGCCGCATTGTACATGATTTCGGAACAGCCCATCTGCGGTTCATCGGTATCGAGAATGAGTTCGCTACTCGAAGAAACTGGAGCGGGGTTGTTGCTATCGCTACCATTGTCGACAGAAGAGCTGCTACCGCTATTGCCCGATTCAGCCGGAGTATCGCCGGAACTCTGAGGGTTGTCGGGATTATCCACGCTGCCGGGATTGGAATCCGAACTCACTTCGGGAGTTGCAGGATTCTTGCTGCTTTCGTCATCGGTACAAGCGGTGAACGCACCGAGCATGGCAACACAGGCACCAGCCAAAAACAACTTTTTCATGTTCATAAGGGCCATCCTTTTTTGAGATTGCACTCTTTAGTAAAACTTTTAGAAATTGCCCGCCAATTTTGTCCAATAAGGGGACTTGAACCGGCGGGGGTTCTCGTAAACTCTTTTCCACTCCGCTGCCGCATTACCGAATTTAGAAAATGCGGAGTGCTTGAGGTTCAAAAATCTTATCAGGTCGAACATCCAGTACGGAACCTGTGAGCAAGGACACTTTAATTCGAGCACTGCGTCCATTCCCGGCTGGAAAAACCTCGGAAGACCGGTCGAATGCATGTAGTGCGGGTCCACCGTATAGTCAAACCCGTTCTCTTCGCGGAATCGCATGCCCGTGTCGATAGTGACGCGGGAATATTCCTCGCGAAGCCCGAACCAGGCGCGACGCTTGTACTGCGTCAAAAGGCGCGGATGGGCCCCATGGAGTTCCGTCTTGTAAAGGAAATCCTTGAGGTACATGCGGTCTTTATCCGTCTTGCAGGGCCATTCCTCGGGTTTCATGTTCCAGACTTCGCCGGGATTGATGCCCTTGATGGTCGCACGGCTCTTGTAGCAGATGCTACGGATCTTGCGTTTGACCTCGAAATGGAACGTACCGTCCTGTGCCGGATGCTCGCCGTAGGTGCGGATGCGCATATTGAAACGGTCCAGGAGCTGCTTCTTTTTCCAACCCAGGAACGTCCACTTGGGGCTATCCAGATACAGGTTCGTAATCCAGTAGAAGCCACCCGGAGTAATCTTGGAATAATAGTCTTCTTCGCAATACGGAGCAAGGAAGGCACCAATCCGGTCCGCCCACGCGACGGGGATATGGTACTTCAGCTCGAAACGTTCGAGAAGGCTAAATCCACGGGCTTCTGCCATATTACTTCAAAGCCTCACGGAGATGGTTTGCGCTACCTTCGCGGGCAAGAATACCCGCATAGTTGAGCAGTTCCAAATAGCGCACGAAAATATCATATTCCAGCTTGACAGCCTTCATGTCGCTCTCGAGAGAGCTTTCCTTGGCGCGCAAAAGCAGCAGCGGATCGGAGCCGGCATTAATCGCGAACTGTTCCATGAACCCGCTCGCGTTCACCTGCTGCACATATTCCTTCTGCACCTTCCACTGGCCAATCATGGCAAGCACTTCCTCGGTCAGGCGGGCCACCTTCTGGTTGATATCGCGCACGTCAGCGAGGTAGTCGCTTTCGGCATCGAGCTTGGCCACCTGGAGCTTGAGCTCGCCGTCCTTGCCGCTGTCGAAGAACGGCAGACGGAAAGCGAGATTCACGAAGAACTTGTCGGCCGTTTTGCGGTTATCCTGGTCGGGGACAAGGATGCGCGCAACATCAGTGCAAAGCGTTATATCACTTGCCGTGCAACCCGTTTCCTTGACCCATTCATCCTTATAGTCCTTGTAAGTTCCTGTTCCAGAAACGTCGTAGGCATCCAGGTCCTTGTACTTTTCCATCCGGGATTCAATCTGCAACGAGTAGCCGACACCGATGTGCGAGATATAGTCGCGGCCCTTGCTCACGTCCTGCTTGGCCTGGGCGACTTCGCTATCGCGCTTGCCGCGGGCCATCGCCACCAGCGGGAAGTTTTCATTCACTTCCACGCCATTGGAAAGGTTCTGAGCGAGTTCGTCCATGGTCGGGAGGAACGAGGAATCCAGGTCAACGCCGTCGAAATCGGGCACCCAGATCTTCATCTTGAGTTCCGCGTCACGCAAAGCCGTGCTGTCCGAAAGCAAATCCGCCTTCAAGGTAGCGCCCTTTTCCAGAGCGGCCATCAGGTCTTCGGGATTGAAGGACGCCGAACCGGACTTGAGGTGCAGCACCTCGATGCGGTCGGAGTTCACCTGCAGCAACTGCTTGTTGATTTCGTTAATCTTCTTGCGCATCACGTAGCGCACGCCGCGTTCGTAGCGGTCGTACAGCAACAGGGAGCGTTCCACGCCAAAGCGGGCAAGTTCGTACGCCTTATTAGCCTCGTAGCGTTCGCGGTCGGCAGAGCCTTCGCCGAACGTCTTGGGGCTCATACGCAATTCAAAGTCGTGCTTGGCAAAGCTAAAACCATCCAACTGGTAACGCAGTTCCATCTTGTCCCAGAGCTTCGTGTTCCTGGGAGAAGACGTTGCCTCGGAGCGCTTCTGCGCGGCCTCGAAACGGGGGTCAGTCTGCGCCGACTGGACAAGACGGTCCCACGTCAGCGGACCCGCATACAGGGCCGCAGACAACATGATAGGGAGTGCAACAAAGCGCTTCATTATTTCTTACCGTCTTTCTTGAGATGTTGTTGAATAACGCCCATTTCCGAAATAGTCACCATTTCGCCCAGGAGGAACGAATTCTCTTCGGGGATCTTGATGGTCACTTCACGACCGTACACCGGCAATTCCGGCATTTTCCACATACGGGTCGGGAACGGAACGATACGGCTGGAGAGACCGACAACTTCGCCGACAACCGCCTTGCCCGTACCGGCAAGCGTGGTCACCTTCACGGTCTCGCCCACGTCCATGTTCTGGTAAATCTGTTCGTTGATGTAGCCGCGGATAATCGTCGGGCGCTTGTGCGTGAGGGTCAGAATCGGGGCAAAGCTCGAAACCTTTTCGCCATCGCGGACGTTCACGTCACCGACCACCCAGTTTTCCTTGGCAATCTGGACGAGGTCTTCCTGCTGCTTCTGGAGTTCGGCCAGTTCCTTCTTCAGGTTCTCGACTTCGCTCTGGCCACTCGTCTTCTGCAGGCGGCCGCTGCCGCGCAAAAGGGCAATCTGCTGGTTCGCGCTCTTGGTCGCCAGCGCAAGTTCGTTCTTGAGGCTCTTGATCTGCATGGCCATGGCGTCATTGCCGTCGCTGTTGGACTTCGAGTTCGAGAGGCTCTTGAGCTTGGCGGAAATTTCCTTGTTCTTCTGGTATTCCGTTTCGAGGTTGCGGATTTCGGCGCTGAGAGTGAGACGCCTTGTCTCGAGGTTCGCCTTGACTTCGGCCACCTTCTGGTCGATTTCGGCGGAGCTCAGGTTGCTACGGCCTTCGAGGGCGTCAATCTCGCGAGTGACCTCGGAGATGCGGAGGGTCAGGTCCGGACGGTTGATTTCGACAATCGTGTCACCCACCTGGAGTTCCTGGCCGGGAACCACGTGGACCTTCACGATTTCGGTCGCGCTCGGGACGCTAATGATGGTTTCGTTCGCATCGGCGATGCCCCTAAACATGGCGACCTTGCCCTGGTAGACGAGGCCGAGGACGATAGCGAAGACAACGCAAATCGCCCAGGCGAGGGACAACTTGTGGGTATAGACGTAGGCCACACCCGCATTGTTCTTGTGGGTGTTCCAGAAATTGTCGAGAAGATCTTCAAGTTTATGCATCGTATCCTCCCCTTACATTTCCGTCGTCGCGTCTTGCATCATGAACTGGACATCCGAAATCCCCTCGATCTTGGAAAGATCATTCAGGATTTCGGCGGCGGGCTTCGTCGCACGCAGGCGAATCTGGTAGGCGACATCCAGACGGGCGCCGCCATCGACTTCGCGCATGGTAATGAGGATGAAAGTCTTGAGGCTGGTCTTCATGATATGTTCGACCTGAGCGCGGGCATCGCCTTCGTTCGGGAGGGCGAAGCGGAGCATGCCGTCAAAGAAGTGCTTGGTACCGAGACCCGTGCGAGAGAGGAGGAATGCGACACAGCAGAAGGCGATCGTACCGCCGACAGCGGCACCCCACGCATAAACACCGCAGCCGATACCCGCACCTAGCGCCGCGAATATGAACATGATATCTCGTGGGTCCTTGAAACTCGTACGGAAGCGGACCACCGAGAGAGCACCCATCATACCGAGGCCACGACCGACGTTATCGCCGATGGCCTGCATGATCATCGCAGCCGCGACCGAGCTCAGAACGATGCCCTGGACGAAGTTGCGGGAATAGGAAAGCCCGAGGAAGGTCTTTTCGTAAGTCCAGCCGATTGCCGAAGATAAGATAAAGGCAAGGCAAAGCGTATATGCCAACGTGATAATTGTTGCGTTGGTCGTACTTGATTGAACCGCAAGAAGGTCTAACATTATGCTCTCCGTATAATTACGTTTTTCCGCAAAAGGCAAAAGGAGCTATCGTACCCTCATCAATAGCCCAAGAACCTAAGCTATCCAAAAATAACAAAAGGGCTTAAAAAACGTTTGAAAAAAGAAAAATACACGTTGCTGACGACAACAACAAAGAGCAAAATTCTCAACATGCACAACACATTTTTCATCCCGTGTAATTTTTCCAGCCCCACCAGACAAGTTCTGGCCTAATCAGCCCGCTCGTTTGTTAACAAAAGTTAACAACAGCGCAAAAAAAGCCCCGCCGAAGCGGGGACAAAGTATTTTCCGAGTCGAACAAAACAAAAGCCTCGCCAAAGCGAGGCCATGTAATCTGTTATTGAAAAAAATTCCAAGTCGAAGCTAGAAGCGAGCGACGAACTATCGCGACGCTTATAGCGAGACTACTTTTTCAAGAACTCGTTGATACCTGCAGCAGCGCG
>CAMZDZ010000013.1 GCA_947305535.1 uncultured Fibrobacter sp.
CTTCCGAAGAACTCGAAATCAGGGTGGAGTCCTCTTCCCACTTGGCATAGAACACCTGAGTACCCGTCTTGTTCGGGTCCACCGTCGTCAACTTGGTATAACCATCGGCGCTATAGCTCCAGTACTTGAATATATAGCCTTCACGGGTCACGTATTGCGAATCAGGGAGAGGCGTCGCAACGCCTTCCTCATAGTAGGTCAGTTCGTGGCCCGCAGCAATCTTGCCACCGCCCAACACGAGCTCTACACGGTGCTTCGCATTGCCCCAGTCAAAGTGCGGAAGCACATGCGTACCGGACGGATCAATCGCCCATACAAATCCATCTTCACCTTCATTTTCAAGCACGCCATTCCGGTCTACTTCGACCCAGTTGTGCAATAGCCCAGCGACCGACCCTTCGTACAGTTGCTTCTCAGATACTTCAGTCAGGCCTGTCTTAATTTCCGGGGTATTCTCACTGCCCAAAGTGTATGCAGGAACACCGTCCTGCTTCAGATAGAAACTATTTTGCATATAGACGTTTTGACTATACACCTTGCCGAAAAGCCCGCCGATTCCACCGAAGTTGGCATCAAAAGTGATTTCACCCGCATTGTAGCTGTTGTAAATTTCGTCATCGCTATAACCCCCACCGATATAACCGATAAGCCCACCTACGTTAAACGCTCCATCAACAGAGCCACTGTTATAGCTGTTGACAATTCTTATGCGGATTCCATCGTCATCGCCGAGGAACCCGCCCACATCACCCGAGCCCCTGACTTCACCCACATTGTAGCTTTGGGAAATCGCCAGCATTCCAGAACTATACATTTGTCCCACAAATCCGCCGACGCCTACGCTACCCCTTATTAAACCGGAATTATAAGACCGGAAAACACCGACACTGGTGTTATAGGATCGCCCGACAAAACCGCCTACATATTTTTCCTCACCTTTGACAGAACTCAAATTATAACTATTCAAAAATGTTACGTGCATGGCTGCACAACCAACGAAACCACCGACATTTTCATACCCTACCACGACACCGTTCGAATGCGAATTTATAATCTTGATACCGCTGTTCGCTTTACCGCGCGACGTACCACCAACATGGCCGACAAAAGCCCCAACGTAGTCTCTGCCCCTAAAATAGAAGTCCTCTAGACCAAGGTTCTTAATTTCTGCCGTATCCTTTTCCGTATGGTAGACGCTACCAAAAAGACCTATTTCATCCATTTCATATTCATCGACATACAAGCCAGATATGGTATGTCCGTCACCATCAAACGAGCCTGCGAATTCCTCTATCGGGATCCATCTTCTAAAGGCTCTACCCTTATTCAGGGCACCCTCGGAATTCAGCACCTGTTCGTTGACAACGATGTCCTGGGTCAGCTTTCCGCACGCTTTCTTCTGCTCTTGCATTCCGTTCGTCCCGTTCACAATAGAGGCAAAGCTGTAAAGGTCCACCACGTCGGCAATCAGGTAGCAGTTCCCGTCCGTTTCGGGAGTCTCCATCTTGAGCCACTTGGCATAGAATGTTTTCGCTCCGGTTTCATCGGCACTAATCCTTTCAATTCTGGAATCTGAATCGGTCGGATTAGCGACAGAATACCAGCCATCGAACAGGTAGCCACTGCGTTGAATATCGCCCGGGAGAATAACTTCCAAGCCCTCTATGTAACTGGCCGGATAAGCAGTCGTGTCACCATCAAAACTGTTCCATGTAATGGCGCTCACCCCGACAGAGGCGTTCACGGTCCCGCTAAAATCGGGGAATTTTCCCTTGCCTGTCGATGCCTGGCCCCAGATTTCATTCACCAAATGCAGCTGGGTCGCTACAACACCATTGTTGAATAGAGTTTCGTCAACAAAAGAGAGTCCCTCGACAAAAGCTTTCTGCACCGTTTGGGGCTTCCGGTAGAACACGTTGTCGAAGCGGACTTGGCTAGCATAAACAATCCCAACAGCGCTATAAGCAGAATCTTTTCCACAATAGTCTCCCGACGCGCTGTACGAGTTTGAGATCTTCACGTCAGAATATGTAATCATTCCAACGAAACCTCCTGTAAGGCTATTTACCTCGTCATAATATTTTCTCCCCTCGTTCAAGTCGCCTGTATCGCGCGCGACAAGAGAACCTCTATTGAACGCATTCTCGACCAGCAGGGAATCCTCGTAGACCTCACCCACGAGGCCACCGATAACGTATTCACCAGCAACAGTCCCGACATTGTAGCTTTCCTTGATAACGCCCTGGCCTCTACCGACTAGGCCACCGGCATAACCGTCCGCAGCACTTATTGCCCCGGAATTATAGCTTCCCTCAATAACCAGTTTTGTGACTATTCGTTCTTCCTCTGGAACCATTGGATCATATTCGGCCTTTTCCGACTTTCCCACCAATCCACCAACATGGAGACATCCACTTATAGGTCCGACGTTATAACTGTTCTCTATACGAACCGCAGAATTACCATCGGAATACCCCACAAGCCCACCGGCAGGAGCAACATAGTCAAAGTAGTATTGAATTGCGCCTTTCATCTTTTCAGCAGTCACAAAGACCTTTCCCTCGTTGTAACTGTTTCGAATAACAAGCAACTTGCCTGCATCGCCCACCAAGCCTCCAGCACCTGTTGACGGTGCATACGTTTCAACAGTTGCGGCACTAAAGCTGTTTTCGATAATCAAAGTATCACCAGAGTACGCAACAAGGCTCGCAGCGGAATAATTTCCGTTTTCACTATCGTCAAAGTCCACAGCAAAATAGGAATCCACAATCCCCAGGTTCTTTACCGTCAACGCCCCTTTCCAACCACCTAAAAAACCGACACTAGAAGACGAATCCAACTGGTACAACCCCGATATCGTGTGGTTTTGCCCATCAAAAATCCCCGAAAAACTGAATATAGTTTCCCATTTTCTGAAGGGTCCCGCATTGGGAGAACCATCCTCTTTCAATACGTTTGCGTTGACCACGATATCCTGGGTCAGCTTGGCGCATTTCAACAGGGCAGCCAATTCGTCATCATCTTCATACGAACTATACAGTTCCGCAAATTCGTAGAGGTCATCGGCAGAGCCTATCTGGTAACATCCCCCCGATTCGGTCAATGCATGGGCCGACAGGGCAATAGATAAAACGGACGCCAAAAACAAGGACACTTTTTTCATCGAGGGCCTCCTTCTTTTTCTCTCTCTTGGCTACTTCAATAATATAATAAATCTATTTTTTTTCACATCAAAAAACCTTTTGCTATATTTCAAAGTATGGAACAAGTGTCTGTCAATTCAGCCATCGGCTCTATTCTCGACGAGCAGAAGCTCAAGAACATTGTCTACCCGGCAAGGTTGTTCCGTGCACGCCTGAACGAAGAATTCCAGCGTTCCAACCGCACCTGCAAGCCTTTTCTCTTTATAAAGATTTACGCCCACCAGTTCGACATTCTCGGCTGGTCCAGGCCCGACGAGGTCATCGACAAGACCTGGAAAATCAGCGTCCTGACCATGTTCTCGCACTTGAGATTCATCGACGTTCTCGGCTACCTCCCCGACGGCAACGGTCTCGGCATCATCCTGCTGAACTCGGACTTGAACAAGCTCGAGAACATCCGCAAAGACATGCTCCACAGGCTGAACGACGCGGGACTCATCCAGACACTGCGCCACACGCCCAAAAAACCGATTTTCAAGGCATACCTCTATTCGGGACTCCCGGAAAAGGAGAACCAGGAACTGGGCAAGCGCATAGAAGAATTCAACAGCATGGGCGGAAGTTTCTTCCAGCTCTCCCGCCTGCTGCTCTCCGAAATCTGGCAGCACCCGAACAAAATCCGCTACAGGCACTTCATCAAGCGCACCGTCGACCTGGTCGGCGCCTCCTGCGGCATCCTCCTGCTGTCCCCCGTCCTCCTGTTCTGCGCACTCGCGGTCAAGATCAGCGACCCGAAGGGCCCCATCATCTTCAAGCAAATCCGTGTCGGCAAGAACGGCAAGGAGTTCACGATGTACAAGTTCCGCAGCATGTACGTCGACGCCGAAGAACGGAAAAAAGAACTCATGGCGCTGAACGAGACCGGCGGCAAGACGTTCAAGATGAAGAACGACCCGCGCATCTACCCGTTCGGCAAGGTCCTGCGCAAGTTCAGCCTCGACGAACTGCCGCAGCTGTTCAACATTATCCAAGGGTCCATGTCCATCGTGGGTCCGCGCCCGCCGCTGCCTTCCGAAGTGGAAGAGTACGAGCCGTGGCATCAGGTTAGGTTGTCCGTAACTCCGGGTCTTACCTGCATATGGCAGGTCAGCGGCCGCAGCAACATCCCGTTCGAAGGGCAGATGCGACTCGACAACGACTACATCCGCCGCGACGGCAAGATAGCCGAAGACATCAAGCTCATCCTCAAGACGTTCAAGGTCGTGTTCAAGGGAGACGGGGCGTACTAGTAGTCCCGGTAAATCACGTCGTGCAGCACCAGTCCCTGCGGAGGCGCCCAGGTGCGTTCGCCCTTGAACTGCTTCGCAAAAATCTGGTTGACGCTGCCTTCGGGTATGCGTCCGCGGCCCACGTCGAATAGCGTCCCCACCATCGCGCGCACCTGGCGGTGCAGGAACCGGTTCCCCTTGATATGGAACACGACGCTCCAGTCGTTCAGGCGTTCCAGGCGGAACTCGCTCAGCGTGCAGAGCGTCGACTTGCCGTCGTTGCGCGGAATGCAGAAGTCGATAAAGTCGTGCTCGCCCAGGAAGGCGGCCGCCTCGCGCTCCATCGCGTCCAGGTCCAGGCGCATCGAGCCGCACTCCCAGCCGAAGTCGCGCATCAGCGCCACCGGGCGGGTGAAAATCGTGTACTGGTAGTAGCGCATCAGCGCATCGTAGCGTGCGTTGAAATCGTCGGCGCAGCGCTCCAGGTCGCGGATGCGGATGAGCCGCTTGGTCAGGCCGTTTATGGACCGGACCGTCTTCTGCGGGTCCAGTTCTCCGTCGTAGTCGAAATGGCAGCACTGGCCGCGCGCGTGCACGCCCGTGTCGGTACGGCCCGAACCCACGATGCGGACCGGCGCCCGAAGCGCAATCGAAAACGCTTCTTCAAGCGACGACTGCACCGTAACAAACTTGGTCTTGCCCGCTTCGTTCTGCTCCTGCCAGCCGTAAAACGCGCTGCCAAGGTACTCGCAACGGAAGCGGTAGCGCATCAGGCCCCCGTATCCTGGGATTCCTTGATGATGGCCTCGACGTGTTCCTGCGGGATTCTCAACTGCGAAGCGATCGCCGACGCCGGGAAACCGCGGCGGGTCATCTGCAGGATCTTAGTCTTCTCGGTAAACTCGCGGTCGAAACGGCTCGTGGAAAGCGGCGTACGCGGGGCCGGGGCCCCACCCTGCGGGCCACCCGTGATGTTGTGGCTCTGCGCACGGATCTTCATCGTCTGTTCCCTGGTCATGCCACGCGGGGTGCGCAGCACGTCGGAGAGCGACTGCATCGCCGACGTGATGCGTTCCTTCGCCGTCGGACGGAGATGCGGTCTTTCGAGATCGCTAGTCAAAATCTTGTTCTCGGGGACGCCGTTCTCGTCTTCGAAGGCAACCTTGGAAGCCGGTTCCGCATCGGAGGGAGACGCGGGCGCCGCCTGTTCGGACGGGGCAGGTTCGCCGGGCGCACTGGGGAGCTGCACCTCGGCAACGCGCTTCTGCCTTTCGGCAAACTCGGTGGCGTCGTCGATAATGGAGCGGCGCTGCGGGCGCGGGCGCGGCGGTACAAGCGTCGGGTCGTTCTCGAAACCGTTCTTCGGTTCCTTGAAGCGGTGCCTGCCGGTAATGGCGGCGAGCTTCTGCGTCAGTTCCTTCTTGCCATGCCCCAGGACAAAGACCAGGACAAAGAAAATAATTCCCACGGCGGCAACGCCGCCCACGATCCAGATCCATGCGCTGTTGGATAGTCCGGACTCCTCGGCCTCCTCGCCTTCCGGAGCGGACGGGGTCTGCATCTCGGTAAGCGCGTTCCAGGCAACCTCGAGCTCGTCGCGAATCTTTATCTGCAGGTCGGGCCTCTGCGAAGACTCCCAGAGGGCCATTTCCAAGGAATCGATCTTGGCACGCGCGACCAGATACGCCTCGGCGTCGAAATTGGCGTTCCCCATGGAGGTGTCCAACTTCAAATAAATAATAATGACAAGCGCCAGGACGAAAAGCACGGCGGGAGCGGTAAACTTCTTCATGCCAGGAAATGTAGAAAAAATACATCGCCGCAGGTTCCAAAGGGGCCAAAAGTACCCCTTTTCGTGAAAAAAGGCCATTTTTGCGAAATTGAGAAGTACTCAACACCTTTTTTGAAAAACTTACGGAAATATGCCCAAGAAGTTTGGGGGGTAGGTATATTATTGTACAAGAACTCTTTGTTCTCCTCCTAACCCCAAAAATCAAATACCCCGATTCTGTCGGGGTATTTTTTTCGTCTTTTTTTATATAGCGGGCCCGCACGGCCTTGCCGACGGGGGGAATATTTTTTTGCTAGCCGCCCTGCATGGTCTCGTCGATCACGACGCGGTTCATGCCGGCGTTCACGGCGAAGTTCATCGCCTCCTCGACGCGGGAAAGCAGGGCCTCGGCGCTGTTTTCCGCACCGGGCAGGGCCACGGTCACGCCGATGCTGAGCGTCGTCGCGAGGATGGCGTCGCCGTAGGCGATCTGCAGCTGCGAGATCTCGTAGCGGATCTTCTCGGCGCGGGCGCGGGTAATCTTGAAGTCCGCGCCGGGCAATATGATACAAATGGCGTCGCCGTCGCAACGGCAGGGGATGTCCTCGTAGCGGATGAATCCCGGGATGCGCTGGCCGAGTTCCCACAGCATCTGTTCCACGGCATGGCGGCCACGGGTCTTCTGGATGCTGGAGACCGCGTCCGGGTACATCATGATGACGCCGATGGGGGCCTTGCGGCGGCGCGCGGCGGCAATCTCGCGGCGCAGGGATTCTTCCATGTAGCGCTTGTTGAAAAGGCCGGTCAGGGAATCGCGGATGCTGTGCTGCTGGAACCGGATGCTCATGTTCTGGTTCGCCACGTACAGCCCGAACACGGCGGCGATCACGCTCACCTTCGACTTCCACAGTTCGACGCTTTCCCCTTCGGGCAACGCGTCCGTCTGGACGGAGAGAATGCCGAAGTGTTCCTCGAAGCCCTCGATCGGGGCGCAGAACGAGACACCGTGCGGATGGTGGTGCAGATGCGTGCAGCCTCCGGAAAGGGTCGGCTTCGCAAAGTCGGTCACGACAATCTCGCCCTTGTTGAAGCTAGCGCATTCCGCGGGCATGATGGTGTCGTCGCTGATGGTGTAGTCGCCGAACGAAAGGATCTTGTGCAGCTCGGTCTGGGTGCCGCCGTACATATAAAGTATGCCGCTGGACTTCGGGAAGAACTTGGGCAGCGCGTTGCCGAACGAGGCGACGACTTCCGAGAACGGGCGGTTCTTGAGGATATCCTTGCAGAACGGGGCCCAGGCGTCGAGCGGGAAAAGGACAGGCGGCTTTTTGGGATTGAGCGCGGCGAGGGCTTCCTTGGCGGGAACGGCTCCCGGGGGGAGCCCCATCGAAGCCGGAGGTTCCGGAGCTCTCGGAGCGACGGGCTTGGGCGGGAATTCCGGGTTGCCGGGATTCACGACGGGCAAATACTGGGTGCGCGGACTCTGGGACTGCCTCAGGGAATTCAGGGCAGAAGAGAAATCGGCCTCGGCGTTGGCAAGTTTCTTCTTGCAGATGCAAAAGAGCACGACTCCCAGTACGGAACCCCATGCTCCAATAAAGACAAACTTCAAGTCCATCGAAAGGACATTTGCAGGGACAAAATAGGCAGCGAGCACGCCGCCAATAAAGGCCACCAGCCAAAGGATGAAAATGACAACGCTCATGTCAATAAATTTACTTTTTCTACAAAAAAAAATAGAGTTTCCTCACAAAAATTGCGAAAAAAGGGTGTTTTTTTTGAAAACGGCCCCTTTTTAGCTAAATTTAGGATTATGACCCTCCTCGAAAAGATTGCGCTCGCCCTCCCCGCCGTAGAATCTCCTGCTAGATACATGGGCGGCGAAGCGAACAGCGTGGTGAAAGACCACAGCCAGATGCTCGCCCGCATGGCGTTCGTTTTCCCGGACACCTACGAGATAGGCATGAGCAACAACGGCATGCGCATCCTGTACCACGTGGTGAACCGCGAGCCCGACCTGCTCTGCGAGGTGGCATTCGCCCCGTGGGACGACATGGCGAAGGAGATGGCAAGGTACGACATCCCGCTGTACACGCACGCGAGCTACACGCCCGTAAACGAATTCGAGGTCATCGGCATTACGCTCCAGACGGAGCTGAACTTCACGAACGTGCCCTACGTGCTCGAACTCTCGCGCATCCCGGCATGGCAAAAGGACCGCAAGGAATCCGACCCCATCGTGGTGGCCGGCGGCCCCGCCATGGCGAACCCCGAACCGGTCGCGGACTTCTTCGACGCCTTCATGATAGGCGACGGCGAAAAGGTGATGGTGCAGTTCCTGCGTTGCGTCGGCGAAGGCCGCAAGGCGGGGCTTTCGCGCCAAGAAATACTGACAAACTTGTCCAAAATCGACGGCGTGTACGTGCCGAGCCTGCGCCCCGTCGTGAAAAACGAATTCGGGATGATTGTCCCGGCCGAACCCGCGAAGGGCAGCTACGAACACACCAACGGGGTGCGCCGCCTGTTCATCCCGGAGATGGACCCCAGGGACTACCCCGTCAAGAACCTCATCGCGAACATGCACCTGGTGCACAACCGCTTCAGCGTCGAGGTGATGCGCGGATGCGCGCAGGGCTGCCGATTCTGCCAGGCGGGCATCTGGTACAGGCCCTGCCGCGAGCTCGACCCCGACGACGTGCTCGACATCGCGAAGGCGGGCATCCAGGCCACGGGCGAGCGCGAGCTCGGTCTCCTCTCGCTCTCGACCGCCGACTACAAGCCGGTCGAGGCCCTCACCGACTCCATCATCGACGATCCGTTTTTTGACACCGTGGACGTGAGCCTGCCGAGCATCCGCGTGAACAGCTTCGGGCAAACGCTCGCCGGGAAGATCGCAGCCCTGAAAGGTGGGCGCAGCGCCACCTTCGCCCCGGAAACCGGGTCGGAGCGCATCCGCAAGATGATCAACAAGACCATCAGCGACCAGGACATGTACGACGCGGCAGAACACGCCTTCAGTAGCGGGTTCAACAAGATCAAGCTCTACACGATGATTGGGTTCCCGACCGAGAACCTGGACGACATGCAGGCGTTCTGCGACCTCATCTTCAACCTCGTGAAAATCGGGCGCAAGTACAACCGCGGAATCCAGATAGCGGTCTCCATCGGCATCCTCATCCCGAAATCGTTCACCGGGCTGCAGTGGGCGCCCTACATGGACAAGGAGACGGCGCTCAAGCACATCCGCTACGTGCGCGAAAAGTTCTTCAAGCACCCGAACGTGAAAATCAACTGGGCGAGCTGGGAAACGAGCTTTCTCGAAGCCGTGTACAGCCGCGGCGACCGCACCCTCGCCCCCGTCATCTACGCCGCCTACAAGAAGGGAATCATCTTCGAAAGTGACGCCTACCGTTTCGACTACAACAAGTGGCTGCAGGTATGGGAAGAATGCGGCTACGACACGAGCTGGGTGTACCGCGAACGCGAAAAGGACGAAGTGTTCCCCTGGGACTTCATCCACGCCGGCACCTCCAAGCAGTACCTGCGCCGCGAATGGGAGAAGGCGTTCGACCCGAGCAGCGCGCCCGTGCCCAACTGCAAGTGGGGCGACTGCCAGAAGTGCGGCATCCCCGGATTCGGCGCCGAAATCAAGCTCGCGAACGACCCCGTGCGCCACAAGGCCCCGAGCCGCACCCCCGAAGAAATCAAGAAGCTGGTGGTCGACCGCCGCCCGAGCCAGAAGGTGAGCTACAGCTACAAGATCACCTTCACAAAGACGGGCATCAGCCGCTTTTTGCCGCACCAGAACATGCTCAGCTTCTTCGAGCGCACCTTCCTGTGCGCCGGCATCCCCATCAAGTTCAGCGAAGGATTCAGCCCCAAGCCCCGCATCTCGAACATGGGAGCGCTGCCGCTGGGCGTCGAGACCTACTGCGAGCTCATCAGCGTCGACCTGTTGCAGCCGCTCGACATCTCGCCCGAGAACCTCCCGAAAATCATGGCGCAGCTGAGCGCCCCCTTCCCGCGCGGCATGGAAATAGTGAACATCGAGCCGCTCAAGGAAAAGCTCAGCAAGCACTTCCCCAAGGCCATGGTGTACAGCTTCACGCCGGAAAAGGTCCCCGAGGGAATCCTGGAACGCTTCCGTGCCAAGCAGCTCCCCGTCGTGGTGAACCACCGCGGCCAGGAAATCGACCTGAACGAGCACGTCCTCGAACTCGATATCCAGAACGGCACGATAGTCGCGAAAACCAAGTGCAACGACCAGGGCGCGACAGCCAGCCCGTTCAGCATTTTCGCGGCCCTCATGGGCGAGCCCTACGACCCGACCAAGCTCAACGAGGCCTCGAGACGCTACCTCATCCGTAAACTTTCCATTGAATTTTAAGGAAAAACGGCGTTTTTTGCGCATTTTCCTTGCTTAATCTTTTTTTACCATCCCCAGTTTTTCTCTTTACGGCGAATTATCTATATTCAATAGCATTAATATTCGTATTAATATCTGTTCTTTTTTATAAGGAGTCACAATGATGAAAAAAATTTTCCTCGCTGCCCTGATGGCTATGTCCCTGTGCAGCTACAGCTACGCCCAGGATGACGACGACGAATACGAAGAAGACAGCCCGCGCGCCGTGGCTGAAGAATCCTCCGCTCCGGCCAAGTCCGCTCCGGCCGCTAAGGCCGCCAAGGGCGAAAGCGGCGATGCCTTCATGGGTATCAGCATCGACTTCCTCGGTCTGCTGGACCGCGACCTGAATCGCATCGGCCTCGTGTTCAGGCTTGCCCAGAACATGGAACTGACCGCTCACCTCGGTCTCAACATCGTTGGTGACCAGGAAGGCGAAGACCAGCAGGGCAACAAGGTTGACGGAGCCGAAGGCGGCACCCAGATCTCCCTCGGTGCAGGTTTTGACTTCTTCTTCGACATGGCCCTCCCGACTTCCATCGGCGGCGACCTCATCTTCACCCACTGGGGCGAAGACAACAACCAGCTTGACTTCGACGTCATGTTCGGTATGCGCGCCGAAATCATCAAGAACTTCACCATCAACGGCAAGGTCGGTTTCGACATCGCCTACCACTGGTGGACCGACGGCAATGTTGACTGGGACCGCGTTGATTTCGGTCTTGCCGCTCGCGTCAACTTCATCTGGTTCTTCATCTAATCCAGATAAGCTGAGAACTTAAGGGCACCGGCAGAAATGCCGGTGTTTTTTTATTCCCCGATGACGAATTTCAGGTACAGGTCCAGCAGCGTTTTGCCCCAAAGGTAGATTGCCGGGGCGGCCACCGCGAGGAAGGGGCCGAAGGGGATCTGGCCGCTGCCGTCGCCCTTGTGGAACTTCGCCCAGGGAACCATCACGACGATGCCGAGCACGGCGGCGACGACAAGCACCTCCACGGCGCCGGTAAAGCCCATGAGGGCACCGTATCCGGCCAAAAGTTTCACGTCGCCAAAGCCCATCGCCTCTTTCTTGAGGACCTTCGACGCACCCCAGCCCAGCAGGAACAGTCCGCCGCCGGCTCCGACCGCGCCGATCAAGCTTTCGAGCGGGGTCACGCCGCCCGGGATTAGCGATATCAACAGGCCCGCAGCGATCCCACCCACCGAGATAGTGTCAGGAATTAGTTTGTACTTAAAATCCACCGCGCAGACGGGGTAGATTCCCAGGAGGAGCCAGAACATCGCGAGCGCGGAAGCCCAGTCCTCGACATTGCCCGTAATCCCCACAGAATAGTTTGTCGAAAACAGGGCAAGTGCCCCCAAAAGGCCGCACAGGGCCTCGCCAATCGGGTATATGGGACTGATGGGCTGCTTGCAGCAGGCGCTCTTCCCCCTGAGCATGAGCCAGCCCACGATAGGGAGGTTCAAGTACAACGGAATGCGCTTCTTGCACAGCGGGCAGTGCGACGGCGGATTGACAAGGGAAATACCCCGCGGCATGCGGTAGACAACCACGTTGTAGAAGCTGCCGACACAGGCCCCTATGACGAAGAACACAATCAGTCCGTACCAAAGTGGGAATATTTCCATAAAAACCTCATTTCTTGCCGGATTTTGAATTTTTAGGCCACAAATCGTTACTTTCCGGCCTCAAAAAAGATAAATTATATTTACGTCCATGTTTGTATAAAAAAGAGCATCGCGAGGTTGATCGATATGCGTTTAAGAGTGTTCCTGGCTTTTGCCATTTGCCTACTGTCCCTGAGCGGGTGCTCCAGGGAATCGTCCATCAGCGAAAACGTAACCCTGCGAAACAACCACTCCGTCGTATTCGTGTCGCGCACGCCCTTCAAGGACCCGCAAGCATTCGCCGACTCCATCCTCAACCTGTCCAACCCGGATTCCGTCATCGCCCATGACACGCTCACGGTGACCGTGAACGACACCGTCTACCTGATGGGTTTCCTCAAGTACAACGCCGACAAGGTTTACCGCTACGCATGGACATTCAAGAACCCCGACTCCACCATCGTGAGCAAGAACGCGACCCAGGAAAAGTGGGTGTTCACCAAGACCAGCAGCAAGGGGACCAACTGTCCCGTGGCAAAAAGCAAGCTGTTCTGCCCCCTGTTCATCGCCGTCGACGGCAACAACGCGAGGGACACCGCCGGCGCGGACCAGTTCATCCGCGTCATCGATACGCCCCCTTACCTTAGCGTCCCCAAGGACACTCTGTGGACCCGCGCCAAGAGCGACATCACCTTCCCCATCGTGGCTTTGGACTCCTTCGGCACCATCAAGAAAATCCAGGTGGACCTCGACGCGAGCGGGAAAGCCAAGCCCAAGGACTGGAAAGTCAAGGAAGTCGAAGGCACCGACACGATGTTCATAACGATTCCCTTCGATTCCGCCTACATCAAGGGGAACGGGGACCAGAAGGTGTACGTCATCGTCACCGACGACGACAAGAACGAGACGGTCGACAGCGTGAACCTGCACTTCAACACACCACCGACCATCGAGCTTCTCGACCCGAAGGATGACGGAAGGTACGACGCCGACGAGCGCTTCGCGTTCTTCTACAAGGCAAACGACGTCGACAACCCGGCATCGCTGCGCTACTTCATCCGCGTGGCAAAGAGCAGGGACAACTACGGCACGCCGCCGGTCCTCACCGACAACGACCTTGTCGCCAAGAACATCAAGGAAAAGAGCTTCGAGCCCAAGGCCAAGGAATTCAAGGACAGCAACGTCATCGTCACCATCAAGGACCCCAAGACCATCCTGAGCGGCAAGCTCTACTGGGACGTGTGGGTCACCGACGGCTACGACACCGTGTTCTCCGCCAAAATCAAGGAAAAGGACGGGACGAAGCGCCCGTGGAAGTTCTTCTACGGCAACCTCAAGGATACGACCGGAACCTTCATGGGCTACGTCAACTACGAAGGCTGGTCACACCACCAAGGCATCCGCATCGTGTTCCAGGATTCCCTCGGCAACCGCTACTACACGCACACCTCCGACAACGGGCAGTTCTCCATCTCGGTCAAGTCCGGGACATACGACATGCTCGCCATGGACACCACCGGCTACGGGTTCAAGGACACTATCCTTACCGGCCTGTTCGTCGACGTCTCCAGCGACAAGAACCTCGGCACGCTCGTCCTGAAGGACACGGCCGACCCGGTCATCGTATTCAGCGACATCCCGACGGACACCATCAGCGCGGCGGACCTCAAGCTGAACGGCAAGTTCTACGACCACGGTTCCCAGGTCAAGTCCGCGGTCGCCACCCTGGACGGCGACACGCTCAAGTTCAACTCATTCAGCCAGAACACCTGGGTCGTCGAGCTCAAGAACATGGAAGACGGCAAGCACACGTTCTACATCGCGGCAAAGGACAGCGCCGGAAGACAGAGCGATTCCACGATTACGTTCTTCGTGCACGCGACATCCATCCATATCATGGTCAACGGTCAGGCCACCAGCGTCCAGGAATCCTCGAAGCCGTTCACGTTCACGGCGGAGCTGACCAAGACGAGTATCGCCGACAGCCTGGTCTGGAAATCGAACGCCCCCAAGTTCAAGTCCGTCCGCCACAAAATCAAGGACTTCGTGGACACCCTGAAGTTCAGCAAGGCCGACGACATCGGCGAACTGGAAAGCGGCAAGCTGTACGAGATGTACGCCGAGACACCTAGCGGCATCAAGTCCAACGTCGTGCGCTTCGGCGTATTCGGCAAGGACCCGATCATCTTCTTCGAGAAGCCCTCGAACGATACCGTCATCACCATAAACGATAAAATCTATTTCTCCGTGTTCTTCTACCCGGGCGAAGGGGAAAGCGGCACGCCTTCCATCAAGACCATCGGCGAGGGCTGCAACCGCAGCTTCAACAGCGGAGTCAAGATCCAGGAAGACGAGTCCATCCACTGGAGCAAGCCGGGCGACAAGCAAGTCATCGTCTACTTCGAGAAGGACGGCAAGAGGGCGGCCGACACGCTGCGCGTCAAGGTCATCGAGGATCCTCCGACCGTCAAGATCCTGAACAAGCAGAACAACACGAAGAAAAAGATCAAGACGACGGAAACGGTGGACATCAAGGCCTACGACAAGTTCGGCACCGTCAAGGAAATCAAGTGGACCTGTTCCAACAACCCGATCACGTTCGATAACGATGTCTCCATTACCGAAAACGACACCGTCACGGCGCAGATCACCTTCACCATGCCCGGAACGGCCACCAGCAACTACAAGTGCGTCATCCGCGCCACCGACGACGACAACATGTACGGCTACGACACCATCACCTACAACGTCATCGAAGACAAGCCCTACCTGTTGCTGAACACGCACAACGCGACCGTCAAGATCAACACCAAGGTATCGCTCAACGGCATCGCCATCGACACGCTGGGCAGCATCGTGGACTACATGTTCTACTGCGACAGCGTCAGGAGCCACTTCGCAAACATCAGCGAAAGCGACTGGACGCACATGTCCAAGCTCGACACAAGCGTCAGCGTCCCGGGCGTGCCCTGCACCTGGATGTGCCTTGTCCACGTCGTCGATGACGACAGCCTGGTCGCCGCGGATTCCGCCACCTACACCGTGGTGCTCGACCCGCCCTGGGTGAACGTCAGCGAAGACTACATGTCCGTGACCATCAAGGACACCGTGGGCCTCGACGCCCGTTCCGGCGACGGCATGGGTAAAATTGTCAAGTACGAATGGGGATGCGCGCCCAAGGGCAGCAGCATCAATTACGCGTGGTCGTCCACCAAGAGCCCGCGCTACGACGCCGTGATGCCGGCCTCCGCCGAGACCGACTTCCGCTGCGTCATCCGCGTCACCGACGACGACGGCCTCACGGCAACCGACACGACGCACATCGACGTCGCCCTCGCTCCGCCGACCGTCACCGTCAAGTACGAAGAAATCACCAGCCGCCCGAAATACAAGATCAACCTTGACGCCGAAGCGAAGGACGCCGACAACTACGACGGCGAAATCGTGAAGCGCGAATGGAGCTGCGGCGAGCCCTACGAAATCCCGAACAAGTGGAAGACGGTCAGTTCCTTTGACACCTCGTGGAAGGCTCCGGACAACGCCGTCGCGAACTACATCTGCGTCGCCCGTGCCACGGACGACGACGGCAACACGGCCACGGACACGACCCGGGTGAAGTTCACCACCAGCACGCCGATCCTCCAGGTGAACGTGCCGATCATCCACGTGAACCTGGGCGATCCGTTCGATCTGAACGCCTCCATCAACGACGCCTGGCAGGGTGTCAACTGGTACAGCTGGCGGTGCTACGACACGCAGGGCAACGCCCTCGAAGGCGAGAAGCGCTGGAGCTACGAAGGACAGCTTTACGATATCCGCACCGACACGACGTCCTACATCAAGGACCCGACCAAGCTCGACGGCATCGACTCGCTGCTCTGCATCATCAGCGCCGAGGAATCGTCCAGCGACATGGTGCTCAAGGACACGACCATCGTCAAGATCATGCGTCAGTACCCGGAGGGAATCATCTCCGCGGCGGATACCGTCTACCTGTGGAGCGGCGACAACACGGCCGACAACGAGGCCAAGTACTTCTACACGACCGAATGGGGCGGAGCCAACTCTAGGCCCGGCGAACTGGCCGACCCGAACGGCAATTTCGAATACCGCTGGAAATTCAGCAACGTGAGCACCGCATTCTACGTCGGCAAAAACGACGGCAGCCTGGACACGTCGAGCTACGAATTCAACACGGCATTCAAGCGCCCGACATCCGAGGGCAGCATGACCATCTCGCTCGACTTCCGCGACAGCGTCCCGACAGGTGGCGCAACGCAGGCGTTCTACACGCGCCATAGCGGCCCCGTCAAATCCAGGACCGTCTACTTCCGCAAGGCATGGAAGAACCTCGCCCCGAGCGGCGACACCGTGATAGCGACCAGCAACGTGGCCGTGGAACCCGCGCTCACCACCCTGAACGGCAAGCCCTACGTGGCCTACCTGAAGAGCACCACCAGCGTCCAGGCCGCCTACCTGAACGGCTCCAGCTGGACAAACCTGGGCGGAGCCGTGAGCGCATCGGCCGCGATCTCGAAGATCCAGCTGGCAAGCAACGGAAGCACCGTCTACATGGGCGTGCTCAGCACGGACAAGAAACTCGCCATTTACTCGTCCAGCGGAACTTCCGCATGGACCTCGATGGGCACCCTTAGCGCGGACACGTCATCGTTCAGCCTGCTCGCGAAATCCGGCAATCCGTTCGTCCTGTTCCTGAACGAAAGCTCCAAGAAGCCCTTCTTCGCAACGTACTCCAACAGCTGGAGCACGACCAAGATCAGCGAGAAGCCGTGCCGCCACATCACCGGCGCGATAAGGAACAACGGCGGCTGGGTTGCCGCGTACGTCGACACGACCAAGAACTATTCCGGATTCTACGCACTGTTCGACAACGGCAACAACAACAAGGCCAAGGACAAGAGCATCGCCGACAGCATCAACATGGTCCATCTCAGCATCGACCAGTCGAACGACTCGGCCTATCTCGCCTTCCTGAGCCGCAAGGTGGAAAAATACGGACCTTACGTGTACAGGGGTGCTATCAACAGCAGCGACGTCTCCTGGAAGAAGGACGGGCTGTACGGGAAGCCGATGGCCGAACGATTCGCCTACAGGATCCATGTAGCAGCGAGGGGCGGCCAGATGTACGTGATTTTCGACGACGCCGACAGGCACTCCGCGGCGCAGAGCCACGTATACCGTAAAGGCGGCTCCAGCTGGAAGCTGTACGGCGAAAACGAACTCCCCTACTTCAAGATTGAATTCTTCAACAACAACGGGTATTACCTACGCGGTTCTCATCCGAATATTGCCATCGACGACAACGGCGACGTCTACATCTCGATGCTCGCCTGGGAAAACGGTAACGGAGGCGGAAACAACTTCGGCCCCATCGTCATGAAATATGCGGCCAAGGACTGGACAGTCAACGACAAGTAAAAGGAATCAAATGAATATTGAAATTGCAGCTATTTGCGATGCCGCCACGGCCAACGGCGTGGGCGGCCGCCTGAACATGCTTGGTGCTTTTGACAGGATTTTCGCGAAATTTCCTCTAGTCATCCCGCAATGTTCCGCAGTGTTCCGCATCCGCTACCAGCGCTCCGAAGCGGGCATGCACAAGGTCCGCCTTTCCATCGAGGACGTCTGCGGCAAGCCCATCGTGCCCAACATGGAATCGAACCTCCCGCTCGAACCCGTCGTCGCGGGCTTCGACACCGCGGCAGTCAACATGATCCTCAACATGCAGAGGCTCAAGATCGACAGGCCCGACAAGTACATGGTGCGCTTCTTCATCGACGACGAGGAACTCGCCGTGCTCCCGCTGTACATACTGGAGCCGCCGCAGTCCAAGATGCAGGCGCCCGAAAGCGACGACGAAAAGATAAGCTAGGGCAATTCAACAGCCAGGCACATTGCAGCGTCACCCGCACCGATGAGTTCCGGTGCGAGTTTTTTGGCATCGAGGTCGACAAGGTGGACGCCTTCGACAATGTCGGTCAGCATGGAACGGCGCAACGTCCCTGCAAAGAAATCCCCGCCATGGCACTTGTAGTAGGCTTCCTTGCGGCACCACAGACGGAAGAACTCGTTGTCGAACTGCGGCACTTCCTGCAAATGGCGCACTTCCTCCTCGCAGAAAAAGCGCTCCGCCAGCGACTGCCTGTTCCTGCGGAAGAATTCCAGGTCGAGCCCGACCATGGCGTCGAAGGAATAGGCCAGCGCGCACACGTCGCCGGAATGCGTCCAGTTGGCGTCGAAGTCCCGTTCCGGGAAAAAAGGCCGCGGGTAGTCGGCATTGACGACCATGTCCTTCTCGGAGACCTTTTTCCCGCAGGCATTGGAGAGTATGCTGAAAATGATTTCACGGTGAGCGCGTCCCCCGCCCTTGGGAAACAAGGAGACGAAAACTTCCCCGCAGGGGGTGATTATTTTGCTGGACGTCAAAGCCATACCCTAAAGATAATTTCTACTTTATGGATATGCGCACCTCCGCCAAAAATTTATCCGCAATATTCTCCCTGGCGTTCCTCCTGTCCGCCTGTTCGGAGATTAACGACAGCTGGGAAGTCAAGGGCGGCGGGTACCTGAAATACACCGTCAACGACGGAAAGTCATACACTATAGAACTAGACGCAGACGATGTCATCCGTCCCGATTACGGACGCAGCTATTTCCAGGTGCAGACCCGGCTGAAGGAAAGCAGCCGCGGCGACCAGTTCTCCATCGTCGTGAACCGCCCCTCCCTGGGCTACAACAACGCCGACCCGACCTACAGCTGGATGATCGCGGAAAGGTCCGAAAAGGGCTACCTCGTGGGCGACAGCAACATCGTCCACTTCGACCAGAAAGACAACGACACCACCTGGACGGCCAACATCGACCTGCATTTCCAGGATTGCCGCAAGGGGGACTGCAGCGACCAAAATCCCACCTTGCACGTAAAAGGGCGCCTGCGCTACTGGATTCCGTACGATAAACGCTAGAAAACGCAGTTTTCCCCTTGACAATACGCCTTTCTTTTTCTAATATTGGTCTACCCTAAGGTCGATTAGCTCAGTTGGTTAGAGCGCTACCTTGACATGGTAGAGGTCACAGATTCGAGTTCTGTATCGACCACTGAAAAAACGGCTTGCGCAAGCAGGCCGTTTTTTTTGTTCCAAATTGGAATACAGATTTTGACGTTCGGTGTGGCTTTATCAAAAAAGATTTATTATAATATTATTACACCGAGAAAGAGAAAATATGAGAGACAAACACATTAGGCCATTTGGGCCTTATGGGTTTCCTCCTTGTTGACAAAAGAGGGACGCTCGTTCGAGCGTCCCTTTTATTTTTCCAGAAGCTTTGGATTACTTGGCCTGAGGTTCGGCCGGAGCGGAATCCGCAGGAGCGACGACCGCGGCAGTGTCGACAGGCACTTCGGCGGCAGGGGCTTCGACCTTGGCGGAATCGACGACCTGCTCGACAGCGGCCGGAGCGGCCGGGACGGCTTCGGCGGCCTTGGGGACCGGAGTGCCGAAGAAGTTCACCTTGGCGAGGAAGACCATCATCACCCAGGAGAGCACGAGGCCGGAAATACCCATCACGATACCCGTCTTGGCCATGCCGTTCGTATCGGTGTAACCGGTAGCGTGGGCAAGGGCGTTAGGCGGAGTAGAAATCGGGAGGCTCATGCCGAGAGAGCTGGCGAAGGCGACAGAGACGAGCAGGGCCGTCACGCCACCGAGGCCGACGAGGTTGTCCTGGCAGGCAATGCCCACGGCGCAAAGGATCGGGACGAGCAGCGTAGCCGTAGAAGTGTGGCTCATGAAGTTCGCCATGAAGAGGCAGATGACGCCGCAGCCAATCATCAAGGCGAGCGGAGACCAGCTTGCAAACGGGATGGTCTTGATCAAGTGGGCGGCAAGGCCGGTCGCGTTGAGGCCGACACCCAGGGCGAAGCCACCGGCAACGAGCCAGAGCACGTCCCAGCTCATCGCGTTCAGGTCCTTCTTGGTGATCACGCCGGTGAGGGCGAAGACAGCCATCGGGATCATGGCGATAGCGTTATCGTTGATACCGTGGACACCCTTACCGGTCACCCACAGGAGCACGCACACAACAAAGGTAATGTAGACGATGATGGCCTTGGGGCTCGTGTCGAACTTGCCGGCGCCCTCGATGTTGAGGACCATTTCCTTCATCTTGATCGGGTAGATCTTGAGGAGGAGGAGCCAAGCGATGACCATCAAAACAATCACGTACGGGATACCGAAGGCCATCCACTGGCCGAAGGACACGGGGTTGGCGACGAGGTCGCCGCGGGCGACGGCGTCGTTCAGGGCGCCAAGAGCGATAGCGTTCGGCGGCGTACCGATCGGGGTACCCATGCCACCGATGTTGGCACCGAGCGGGATGGCGAGCGCGAAGGCCGCCTTGCCGCGGTCATCTTCGTCGAAGAGCTTGAGCACCGGGGCCAGGATGGCGAGCATCATGGCGGCGGTCGCGGTGTTGCTCATGAACATCGAGAACACGGCGGTAATGAGCATGAGGCCGAGAAGCACGAACTTCGGGTTCTTGCCGAAGGGCTTCAGGAGCACGCGGGCCAGGTTCAAGTCCATCTTGTACTTGGTCGCGGCGGCGGCGAGGAAGAACCCGCCCAGGAAGAGCATGATGATCGGGTTCGCGAAGGTCGCCATGATGGACTTGTGGCTAATCATCGTCACGCCATCCACGCGGAACGGAGCGAGCGCCGAATCCGACATCGTGACGATCATGAGCACGATGACGAGCATGGAGGTGGACCAAATCGGGAACGGTTGCAGAATCCAGAAAAGGGCGGCCATGACGAAAACGCCGATGACGCGGATTTCGAGCGGATTGAGGATTCCCATGGGGCTTGCGGCATCGAATCCGAGGGATTCGTAGGGCAAGAAGAGGGCGGCGATGGCGAGCACCGACGCAATGATGAATTTGATGAATTTAGCCTTTGTCATAACGGGCGCAAATTTAGTAATATTAGCCGGTTTCGGCTATACTATTATTTACGCACATTAATATTGTGCTACCGGAGCACCACCCTCGAGGCGAGGCTCCGCCCACCGACCCTCACGCGGGCGACAAAAATGCCCGGACGGTCGACCCGGAGACTGGCGGCATTGCCCCCTTCACGGGTCCCGAAGGCGGTCGAGGCGACGACGCGGCCATGCAAATCCAGGAGCTCCACCCTCGCGGGCAGCCCCGAAAGGGCGTTTCCTGCGTCAAATTCGACAAAAAGCTGGCCGGAAGACTGTCGGAACTCCAGGCCGGACAGTGCGCTGGAGGCGGGCGACCTGGGTTCGGGTGCAACCCGGACGGTGGCCACCGTGGCGCGCGACATCAGCCGCACCCGGACGCTGTCCCCTTCCGAAATTTCCGTCGTTTCGCCGTCGACAGTGAAGTACACGTGCAGTCCGCGCGCCCCCAGGTCGCCTATCCCGGCGAACGAGACATACGCATCGCGGTCGCTCCCGGCCTGCAGCTCCAGCGTCCATTCGTAGGCGCCGTCCTTGGCAAGCGGCTTCACCGACCTCGCCAGGCGCCCGCCATGCTCCCCGAGCACGGCCAAGTCCACACGGTCACCCATGGCGGCGGGAGGTTCCTCCCGGTTCACGGCACGGGCCGAAGCCCCCAGGAAATTCCACGAATCCAAATGGCCCTGCCCGTCGCCGAGCACCACGCGGAATTCCCACCCGTCGTCGCGCGCGCCTTCTTTCGCGAGCGCCATACGGGTCAAGGCAGGCCCATCCCACAGCGAACTGTCGAAAACGGGCTCGCCGTCCAGCTCCCAGAGCACAGCGCGGTCCACCTTCGCCCACACGGCCTCGTAAGGCCCGATGACGGTCGGCATCTCGTACTCGCGCGTCTGCGGGTTCCAGCGCCAGAACTGCACGGAATCGCCGGCATCGCCGGCACGCAGGTCCACATAGTAGCCGTGCGGGTTCGCCACCAGGTTCCAGCCGCTGTTCAGGCTGTCGAGTTCCCACGCGAAGGCCGCCTTGCCGGCAGGTTCCGCGACCAGCGGGAGTGCGCGCCCCTCGAGGCTGTTGTACCAGTAGCCGTCCACCGCGGACGGGCTGTCCTTGCGCTTCAGCCTGCGGTACTGCAAGTACTCGGCGCCGCCAAGCGATTCTTCCCAGTGGAAGAACAGCTGGTCGTCATCCCACTTGAGTTTCTCCATGTCCACGCCCGAGAGCGAAACCATCGCCCAGGCTCCCGTGTCTACGGCAATCTCCCCCGCGACGCGCAGCGTATCCACGTAGCGTGCGGAATCCAGATCATGGAACACCTTCGCCTCGACGACGTATTCGCCCACGGGCGCCGGCACCAACTTCCATTCACCCTCGAGCACGGTCGTCTCCGCGGAGTCCACGAGCGTCGTGTCCACAAGGTAGCCTTCCGGCCCCCTCACGGTGACCCGGAAGCCAACCTTGCGGAAAATGTTCATCTCCCCGGTGCAGTAGCGGAGCCGCGCCGCGTTGCCCGAGACTTCGAGCCCGGATTCGACGATGACCATGAGCGGCTCGGGATCGGGACCGGGAACAAAACGGGCGTCGATGCGGGTCGCGCGCTTCACGCGGACATTTTCCGGGATTTCGCCGTCCAGGACATAAGCCGAATCGGGCACGGCGCGCACGACGAACGGGACGCCGTCCGTACTGCGCGGGACCCTGAGCGAATCGCGGAAAGCGCGAACCACCGTGTCGCCCGAAACCACCTGCAGAAGTTCCACGCCGCCATGCTCGGCAGCAAGCGTCACCGCGACACCGGCGCATCCCGGTCCGGACTTCCAGTTCGGCTTCAGGACCAGGACTTCGTCCTCGGAGCGGAGCAGAGCCATGTCGAAGTCGGAGCTCCGGAACAGCTTCCCGCCCCTGCCGTCGTCCACGACGGACCAGCCGTCAAAGCAGGCGTCCGCCCTATAAACTACGGGGAAGTCCCCACCGCCGTCGGCCATGGAAAGCGAATCCTTCCATGTCTCGTCGTAGAAGGTGCTGTCCAGGTCCTTGGTAAAGACAAACGAATGCAGGTGCTTGTGCGCCGTGGCAAAGAACTCCACCTTGAACAGGACTGAGCCGAATTCCACGTCGCCGTCACGGTCCAACACCTTGAGGGCGGCTTTGAGCACGGATTCGAAGTTCACCGTGTCCGAGGACACCGGCCTTATGAAGCGCAACGAGTCCAGGGCGTCCAGCGTGGACTGCGACGCCGACTCCCGCGCGTCCTCGTCGATTTCGACCGAGAACGACATGTACATGCTGTCCAGCCGTTCGCCACGTTCGAGTTTGGGATAAACGTGCAAGTCCGTCGCGAAAGTAATTGTCTCGGATTCGCCATGCAAAAGGGTCTTCTCGCCCAACGGCACCTTGAACGCCACCGGCACCTGTCCGTCGTTGGCGACGACCAGGTTCTTCAAGACCGCCTTGCCCAAGGTCGCGCTGTAGAACATCTGGACCGTGGCGTCTTCCCGCACGTTCTGTACAAAGTCCTGGAAAAAGTACGAAGCCCTCTGTTTCGTGAAGTCGTAGAACAGGGTGCGCTCGGCAGTCTGCACGAACACGCTGTCGAGGTCCATCGCGTTAATCCCGCCATCGTCCACGACACCGAACAGGGGTATCTCGTCGAGGCCGTCGGCGTCGAAATCGCGGACGACAGGCGAGAACGAGTAGATGGACAGCCCGCTCTTGTCGAAGCGGCATACCGTCTCCCCGTCCGATATGTAGTACTCGATTTTAAAGTGGGGCTTCAGGAACGGCAATTTCGGATCCGGCGCCCGCGAACCCGCGAATGCGGCACAAAAGGACGCCATCGCAAGAATGGCGACACATCGCAACAGGATATTGAATCCGGCAGACTGCCTCATGACTATGAAAATAAATAATATCGGGCAGATTTGCTAAAAGAATCTTACAAAAAGATGTCTTTGGCGACGCTAAGTCACCTGAAGACCACCTTGCGGGCGGCAACCTGGCTTCCGGAACGGATCCTGAGGACGTAGACGCCGCCCTTCGGGGCAGGGAACCTCACGCTGTTCAGGCCCGACGACGATACGGCGGTCAGCGAGGCGGTCACCTTTCCGGAAACATCCAGCAAATCGATCTTCGCGGCACGGCCAGCAAGTCCGTTCGTCGCGACGAACTGGACATCGAACGCGCTACCGCTACGGAAGACGCGGACATCCTTGAACGCGTATTCCACCTCGGGCCTGGCCTGCGGAGCCACGCGGACCACCGCAGTCTTCTTCAGGGTGCCCACCTTCACGGGAATCGCCTTGCCGTCCTTCACCTCGATCGTCTTGCCGTCAACCGTCAAGAACACCTTGTTCCCCGAAGCGCAAGCCTCGGCAACGCCGTCCAGGCGGAGATAGGCCGTCCTTTCGCTGGATGCGGACAAGCGCAAAGTCCATTCCATCTCGTCTTCGGCAGGCCTGAACGACCTGGCCAGGGCGCGGCCGTTCTCGACGATCGAGAGCGACACGAATTCGCCCATTCCGGATGGCGGCTCGTCGCTTACGGACACCCGGCTGCTCGTACCGAACATGTTCCAGGAATCCTTCTTGCCGTTGTCATCGGACAGCGTGGCACGGATTGTCCAGCCGTCGGAGGACTTCTTGAGCGCATCGCGTCTCGCAAGCGTCTTCGCATCCTTCGAACCGAACACCGGTGCCGCAGGGATACGGAGAGTCTGCGGGCCAGACGACTTGACCCAAACGGCCTCGTACGGCTTCAGCTCCGTCGGGATTACGTATTCGCCGCTCTCGTCGTTCCAGCTCCATACCTCCACGCCGGAATCTACGATAGCGGACAGGTCGACAACCCAGCCATAGGGATTGGCAACCATGTTCCAGCCGCTGTTGATGCTGTCTACTCCCCAAATAATCTCAGCATCAGCGACAAAGGCGGCCGGCTTGCGCTTCAGGGCGACTCCATCGTAGGAGCCATACCAATACCCGCTGGTCCCGACAACCTTGTCCGAACGCGAGTAAGCACGGTACTGCATGTAGTCACCCAGGGTCAGGGATTCGTCCCATTGGTAAAGCACGTGGTAGTCGTCCAGGCGGAGCGCGCCGAGGTCGACATCGGCAAGCGAGACCATCTCCCACCTCTTCTCCGTGACAGGCAGTTCTTCCCTGGCGCCGCCGGTAGCGAGCGCAGAGACGGAATCGCCCTGCAAGGCAATCTCGTAGGCGACGGAATCGCCGGAAGCCACGGCAAAGGTCACGGAGGCAGCGGTTACGGAACCGGGCACGGAATCGATCAGCACTGTGTCGACCGCGACAGAGCCACCAACAACCACGCGGACCGAAGCGGAGACCTTGCCCGCCAGGGAATCCACGCTCGCGCCGAAGGTCAGCCTGGCCATGGTGCCCGACCACTCAACCCTGTGCGCCGTAATTTCGGGATCCGGAATGACAACGACCTCCGGGACGCTGCTCGACGCAGGGAGCTCGGCAGACGAAGAGGATTCGGGCGGCAGTTCGGAAGAACTGTAGACAACCGGCACGAACTCGGAAGAACTGGACTCGACAAAGAGCGAGCTGGAACTTGCGGGCGGCGGAGGCGGCACCACGGAACTGGAGCTCTCCGGCGGAGGCGGAAGCTGCGAACTGGAACTGGGCACCGGGGGCGGAAGCTGCGGGCTGGAGCTCGACTGCGGTTCCGAGGAGCTGGAGCTCGGCGGTTCCGAAGAGCTGGAAACAGGCTCGGACGACGATGACGGCGGGATGACCGCTGCCGGTTTCTCGAGCAAGTACGGGAAGCCGTCGTTCGTGCTGGCCCTGTGGCCCCAATACGCCTTGCCGTCCACTGCGAACGGGGCGTTCAGGAAGTCGGCAAACTCGGGCTTCTTCATGGACGCAACGGTTTTTGTACCATTGAAATTCTCGTTTATGCTTTCCGTATCGCCGTTACGTACGTTGTAACGGACATCCCAGCAAGTAATGTTGCCGTTCAACTTGGACTTGCCGCGGCACTCGTCCTCGATCAGGCTCCAGTCATCACCCTGCGTGGACGGCAAGTAGCGGGCGTTGCCCCCCTCGAACACGCCGAAGGCGTCCAGTCCGTCATCGCCATTATGGTAAGTGGAGACAATCTTTCTAAAGACCTTGGTCCCGTTCAGCGTCAGCTTTCCGGCCAGGTAGCCCTGGTAAATATCGCCCGAGGCCGCAACGCCGGAAATCGAGCCGATATGGTACACGTTCTCCATGCTAAAGTTCTTGCTGCTGAGCAGGCCGCCAAACACGCCGCCCACGAACAGGGAGTCCGCCTGGGAGTAATCGCCCTGCACCTTGATGTCGCTGACGAGCGCGACATGGTCGACAACGCTCGGCATGATGCAGTAGCCGCAGAGGCCGCCCACGGCAGCGGAGCCCTGCACCGGGAATGCGGGACCTTCCCCGGCATTGAGGGCGAGTGTTACCGATTTTTCCAACTGGACATTTTCAAAGCCAACATAGAGGACGCCGGCATTGTCGGCGAACGAGCCGATGATGCCGCCCATGCGAACAACGTTCAGGCTATCCGTAACGGAAATGCTCCCGGAGAACACGGAATTGCGCACCGTCAAGACGGAATCCCCATCGGTATAGGATCCACTCGTATTGGGCCGGGTCACGGCCTTGCCGACCAGGCCACCGACAATCACGGAATCAATGGACGCAATCTCGCTACCTCCGACAGAATGTCCGCGCAAGCCCTTCACGGCCACATTCATCGCCATCTCCGAAGAGTTCCCCGACAAGGCATCCGTGCTACGAGCAAGACAAGCGCGGCCAGCCAAACCGCCCATGAACACATTGGCGCTCACGTTCTCGGCATCAGACTTTTTCGCCACCGTAAGGGAACCGGCGGTTTTTGAATTCTTGATAGAGACAAACGATTCGGCAGTCACGGTATTCTTGGTGTACACACAGGTCTCTTCACCAATGAGGCCTCCTACAGAATATTCATAGAAGCCGGCATTCGAGAGAGAGTCCTTCATGGTGAGATTAACCTCGGCATTCTCGATCTTTACGATAGAGCCACCATCAACGGCGCTACGGCCGACCAAGCCGCCGACATGCACATCAACACCTTTCGATTTAGAAATGGAACCATAGAAATTCACATTCGTAATGGACAGGTCCATGGCATCATCGCCCTGGTTCTTGTAGATTGCCGCCTCGCCGACAAAACCACCCATCGACTTGCCGCCGCTGATCTTGGTGTAGGTTTTCTCGGTCTTTTTAGGCATATTCACTTTGTCGATCTTCATGGCAAGCCGATCAGACTGAGTATTGGCCTTTTTGGAAATCGCATACATGCCCACAAGTCCACCGACGACAGTAGACGTATCTTCAGACAGGTTCTCGACCCGGGCAATCACATTGATATCGTACACTTCGAGATCCACCGCATAGCCAACCAGGCCTCCAATGTATGCGTGGTATTCGCTCCCCCAACCGGAAGTGCGGCTCGCCGCATAATTATCCGCAGCGTTCAAGTCCACTTGGTTGTAGACCTTCAGATCATCGTCACTGTATACCCACTGGACGGTACTGTTTTCCGCATAGCCGACAAATCCACCGGCCATCGGAGCCGAAACGGTAACGTCGATCAAGGTATCCTGGTAAATCAACGAATTGGTCAACACGCCAACCAAGGCTCCCACAGGGCCGAAGTACGACGCATCCTTCGTCGGGACCGACTGCGTCTTGGAGGCCATTACACGAAAATGGAAATTTTTAAGCTTCAGGTAATGGATGTTGACCCAATCAAGACGCTTGAATAGGCCAACCGTATCGGAAAGACTCTCAACCGAATAGTCGATATCCTTGAAATAGCAGACATTGCTGATCAGATGGTGGTTTCCGTCAATTTCGCCGTGTTGGGCCTTGAACGTGAGGGGCGTGTGGTTGACGTGACAAGTCGTATCTCCATCATTACTCGTTTCATACTGAGCAAAATCAAAATCCGTCAAGAAGATAATCTTTCCCGTCGTCTTCTGCAGGGAATCACTAAAAACGGGGTTCCAATCCGCATTCAACAGGGAATCCAGGACTGCAGCGGCGCGGGACTGTTCACTCAAGCGGGCGCCCGTGCATGTCCCTGTCCAAACGGGGACCGAGCCATACGCAAAATACGGATATCCCATGGAGGACGAATATCCCACAGGGGGCTTTGCATCCGTGTCGCAGGAGTCAGCAGTCATCGAAATATAGGCATTGCCATTGCCATCGTCATAGAGGTTGACAAAACTCGTCTGAATGGCGCTTTGCGCAAATACGGATCCCGCCGTGAGGAATCCCCAAATAAACAAAAAAATGGATTTTACTTTCATCTCTTACACCCTGCCTCGATTTCTTTTCCCTATATAAGATACTATCAAATAGGGAAAATATTCCAATTGAGAGTTTCTTTTTCTTTACACTGTGACAGGGCGCAAGTGCAAAAACTGCCCAAAATACTACAAAATGACAGGCGTCACATGTTTAATTTTGTACAACACTTTTTTGAGGCTCGAGGCTCCAGGTTCGAG
>CAMZDZ010000014.1 GCA_947305535.1 uncultured Fibrobacter sp.
TTCAAAAAAAAAATTAATAATAATATTAGAACATGCAAATTTAGAATTAACAAAGGATAAAAAGAATCCAGAAATAATGAAGAAAGCAGGTACGTGCCAACCGCCACCAAGAATTGTTTTTAGGGGGAAAGCTGCGTTAAAGCCGTTGGCGAAATTGATGTGCCATAAAACGACTGCGATAATGGCAAATCCCTTTGCAATATCGACGAAGGCGTATCGCTGATTCGGAAGAGACGGTTTGGATGTAGATTTTCCCATATTATAAAGATAATTTAATTTTTGAAGGGATTGTGTGCGACTGGGGAGGCTCTATACGAATTGAACTAAATGACCTGGTTCTTTTGATTGTTGAATGTGCATCCCGACAACCTGCTCCTAAAAACCGTTGAAATCGTATGCGAGATTGTCGAATACCGTGAAATTGTTGTCCCTTGTTTCTATATTAAACGCTGCCGTTTTGCTTTATCTTGTTGACTCATTAAAGTAATGCGGATATACTGCGGAAATCAGGTTCTACAATAGGTTGAATTTTTGACTATGAAAAGAGCGGATAGGATAATTCAGTTCGTGACAGGCCCGTTTGTTGACCATGCGCTGTTATTTGCGCTTTTGCTGTTTGCGTTTAATGGCTTGTGGGTTAAAAGCCTTGTTATGGATCACGAGTATGGACGCGCTGTTGCCGCAGTTACAAATGGAGTGATCCTTGTTTACTTGATTGTGTTCGCCTTGTCTTTTTCGACTAGGATAAGGCGTATCGTAGCCCCAGTTTTGCTGTTCCTGTTCCTTGTACATTCTGTTGTTGATGAAGTCTGTTTCTTGGTGATGCGGGCTCATTTGAATGTTGTCTTCTGGCAGACCATATTGGCTACAAATTTTTCTGAAACAAAGGAATTTATCCAGACCTACATGAATGCGTCGATGTTTGTCGGCGGATTCTTGTTCTTTGGATTTTTTGCGGTCCTGTATTACCTGGCTGAATACAAGAAAAATTGGGTGCTTAAAGGCCGATGGCTGCGCGTAAGCCGTTGGGCGTTTATTTTGTTAATCGCTGTATCTTTTGCCGAGACGGCTCGCCCGACAATAATGTTTAATTTCTGCATTCCCGAATTGTCTTACTTTGCCGGGAGATTTAGCCTGGAGAAGTTGAACGCGGTGCTGAACGAAGGCAAAATCGATCTAAAAAAAAGCATGCTCGTTCCGGAACTGGAAAAAGTGGGCGATAGCGCTCCGCAGAAATTTGTTGTCGTTATCGGAGAATCGTATTCAAAAAGTCATTGCGGACTGTACGGATACGAAAAAGAGACGACGCCAAAATTGAGAACGCTCCAAAACGACAGCCTTTTGGCGGTGTTCAACAACGTACGGTCTTCCGATGTCCATACTACGGCAGTGTTCAAAACGTTCTTGAACACCTATGGTGAAGACGATAAGGATTCCCTGGCTTGGTACGAGGCTTTCCACCTGATTAAATTCCTGGAAATGATTGGGTTCCGTGCGAATTGGGTTTCTGCGCAGATGAACAACTCGTTTTTTGAGTCCGTGCAAGACAAGAACGCCCAGCTCTGCGATTCTGTTGTTTATGTTGACGCGCGTGAAAATCCTTATGACGGCTCTGTTTTGCGGTATGTATTCAATGGCCCCGAGAAAGAGTCCGTATTCTATCATTTGATGGGGCAGCACACTGCATACGAGAAGAGGTATTCCGCGGACAAGCGGATTTTCAGTGAAAAGGATTACGCCGCATATCCCGAAAATCAAAGGAGCACGTTGGCCCATTTCGACAATGCCACGTTGTATAATGATTCCATCGTGTATGAACTGATGTCGTCGTATAAGGACGACGACGCGATAGTCTTCTATTTCCCGGACCATGGGCAGGATCTTTACGATGCCGACAGCGCCTATGCGGGCCATGGCCGAGACGGAATCCCGGAATCGTTTGCCGCGGCGCAATACATTCCTTTCGTGGTTTACATGTCTCCGGTTTATAAGGAAAAGCATCCGGACGAAGTGACGCGTATTTTCGCTTCCGTTGACAAGGAATTCGTAACGGACGACTTTGCATATTCCATTATCGATTTGCTGGGTTACAAGTTTGCAAAAAACGACAAGGTTTCAAGACGCTCCTTGTTTAACTGATTGGTTTGCCATGCTGAAAAATAGATTGAAAATCGCGCTGGTTGCTTTGCTTGCTTGCCTTTTTGCAAATGCCAATGCGGACCCTTTGCCGGTTAAGGTTGCCACGTGGAACATTAGAATCAACATAAAAAAGGATTCCCTTGAGGGGAACATATGGAGCTACCGTCGCGACGCGATCGTTAAAATCGTCCAATCCAATGACATCGACATTTTAGGCGTCCAGGAAGATTACAAGAAAGAACTGAACGAGCTGAATTCCCGTCTGGATGAATACCGTAGGGTCGGTTTCCCGAACCATGAAAATGGACGGTTGGGGTCGTTCAATTCCATCTTTTTCAAACAGGACCGATTCGAAGTCCTTGACAGCGGGATGTTTTATCTCGCGGAAGACGATACAAAGCCTGTGCTAGGGTGGAACGGGGCGTACATCCGTTCGTGTACCTGGGTGAAGTTCGGAATAAGGCGCCGTCAGGCTGTGTTCTGGGTGTTCAACGCTCATGGTGACTATGCGGGCGGAGAGGTGGAGCGAGAATCCTCTAAGTTGCTTATCCAGAAGATAAAGGATATTGCCGGCGAATCGTCGAATGTCATATTGATGGGTGACATGAACTTCAACCAGAAAAGCGATGGATACGAAATCCTGAACTCATCGAACGTTGTGCGGGACGGTTATCATCTGGCCGAGCAAAAAAAGTCCACGGGCGGCACGTTCAATAGGTTTAAGAAGGATTATGTATCTGACGAACGCCTGGACCATGTTTTTGTGACCAAGCCCGTCCGCGTCCTGGAATACGAGATCTTGTTGGACAAGTACGAAAAAGACGGGGAACAGCGTTTCCCGTCAGACCATTATCCGGTTATCTTGAAGCTGGATCTGTAAAGAAAAAGTCTTTGATTCTCTTTGTCGCGTTCCCGTCGATGTCCTTGATGAACAGTTGCCGCAAGAACTGACGCTTCTGTTTTTCGGGGTCGTTCCCGTTTGCAATGTCGCGGATGGCGTTTTGGAGCTCGTCAATGTTATGGGTGATGTGGCCGGCGCAGACGGATTCGATGGGTTCGATGAAGAATCCGCGGGTCGCACGATACTCTTCTATGTCGTAGAAGTGGTAGATTATGGGACGGTCCATGTATAGAAAATCGTAAACCGTGGTGGTGTAGTCCGTGATGATGCTGTCGGAAATGGCGAGCAGTGGGTTTAGGCTTGTCCTGATATTCTGAACCAGGTCCTTATAGAACAGGATGTGCTTGCTGGATTCCTTGGAGATGACATTCGTCATGGCATCCTGAATGGGGTGGACCTTCGCGATGATTAAGGTGTCGGTATCTTCCAGCGTTTTCTCGAGAGATTCGAGCTCTTCGGCGGTCACGTGCCCCCAAATGGAACGCGTGGTCGCTTTGGATGCGTCGTAAAATTCACGGGTGCGGTTTTCGTAATCCCGGTGGGTGGGCACGTAGGTAATCAGTTTCTTGAACTTGAAGCCTACAAGTTCTTCAATCTGTTGGCGGAGCGCCGAATGGTCCCTGAACAAAACGTCGTTACGCGGGAAACCCAGGGATATGAAGTTGGAATAATAGTGGCAGTTGTCTAAGGCTATGAATTTGGAACAGATATCGGAAATGGAGAGGTGGTAGTCGTATAGGCGATGCATGTCCACCTGTTCCTGCAACATTTTCTTGAATCCCCCGTGGTTTTCCCAACGGTGGAATTCGTTCTTGATGAGCCCGCCGAAATAGTTCAGGCAAACGGTCCGTTGCGTAGAAACCTTGTACTCGACTTTGGTATAGTCGGAGTCGGTAAAAATGGTATAGCACCGGCAAAGGGATTTGAACTTGTTTACTTTGTCGCTGTTGAGTACGAAATGAATCCGGTTGGGGAAAAAGTCCTTGCAATAATCCTTGTAAGACTTCAGCCGGTCCTTATGGTAGTAAAGAATGAAAAAATGGTAATCGTTGAATTTCGGATCCCGGAGCATGTTGTTGAGAAGACAAAGGACATTGTCGGATTCGCCGTTGAGAATGTCGTAACCGTCAATGCTGCAGTTCTTGTGCGGATAGAAGAAAATGGCTTTGCGGTCTTTTGCGGTCGTCCTGTTGACGATTCTCTTGATCACCAGCTTGATGTCGTTGATAATTTTCATTTTTTCTTCTTGAACCTTTCTTTTAATAATTCAACGAGCTCCAGCATGTCCGGATTTTTTCTGAGCATAAGCCAATATAGGAAAAATGCCAGGCTGCCGCCGATGAAGATGGTGACAATGTGAGGTAACTCTAGATAGGTTACAAGATAGGCCGGAATGCAGGCGAGTATGCAACGGATGAGGTAAGGCGAGAAATCCTTGACTTGCTGGATGTAGCCCAGGTGGAAAAGTTTTCCTGTGTAGTAGGTGTTGATGAAAACGGCGATTTGGTTATAAAGGAACTTGGCGAAGCAGATGGCGAGGATGCCATGTGGAATGGCCAATAGAATAAGGCTGATGGAGATGGTCTTCTTCAGGATTTCCAGTTTTAAGAACAGGTCTGACCGGCCTTTGACCTTGAGTAGGTTCAGGTTGATCGTACTTAGATGGTCGAACATGTAGGAGAAGGCGAAAATATGGAGATAGATGACGGATTCCGCCCATTTGTCGGTGAGGATGAGAAGTATGACGGGCTTTGCCAACGCGCAGAGTATGCCGGAAATGATGAAGATTCCAAGAGAGGTAATCCGGATGTACTTGCGGTATATATAAACCAGCTGCTTGTCGTCATCCTGAATCTTGGCGAGGATGGGGTAAGTGACCGTCTGCAAGACGCCGTTGATGGTGCTTCCCGGCAGGTCCGCGATACTTGTGCCGCGGGAATAGTAACCTAGATCCTGCGCGGAGTAAAATTTACCGATGGCAAATGTCGTGAAATTTCTATAGAATGTATGCAAGAGGCCGGCCGCGAGCAGCTTGCTGCCGAATGCGCCAAGCCTTTTGAAGGACTCCGTGCTGAAGCCGGCTTTGGGAATCCACCTGCAGACGTAACAGATGAAGACCAGGTTGACGCCTGCGGCGATAATCTGCTGATGGACAAGGGACCATACTCCAAAACCCGCATAGGCGAACGCAACGCCGCAGACTCCGGAAATGAGCGTCGCGGCAACCTTGCGCTTTGCGAGGGACTTGAAGTCCAGCTGGATGTTCAGCATGGATACTTGGACCGCCATGGCCGCATTGATGATGAGCGTGACGGCTTGTACCCTTAGGATGGGGCAGAGTATGGGAATTTTGAAAAAGCCTGCTATTGATGGGGCGAGGAAAAAGAGAATGGCGTAGACGGCTACGGATATGAGTAAATTGAAATAGAAAACAGTGCTGTAATCTTTTTGCGTCGGATCTTTTGTCCGGATTAACGCAGAATTAAACCCGCTGTCGATGAACGCCTGGGATATGTCGAAAAAAATGGCGAGCAGGCCGATGGTACCGTAATCGGATGGCAACAGCAATCGTGCCATGATGATTCCCAGCAAAAACTGAATTCCCTGCGAGGAAATTCGTTCTATGAAGTTCCATTTGGAACTGCTGAGAGTCTGTTGCTTAATTGACGCCATCTTTCCAGTAGAATTTTATGAATGACTGATGGGGAACCCGATCCTCTTCAGGGGGGAGCTGCATGTAGTCGCCATAAACTGCCCGCAAAGCCGTGTCATAATCTTTTATCGCGTAGAATTTCGCTCCGTCGAAATCCAGAAGTATCCGCTCGTCGTAGGAACCTACAGGAAGGTGCTCCACGGGGCCGTTGTCCATCACGGCGAGCTGGGAGTAGAAACGGGCCGTTCCAAAAGGAATGCGGGCGATCCTTTCGTTGTATTCCTTTTGCATTTTGTGGCCGCCGAGGCCGTTCCTTCTGCGGATTTTATGATAAAGGAGCTTGAGCGCTTCCTTGATTCCCGAACAATGGGAAAAACGGCGGAACTGGATTTTTTTCCCGATGATTCTTGCCCAGTCGTCGTGCAAGTCGTTGTAGAGCTTCTTGAACTCGTCAAAGTCGTCCGGAACGCCGTCGAGCGGGAAGATGTCGATCCAAACGCCTGCGGGCTGCGCGATCCAGTGGCCGTTCTGGGCGACGGTCCTCTTGTTGTCGAACACGCGGGCGTAGGCAATCAGGCTGTCGTATTTGCATTCCTTGCCGAAGAACGCGAGTTCGAAATGGTTGGACTTGTACGTTTTTAAGAAACGTTCGTAATCCGGGCGCGGCATGCAGATGTCGATATCGTTGTCCCAGGGAATGAATCCCTTGTGCCGTAGCGCTCCAATGAGAGTCCCGTAGGCCAGCGAATAGCGAATCTTCTCCTTGTCGCAGAACTGGTGAACATCCTTTAGGATGTCAAGGGAGAATGCTTGCTGTTCCTTTAGTGTTAGTTCTCTCATGTTTGAACGCCTCAACTAAAATTCGCTATAATCTATCGGTGTACCGATGGATTCGAGATAGATATTCTGCTCTTCTAGGGTATGGGGCGTGCCGACATCGCCAGGGAATTGCATCCAGTTCTTGCCGTATGAAACATCCAATATGGCTTTGGGGTTGCTTGGCGCCGGAAGGACTGTATTCTCGAAAGGAATGGGTTGCAACGGGAACAGGTCGCTGGTGCTCCTAAATCCGCGGAACTTGAACTCGGTGAGGTCCCAGCTTCCGATCCCCGGTGTAATGCGGGAGGTCGGTTCCTGAGAATAGATGTTGTTCGTCTCCAGTTCCTTTTCGTAAAAGTCGAACCTGTCTTTCCAGTTTAAATTGCCGTGTACAAAATTGCAGATTTTCTCGCGGTAGGCAATGTACTGCTCTTCGGTAACTTCTTCTCTGACATAATCGTTCGGGAAGAATTCCAGATTCATCGAATCCCTAAGGCAGGTTCCCTGGAAAAGGTGGAGGCAGAAAGGAGTCAGGATGAAAACGTATTTGCCTGGATTTTCACGAATCGCCATGTCGTAGAATTTTGCGGAGAAGCAATTCTTTTTCGTGGAATCAACCCATACAAAATCCTTTTTGGCGATGTCGATGAGCCTGTTGAATTGATCTCGTGTGACGCTCAAGTCAATATCGTCGTCCCAGGGGATGAACCCTCCGTGCCTGCATGCTCCGAGAAGCGCCCCGCCATCTAGGAAGGGGGTTATGCCGTACGGTTCAAGGAGACTTAATATGTGCTGCGTGAAGTCAAGTTCCCTAAGCTGGAATTCTCGCAGGTAGCCGGTGGCCGGCTTCATCTGCGTGATGTCGAAATGATGCTTGAGGTATTCGACTTGATATTTTAGCGCTTTGATCTCTTCGTCCTTCTCTTTGATTTTAAGCCTGCTCCTGAAAACGAGCGCATATATTTTCTTCAGGACGTTTTTCGCCGGATTGGGGATGAGCTTGTTTACGACGCCGTTCATTGGAAAGACCTTTAGATGAAACCCTTGGCCTGCAGATCCTTAAATGCAGCGACAAGCTTGTCGTAGTCCGCCGTTGTGAGCGCTCCGATATGGCCCACGCGGAATATGGTATCCTTCATGTCGCCGCCATTGGGGCAAATCCACATGCCGTATTCGTCCTTGATCTTGAGGAAGATGTCGTAGGCGCTTGCCGTTGTCGGGTGAAGCGGGGTTACCGCGTTCGAAAGGGATTCCGAAACGATTTCGAAGGGCATGCCCTTGATTTGTTCGCGGAAATAGTTCGCGAGGGATGCCGTGCGTGCTATCTCTGCTTCGACGCCTCCGTTGGCTTCGATTTCCTTGAGCCGCGCGTTGATCTGGCGGAGAATGCTCACGGCGGGCGTCCACGGGGTCTGTCCGCGTTCGGCGTTCTTCAAGGCAATCTTCAAGTCCAGATACTGGCACTTGCATTTGATGCCGTCGATGCGGGCGAGAGCCTTGGGCGAAAGTGCCATTACCGAAATGCCCGGAGGGCAGGCGAGCGCTTTCTGCGAGCCCGTGATCATGACGTCAGCCCCGAGTGCGCCCATGTCGAACGGGTCGGCAAGGAAGGTGCTGATGCAGTCCACGATCAAGAAGAGGTTGTTCCTCTTGCAGAAATCGCTGATGAGCTGCATGTCGTAATGCACGCCGGTTGATGTCTCGTGCTTGTTCACTATAAAGGTGGTGTAGCCTTTGCCTTCGTAGGCGGCGAGGTGTTCTGCCTTAAGCGCCTTGCCCGGCTCGAGCTTGATCTCGGCAAAGGGAATTTCGTGCAGTTCGCAGAGTTCCACGAATCGGTGTCCGAAGCTTCCTCCGTTGACGATGATGGCCTTGTCCGCAGGGGTCAGGGTGTTCATGATGGCGGTTTCCATGCTGGCGGAACCCGATCCCGTGATGAAGGCGACTTTTGATCCTTCCGGAGCCTTCGCGAATTTCTTTATCAGGCGCTCGTTCTCGAACATCAGTTCGGAGAATTCCTGGGTACGGAAATAAGGGACTTGTTCTGCCCCGATGGCGCGGACGGCGTCGCTAGATTGTACGGGACCCACAGTGAAATTGATCATAATGACCTCTAAATTTCGTGAAAATTCACTTTTTCGTTAAATTGCTGCATGATGAACGCCATCTGGATGCTTTCGCGGCGTCGCAGGCGTGCAGAAGAGAAACGATGATTGAATATGCAACGGACGAACTCCTGAACTTCATATCGCAGTCCAAAGCCGTCCCACTTGTAAAAGAATTTCTTGTTGTTGTTTTGGTCTTCGTATCTTAATTCGAAGTAATCCGTCTTCCACCAGGGAGCCGGTACATAGGCGTAGCCCTTTGTCCCGGAGATGACCAGGTCGCCTTCCGTCTTGACTCCGAGCCCCACCTTGAACGAACAGACTGCCTTGGGATAGCGCAAGACGCCCTTCGTGTAAATGTCTACGTCATTTTCCAGTCGGGAGAATAGCTCAAGGCTTTCGTACTGGATGCCCATCAGCTTGAGGATCGGAAGTAAAGGGTAGGACCCCTGCTCGAACATGGCTCCGCCGGCCTGCGCGGCGTCGAATTCCCTGCCTTTTTTGTCTAGCAACTGTGAAAGGGATGCCTCGATGTCGACGACTTCGCCGATAAGGCCGGACTTTATGAGGACGACCAGGTGGTTGAATGCGGGGCAGTGCGCCGTCTTGTTCGCTTCCATGAGGATTACGCCCTGCGATTCGGCCAGCTTGTATAGTTCCTTGGCCTCTTCCCCGTTCAGGACCATGGGTGTTTCGCAGAGGACATGCTTTTTTGCCTGTAATGCGGACTTTATGTTGTCGTAGTGGGCGAGGTGGGGCGTGGCGATATAGACCGCGTCGACGAGGCCGTACAGTTCGTCGAGGCTGGCACAGGGCGTGATGTCCGTGAATTTTTGGGCAAAGGAGTCCCTTGCGGCGATGTCGGTGTCGTACGCGGCCTGGACTTTGATGCCGCTTACGACGGAGGCTTCGGATGGGAATCTCTGCGCGACTCGCCCGCAGCCGACAATCCCGACTTTTAGGGTTTCCTGGGAACTGTCCCGCAACATCGTGGAACTGATGCCCTCGGTGCGGGGCAGGTAAACGACCTGGCAGAACTCGTTCAGGTAATCGAATTTGCCTTCCCAGTCAGAGCCGATGGCGAAAATGTCCACATCGTATTTTTGTATGTCGTCTATCTTTTGGCCGATGTAATCCTCTATGATGATTTGATCGGCTAGCCCGGTCGCCTTGACCGCTTCGACACGTTCCAGAACGTTGTTGCGGACGTTCAGTTTTCCGCGATCCCGGTCGAAATTGTCGTTGGTGACGCCTACAATCAAGTAATCGCCCAAAGCTTTCGCTCGCTTGAGGAGATTGATGTGTCCCTGGTGTAGCAGGTCGTAAGTCCCGTATGTGATTACCTTTTTCATTGTGGAAATCAAAATAGAAATTTTATAATTCCCAAGTCCAGCAAGTCCGTGCAATGGCACGCTGAATTTGCGCAAAAAACAGGTGCTTTAGGCTTTAGCCGTTCTTTTTATGTCGGGCCAAAATTGACGAAACGGGATTTAGTAGCCAAAGGAATACTTTGATTCTGCACATGGCAAAAATTATGGCCATGATCAACAGGGTGATCAATACAAGAACCCCTATGTTGACGGGGATGTCAAAACGCTCTGCCAGGTCAAAGAACAGAAGCAGCAGCAAGGTGTGGTACATGTAGTAGACGAGGGTGTTCCTTCCCTCTTTTGCCATAAAGGGGCTCTTGAAACTGAACAGGTTGATTATCGAAAAACACAGTGACAACGCGACTACGTAAAAAGCGAGCCTAAGGGAAAATGCGTAGCCAACTGCAACGTCGAATTCCTCATAAGGGTGCAATCCCCAAATGACATGATGGATGTCGAAATTCAAAAAACCAAAACACGCGATGACGGTTACGGCGCAAATGGCAATTGCGAAAATGTGGTTCACCGATCTTATTTTTTCGATAAAGTTATTCTGTGCGACGCAATAACCGGCGACGAAAAACGGGAAGAAACAGAAAGTCCTTTGGATCGACAGTGCCCCGCTTAGGGTGGAGAATCCTATTAATGCGCCCAGCAAGAAAGCGACCGTGATGAGAACTTTACGATTCTTAAATGTCGATGCCATGATCTGAATTAAAAAACGCCAGCAAATTAGGCTCAGAAGATACCACAGGGACCAACTTGGAACAATCAAGTCCTGAAGTTCAATAGGTTCGGTGAAGAAAGTGGGTATTTTGTGTATGAAGTTGAATACGATGAATGTTTCGAGTAGCTTTAATTCGGATATCCAGAAATCCCGGCTGTGTAAAGATCTTTTTTTTGTAAAATACCCGCTAAGGAAAATGAAAAGCGGCATGTGGAACAAGTAGATGAAATTATAGGTGGGCAAAACGTACGGCTTGTCCCAAAATTCACCGAAACAATGTCCTAATGCGACGCAAAAAATCAAAAAGAATTTTATGCTGTCGATTCTTGCGTCGCGGTCCATGGTTGTGCTTTTCCGTTTGTTCAGTTTCGGGGCTTCAGAAAAAGATACAATTTTCGTTTTTTCAAAATTTGTAAATGTTTGCAAACTTTGATGTGCGTCACTATGATTTCATGAGATTGCAAGGTTGTTGCGGATGCCCTGGGATTATCGGTTCCGATAATTGAACGAAAAAAGCCAGCGAAGGATGTTCGCTGGCGACGAGAGGTTTTGCAGCCGATAAAAACAAGCTAATGGCTTGTTTTTTGCATGTTCCGATGACTAGTACTTGCCGTACTTGTATCCGAATCCATCGGAATGGCTGTGCTGGTACTTGTTGATCACAAAACTGGCGTGAGCGTTGGAATTGCCCTTGAGCAACTGGTTCATGCCGTCTTGGATTGCGTCGATGCCGTGCTTGTTGTACTCGATGACCATCACGATCTGTGAAGCCTGGCGGCAGGCGAGGGCGGCGTCGGTCACCAGCATGATTGGCGGCGTGTCGACAATGATCAGGTCGTATTGCTTTTCCAGTTCGTCGATCATGTCCGAATAGTGCTTGGAACCCAGGATTTCAGACGGGTTGCTAGGAACTTGTCCGCAAGGTATCATGAAGAGGTTCTCGACTTCGGTGCTGTGGATGACTTCCTCGAGACTTGTCTCGTGGAGCAGGTATTGCGACAGGCCGTTGCCGCGCTTGATGCCGAACTCCTTGTGCAGACGGCCCTTGCGGAGGTCCGCGTCGATAAGCAGGACCTTCTTGCCGAGGCCGGCAAAAAGCGCTGCCAGGTTGACGGAAATGAAACTCTTTCCAACGCCGGGAATCAGCCCGCTAATGCCGATGACGGGGCGGCAGCCTTCATCCATGCTGAACTCGAGCGAGCTTCGCAGGGAGCGGAGGGCTTCCACGGCGACATCGTCGGGTTCGACCACGGCGAGGGGCCTTGTCCCCTTGGTTCCCTTGGGGTTGCCCTTCGGTACCTTGGCGTAGACGCTGAAACCGGTCTCGCGTTCGATGAAGTGCGCGTCGCGCACGCCGTTGCTGAACTTGTTCTTGATGGTGACGATTAACGCACCCAGCAGGAACCCGAAGAACAGGGCGATGCACACGATCAGTTTTTTCTTGGGCTTTGTCGGTTTGTTGACTTGTTCTGCGAAGTCGATGATGCGGACGGAACCGACTTCACCGGCAGACATGAGCTTAAGCTGCTGGATGTTGTTCAACATGGTGGTGTACATGATCTTGCTCATGTCCACTTCGTTGGTCAGCTTGAGGACTTCCTGCTGCGTTGCCGGGAGCTTCTTCGTCTCGCTCGTGTTGAGCGCAAGCTGGTGCTTGAGTGTGGCTTCCTGCTCTTCCAAAGTCTTTATTGTGGGGTGCTCCGGCTGGAACAGACGGATGGCGTCCTGCTTCTTTTGCTGGAGGGCCAGGAGGTCCTGTTGCAGCTTGGTCCTGTTTTCCAGAACGATCCTTGTTTCGGCGTTGATGTCGACGGAGCCGATCTTGTTTCGGTACGTGTTGAACTTCAGAAGGGAACTGTCCATTTGCGCCTTCACGTCGGGCAGCTGCTTTTCAAGGAATTCAAGCGTCTTTTGGGCTTCGGCGTTGCGCTGCTCCACGTTCTGCCTTAGGTAATTGGAGGCGATTTCGTTCAGGATGTCGGTGGCGCGGTCGGGGTAGATGTCTTGGTAGGTGAATTCAAGAATGCCTGTCTTTTTGCCTTTTTCCTTGACTTCGAATGCCTTCATGAAGGCAGAAATGGCGTCGAGGCGGTCCATCTTGGTGATGCTGAATTTCTGCTTTTTCTTGGCGTTCATTTTGAGGGCGCCGAATACGGCGGTGTCCCCGGCGTAGGGGAATCTGTAGGTCTGGCCGACGATACCCTCGAGGATTTTCTTGTTGTGGTGGTCGTATAGTGCATAGGTCGTACTGTCGTCGTGCGCTACGACCGTCCAGGGCCCTTTCACGTCATCTGCGGGGAGCTTGTCCCATGGGACCTCAAACTGGTTGATTTCCATTCGTCCTTCGCGATGGAAAAGGCGGTTGAATCTGCTGGTGGGCACTGCTTTGTATTGCAGGCGCATCTTTTCCACGGCGTCACCGACGATTTGCCTGCTCTTGATGAGTTCGATTTCTGTTTCGGCGGGGCTGGTCGTCGCAAAGAGGCTTCCGAGGCCGGCCATCATCCCGGCGCCCTTGTTGTTTTTCGATTCGATTTGCAAAAGTGCGTCGACTTGATAAAGCGGTCTAATCCACATGGCGATGAAAACGCCTACGGCACCGGCCAGTATGATGCAGGGCAACATGATATGCCAGTTCTTGGCAAGTTCCTTCAGTAGGTCAAAAAGATCTGTTTCTTCTTTTTTTTGTGACGAAGCCATACAATATTCCGTTTGGTATGATATTCAAAAACTTCTAGAGGGGTTCCTCCAGAAATCATGCTTTTTAAAATAGCAAATAGAATTGCTTCCAGGCTGGGGCTGTGGGGCGTAAAGGCTCTTTTTTTATTAGTTTTAGGGTGTTAAAGAGGTAAACTGTATGCATTTCAAATTTCTTGCGGGCATTCTTGTGTTGGCTGCTGCCGTTTTTGCGGACAATGCCGCCGTCGCCGATTCCGTGCCGGCACAGGAACCTGTTCAGGGACTCGACCTGTCCAAGCTCACGTCGCAGGACAGTGACGATTACGGGGAGTACTCGCGGCGCATAGCTCTTGTCGAGGATTCGTCAAGGGCGCTCGAAGGCCTTCTGCAAGGGCGGATGGAGTCGACCACGGATTCGCTCCCTCCCCTTGAACCCCAGGGCGAGAACGAGCCGGATTCCGTCTTCGAGGCGCGCAAGTTCCAGTACGATGTCGACATGCACAAGGCCATGCAGGCAAAGGAAGATGCCGCGGCCATGATGGCCCGCCTCGGCGAACTGAAAGCCGCCGCGAACACTCTCAAGAAAATCCAGATGGGCATGTTCGCCTCGTTGCTCGTGAATACGGTTCCGGAAAAGGCTTCCGTGAAGATTTCCTCGCAGCCCCAGACCCTGGAGTCTCCGGCCCGCTTTACCCAGGTTGTCCCGGAATCCTTGACGGTGACCGTGAACCTGGACGGGTACGAGGCGCAGAACCTGCCCCTGGTGCTCAAGGCGCGCGAAAACAGGGAAATGGACGTGACGCTCGTGTCGCTTGCCGAAGCGACCGAACAGGTGAAGGAAGGCTGGACATGGCGCGGCTACGCCCGTATATCCGCGTTCGTCGCCGCGGCCGGTTTCCTGGGCGCCGGCCTGCTCGAAAACAAGATGGCCTCTGACCGTGCCGACGATTACAACAACCTAACCATCCGCACGCAGAAGGACCGCGACGCGGCGGAACGCAGCATCGACCGGCGCCAGACGCTGCGCGGCGTGTACTACGGATTTGCCGGAGCCCTTGCCGCGTTTGGCGTGGCGACATTCTTCTTCTAGTAAAAAAGACGGATTATGAAGCGATTTTTATTACCCCTTTTCATGTTCTCGGCATTCTGCTTTGCCTATTTGCCGGGCGAGTCCGAATTCGCCTCGCTTGACGGCGGGCACGGTGTTTTCGGGAACCCCGCTGCCATCCCCGCATTCGATTCCTGGGGCGCCCTGGCCGATTACCAGTTCGACGACGGCATTTCCACGTTCCGCATGGGCGGGAACCTGGACCACCTGGCGGCGGGATTCTCCTACAGCCGCGACGGCAAGGGCTTTGACGAGTCCCGTTGGAGCTTGAGCCATGGCTCGGAATGGCTGGCCCGTTCCATTTTCCTGGGCACGCGAGTCGAGGCCTTGCGCAGCGCCGCATTCGACGGGACGCAGTGGCTGTTCTCCGCCGGCGCGATGATCCGTCCGCTGAATGCCATTTCGTTGGGCTACTCCGGCCGGAACCTGCTGCAGGGCGGGCCCGGGGAGCAGAAGATGGTCCACGACTTGGGCGCGACGGTGCGTGTGGGCAACCTTGTCAGCGTGAGCTACGATGTCGAGAATTTCAAGAGGCACCGGATGCTTTTCGAACTGGAACTCTACGGCACCCGTGTCGGATTCAAGCTCCCGGTCCATGACGATACCCGCGAATACACGCTCACCCTCTCGACTACGCTGGGCGGTCACAATACCGCGGCGGTCACGTTCTTCGACGACTACATGCTGAAGCGCGGCGCATGGGGCTACCATGCGGCGAAGAATCCGCGCGCGACGACGTCTGCGCAGATATACCGCGTCCCGCTGGACAAGGAAGTGGGCGAGGTCGAAAGCGATTTTGTGTTCTTGGGGACGCGCACCATGGGCATCAATACGGTCCGCAACCATTTCGAGCATCTGCTGCACGACCCCGGCGCGGGTCTCGTGATTCTCGATTTCTCCGGGTACCGTGGCGGCATCGCCATATCCATGGAAATCAACCGCTATGTTGAAAAAATGCAGGCCCGCGGATCCAAGGTCGTCGCCTACGTCGATGACCTGCGCCCTTCGGTCCTGGTGGCAGCGCTTTCGTGTAGCCGCATCGTTGTCGAGCCTTCCGCGCATTTCTCCTGGCGCGGCCTGGGCGGTTCGTCGCTCTATTACAAGGGGCTTTTCGACAAGCTGGGCGTGAAGGTGGAATTCCTGCGCCACGGCGCCTACAAGTCCGCCGTGGAACCGTACACGGCCGATTCCATGTCTGCCGAGGCCCGCGCGAACCGGGAAGAACTTTACAACGATTACTGGAATGTGCTTTCGTCCATGGTGTCGGAACGCTTTACCCGCCGCGGGAAATCCTTTGACGAGGCGAAACGCGTTATAGACTCCCTGGCCTCTACGCCGCTCCTTACGGCAAAAAGCGCCGTGCAGAACGGCTTTGCCGATACGCTCCTGTACCTTGACCAGGTCCCGGCGTATGCGCTCAAGGAGTTCTTCGATGTCGACGCCCCGATGGCGCGCTACAGGACGTGGAAGCCGTCGGACAAGAAACTCTTCCTCGAGGAATGGGGCCTTCGCCGCCGTATCGCGCTCTTGAACATTGACGGGACGATCGACGGGCGCATGGGCAAGGCCGTGCTGGAGGCCCTGAGGGCTGTCCCCGGCAGCGGCGCGGAAGCGCTTGTCGTGAGGGTCTCTTCGCCGGGCGGCAGCGCGCTCGCCTCTGACGAAATCTGGTCGGCCATCAAGTTCGTGCGCAGTCTGGGAATCCCCGTGGTCGCGAGCATTGGCAACATGGGCGCTTCGGGCGGGTACTACATTGCCTGCGGTGCCGAAAAGATTTTCGCCGAGCCGTATTCCATCGTGGGAAGCATCGGCATTTACGGCGGCAAGGTGGATGCGTCCGGCCTGTTGGACAAGCTCGGGCTGAAGGCCGAGACGGTGAAGACGCACAAGTACGCCGACGCGGAATCTTTCAATCGCCCCTGGACAGACGAGGAAAAGGCCGCCCTGCAGGATTACATGGACGACTTCTACGACCGCTTTGTCGGTGTCGTTTCCGAGGCTACCGGCAAGGCCAAGGCCGAAATCGATTCTCTCTATGGCGGCGGCCGCGTGTTCATAGGAAAGAAGGCGCTGGAGTACGGGCTCGTGCACGGCCTTGGCGGCATAGATGCCGCTATCGCGGAAGCGCGACGCCTTGCCGATATCGGCGAGGGGACCGAACTCGAAGTCATGTTCATCAACACGGAGAAGTCGAGGCTCCTCCCCGCGACGGGCGTTTCCGCCTGGCTTGACTTCGTGGACGGAATCGGCCGGACGCAGTTCTGGGCCATCGAGCCGCAGCGGTTTGATTTTGAGTAGCCGGGGCCATCGAGGTTGATATGTTCGCGATAGTAATGACAGTCCTTGGGTGCCTGGCCATTTCGGCCTTCTGCTCGGTGACCGAAGCCTCCTTTTACAGCGTGCCCCCCTCCACTGTGGAGTCGCTCCGGCGGCACAAGAGGTTCACGGCGAGGTACCTTGCGCATGTCAAGGACAACATCGACCGCTACATCGCGTCCGTGCTGGTGGTGAACACCGTGGCGAACACCGTGGGCGCCTCGCTCGCTACGGCGCTTGCCGTGAAGCGGCTCTCGCCGATGGGCGCGATGGCGCTCCCCGTCATCCTGACCATCCTGATCCTGCTCTTCGGCGAAATTACGCCGAAGACGCTGGGCGTGAAGCAGGCGAAGATCGCCGCCCCGCTGGTGGCCGTGCCGTTCTACTACATCACCAAGATTCTTGGCTGCACGGGAATTATCTGGCTCTGCCTGACGCTCACCAAGCGCTGGACCCGCGAAAGCGAGGAGAAGAAGGACGTCAGCGTGGAAGACATCAACAGCCTCGTGAACCTGGGGCTCCGCGAAGACGTCATCGACCGCCAGCAGGCGCTGGTCATCAAGAACATCCTTTCCCTGAAATCTGTCGCCGTGCGCAAGGTGATGACGCCGCGCCAGGTCGTGTTCTCGCTGCCGGCCGACAAGACCATCGGCGAGACCGTGGACGAGCGTGGCAACTGGCCGTTCTCCCGCGTGCCGCTCCACGGCGAAAAGAAGGACGACTGGGTGGGCATCGTGCTCCGCCGCGACGCCTACAACAAGCTCGCGGAAGGCAAGCGCGACATCAAGCTCCGCCAGATGATGCGGCCCCTGCTCCTGGTACCCGACAGCCTGACGCTCGACAAGCTCCTGCTCCGCTTCCTCAAGCAGCGCGGCCACATGGTGGGCGTCGTGGACGAGTGGGGCGCCATCGCGGGCATCGTGAGCCTGGAAGATGTGCTGGAAGAAATCCTCGGCCGCGAGATCGTGGACGAGTACGACGAGTCCGTGAACCTGCAGGAAACCGCCCGCCGCCGGTCGAACGCGCTCGCGTCGATGCACAAGAACGAGAAAAAACAGGTTTGAGGCGCCTTGAACCTCGAGCCTCGAGCCCCGAGCCTATAATGTAAAACAGCGACAAATGTTCGCATAATTATCATAATTGATATAATTAATAGAATGAAAAACGCCTAAACTATGCGGATTTTTTTTAAAATTGCATTTTTAACCCTTGTGCCGTCCCGGAAAAGCGTCTATATTTGTTCCACTTTCACGGGGCAAAGGTTGCTCCGGAAATCTTAACTAGAGGATTTACATGAAGACTATTACGGTAAACCCGAAGTCCGTCAGCCGCAAGTGGAAGCTTGTGGATGCCGCTGACAAGCCGATGGGTCGCGTTGCAAGCGAAGTTGCTCGCCTCCTCATGGGCAAGCACAAGGCCATCTATTCCCCGAACGTCGACACTGGTGACTTCGTTGTCGTTATCAACGCAGCCAAGGTGCTCGTTACCGGTAACAAGAACCTGCAGAAGGAATACTTCCACCACACCGGTCACATCGCCGGCGAACGCTGGATCAACTTTGCCGACCTCATGGCCAAGCATCCGACCGCTCCGCTCGAGGCCGCTATCTGGGGAATGCTCCCTCACAGCGCTCTTGGTCACAAGATGGTCAAGAAACTCAAAATCTATGCTGGTGCCGAACATCCGCACGCTGCACAGAATCCCGAAGTCGTAGACTTTTAATTTAGAACGGAGGATAAATCTATCGCTACCGCAAAAAGTAAGAAGATCTACCGCGGCACCGGCCGTCGCAAGAATGCCATCGCCGCTGTGATCCTGAAGCCGGGTACCGGCAAGCGCACTATCAATGGTCGTGATTTCAAGGATTACTTCCATTCTGAAGTGCAGAACATGATTGCAAACCTTCCGTTCGCCATCCTCGGCAACGCGGAAGAATGGGACGTCGAAGTCACCGCTCGTGGCGGTGGAATCGCCGGCCAGATGGGCGCTGTCCGTCTCGGCATCTCCCGTGCACTGGTTGCTAACGACGCCGAAGTCAAGCCCGCCCTCAAGAAGGAAGGCCTCATGACTCGCGACTCTCGTGCCGTTGAACGTAAGAAGTTCGGCCGCAAGAAGGCTCGTAAGCACTTCCAGTTCAGCAAGCGCTAATCTGCGAATTTGCTTTTCGAAAGGAATGTCCCGCCCGCGCGGGGTGTTCCTTTTTTTGTTTGCGTCCCGCTGGGGGCGCCATTTTTCTGCATTTACTTTTGTTTCCCGCCTTTTATCTCGCGCCCAGTTTTTCTATATTTAGCCCCGCCTTGGCAATTTCGCCAGGGTAAAACCAATCACCGGCTTGCGAGAGTCGCTTCGGTGGCGCTGGTCCTCCCTCCGTGGTCGTCCCTGCGCTTCGCGGCTTAGTTGCAGACCGGGTAGTTATAACCGAAAAGGAAAATACATTATGGCAAATCTGCCTTCCGTCGAAGACCTGCTCGCTGCAGGCTCCCACTTTGGTCACCAGACTCAGCGCTGGAACCCGAAAATGAAACCGTACATCTTGGCTGAAAAGAACGGCATCTACGTTCTCAACCTCTCCAAGACTCGTGACCTCCTCGAAGAAGCTGCCAAGGCCGCTGCCAAGATTTCTGAATCTGGCAAGACCGTGCTCTTCGTTGGCACGAAGCCGACTGCACGTCAGTGCGTGCTCGACGCTGCTGCTGTTTGCAACCAGTTCTCCGTCACCAACCGTTGGTTGGGCGGTATGCTCACGAACTTCCAGACTGTCCGCAAGTCCATCAAGAAGATCGACAAGATCGACACCATGGAACAGGACGGCACCTTCCAGGCTCTCTCCAAGAAGGAAGTCCTCGACAAGAATCGTGAACGCGCCAAGCTCCTCGACGTGTTCGGTGGTATCCGCGAAATGGTGAACCTCCCGGGCCTTCTCGTCGTGACCGACCTCGCTCACGAAAAGATCGCCGTTGCTGAAGCTCGCCGTCTCCACATTCCTATCATCGGCATCTGCGACACGAACGTCGATCCGACCCTCGTGGACTACCCGATTCCGGCAAACGACGACGCTGTGAAGTCCCTCAAGCTCATTGTGGACTACATCGCTGCTAACGTCAAGCCGCGCGTCGCTGCTGAAAAGAAGGAATCCAAGGAAGAAGTGAAGAAGTTCGACAACGGCGAGGACAAGTAATATGCAGATTACCGCTTCCCTCGTTAACGAACTCCGCCAGAAGACTGGCGTGGGCATGATGCAGTGCAAGAAGGCCCTTACCGAAACTGACGGCGACATGGACAAGGCTGTGGAACTCCTCCGCAAGCAGGGTGCCGCTGTTGCCGCCAAGCGCGCCGACAAGGCCGCCAAGGAAGGCCGCATCTACCTCGTCGAGACCGCCGACAAGGCCGCCGCTTTCGAACTCTCCTGCGAGACCGAACCGGTGTCCAACAACGACGACTTCGTCGCCCTCGCCGCCATGGCCGTGAAGGCTGTCGAAACTCAGGCTATCTCCTCTGTCGATGACCTGAAGAACGCCGTCGTCGATGGCGTCAAGGTGAGCGACCGTCTCCAGGACGTTCTCGTGAAGATCCAGGAAAACATCGACTTCCGCAAGTTCGCCGAACTCAAGAAGGTTCCGAACTCCGTGTTCGGTGTGTACAGCCACATGAAGGGCAAGATCGGTGTGATTACCGAACTCGCTTTCGAAGGCTCTGCCGACGAAGCCGCCCTCAAGCAGGCTGCCAAGGACATCGCCATGCAGGCCGCTGCCTTCGCTCCGGTCGCCCTGAACGATGCCGCCGTTCCTGCCGAAACGATCGAGAAGGAAAAGGAAATTGCCAAGGCTCAGATCGAAGCTTCCGGCAAGGCTCCGAAGCCCGAATTCCTGCAGCGCCAGATTGACGGCCGCGTTGCCAAGGTCCTCAAGGAAATCGTTCTCGAAGACCAGGAATTCTTCATGTCTGACAAGAACCCGAAGAAGCTCTCCGTCAAGGACTACCTCCAGGAAGTCGTTGCCAAGCAGCTCGGCCTTGCTAGCCTGAAGGTCGTGAACTTCATCCGCTTCGAACGCGGAAACTAATTTAGACGAGAGAGTAAAGACGAGAGACGAGAGAATCGTTGCTTGTCATTGCGAGGAGTCCGTAGGACGACGAAGCAATCTCTAGTTGAAATTAAAATGGTCGCTCCCCCCGCGGAGCGGCCATTTTTTTCAAAAAAGTTCGTTTTTGCTCACGTTTGTTTGCACAATTGGATGCGGAATAATTTCCAATCGAATTTTGTATGTATATTGTATTTTGATATGTTCAAAGGAGAGAATCGATGCGTTTGACTTTTCATGCATCCGTCATGGTGGCTGGCCTCAGTGCGGCTGGCCTTTATGCTGCCGATACAACCACCCCGTACGACCTGATCCGCTCGGTTTACCCGATGGCCTGGGACACCTCGAGTGTCACGGATGGCGGAACGGTCTTTGATTTTGGCAATTTTAACGTAAATGAAAAGGATACGGTGGTCGGTACTCCGGCACCCGGTTCAAAACCCGAAGATTTCAAAGCGAATGCCTACATTGCAGACACCTTGAATTCGGCTTTCATTGATGCCTTGAACTTGAAGGCTAGCGATATCCGCGTGAACCAGGCCGGTTATCTGACGACTGATTCTGAAAAACAGTTCTACTATATTTCGGCTGGTTGCGAAACGGCAACCTATTCCGTTGTCGACTTGGATGGGAACGAACTGGCTAAGGACGGCAAGTTCACGGCTACAGGAGATTCTGCCGGCTCTAGCAGGGAGTTGAAGGCTTACGCCAATGATGCTACTGTTACTCGTTATACGGTGGAAATATCTACTCCTAAAACTGAGATTTGTGCAGGCAAACTTGCTGATATGGCTTCGCTCCCTACGGACAAGCGTCTCCGTATCAAGGTGGGCAAGGAATATTCCTCGACCTTTATCGTGAGCGACAAGATCTATTCGATGGTGCGCGACGCAAACCTCAAGTTCTTTGGCGTGCAGCGCAGCGGTGATTCTGAATCCTGGTTCCACAAGGCAAGCCATGTGCATGACACCATTCCAGGTGGTTGGTACGATTGCGGCGACCACCTGAAGATGGCCCCGACCATGGGCTATGCCTTCTTGATGCTTTCGTTGCTTTCGACGACGAATCCGGAACGTGACGAAGACCATTACGCCTTCAATCACAACGAAACCGTAAAGACCGACGGCATTCCGGACATGTTGCGCGAAGCGCGTCATGGCGCCGAATTCTTCTTGCGTTCCTATGAATACGCCAAGGGCGATATCAAGGATATGATTGTAAACATCGGTGATAGTAAAGATCATAATTATTGGAATCGTGCGGACAATATGGAATCTATGACCCCGGTGCCCGAAAGGCCGGTTTTGCACGGCATTGGCCCCGGCATGTCTGCCCAAGTTGCGGCAGGCCTTGCCTTGCTGAGCGTGCGCTATGCCGCGTATGACTCGACTTTTGCAGATAGTTGCCTTAAGGTTGCCGAGAAGTTGTACGGCTATGCCAAGGAGCACTTCGGTGAAGAGGACGTTTGCGTCGCTGGTCTATATCCTTGCTCCAGTCAGTTGAAATATATTGATGCCCTTGCGATGGCTGCTATCGCCCTCCATTATGCGACCTATGGAAAGACGAAGAAGATGGATTACTTTAACGATGCCGCCATGGATAAGACTATTAACGATAATGAAAATGCCAAGTACAAGCCTCAGTATTTCCCCGCGGGTTGGCTTGGCAACAGCAGCGGCTTTACTCCCGGAGGCTGGCCTTCGGATTATGACAATCGTTATGCGATAACTCTATATGCCTTCTACAAGTTGCTTTTGGCCGATAAGGCTACAGCGGCGAAATATGGCATTTCTGATTCCCTCCGCTTGGATTATACAGAGAGGGTGGTTCATACGTTGGCTAAGGGTGCTGCCGAAGGCGCTGCGGGGGGGGATGGAAAGAATACAATAGCTCTTCCCGATTATAAATTGAGCTATCCGACACCATGGTATGTCTCGACAACCGCTGAATGGGGTTCGAACTATTATGATTCAGGCAATATCATCAATATGCTTGTCTATGCAGAAATTGCAAAAGACATTGAAGACAAGAAAACTATCAATAAGTCGGTTGCATGGAAACATGCCGAAGTTCGTCAGCTTGCGATAAACAAGGTGAACTATATTCTGGGCGTGAATCCGTGGGATATTTGCTTTATGGAGGGCGTAGGCGACAAGAACGAATCGCATATGCACCACCGCACGGCCAACCCGGAACTCTGGAATGGGTTTGACTGGGATGCGATGGTGGCTCTTCCTGTGACTTATAGCTACAGGATGCCCGTCGGCGCTCTCATGGGAGGTTCGATAACTGAAGCCTTGCTGTCGGATGCAGCAATATATACATCGACAGAGACCTGCATATCTGGCAACACCTCGTTCCTTGCGGTGAACGTGCTTCTTGCTTCCGACCGTCCGGCGGTTTCGCCCAAGGATACCACCAAGAAGGACACGACGAAGACCGATACGACTAAGGCGGATACGGCAAAGGTCGATTCCTCGAAGAAGGACAACATTCCGAGTGTTTCGCCGGCCGGAGCTTCCCACTTCGAAATTGCTAACCACGGGGATGTCCTCGATGTGAACTACGTGCTCCCGACGGCCCGCAATGTCAGGGTCTCGCTTGTCTCGATCAAGGGCAAGACCATGAAGCTGTATACCCCTGGGCAACAGAGTGCCGGCCGCCATGCGTTGCGGTGGAACATGGAACAGGTCCCTGCGGGCGTATATCTGGTGGAATACCGCGCGGGGAGCGCGCGGGAATACAGGACCGTCCGGATCGGCCGCTAGGGCTGGATGCTGGAAAGTTAAAAGGACCCCTTGGGGTCCTTTTTTGTATAAAATGGCTTTTTTTACAAATTTGTCGGTTTTGTCTGTGAATCCGTGCAACGTTGTTGTGTAAAATAAAGAAAATATATTACAAATTTCATACGGTTTTCTGACAAAATCGTAAACTTTTTGTAAGTTTTGCTGCAATGTTTTTGATAACCTTGTTAACAATCCACAAAAAGAAGGTTTGACATGAAAAAGAAGGTTCATGTGTTTTTCGTGTTTCTCGTGCTCGCGCTTTTGACGGTGCCGTCGGCGTGGGCGGAGGATGTTTACGTTTCTGAAAATGGACAGACTGTTATTTTCTCAGGTCGCGATACCGTAGATGTTGATATGAGCTACGACGTGACTACGTTTACAGTATCCCAAATTAAAGATGTTTGTGCTTCTTGTACGGGGACAATGGTTATAGAAGCTCCTGCTGATTATGGTATTGTCATTGAGGGCACAATAACCTTAGCTCAAGGCACTAGACTGGTTGCTCATGATGGTTATTCAACCCACTATCCTAAAATATATGACTGGACAAATCCTTATGCTTCTGTTCAAGAGAGGGTTAAGTGGATCTTTTCGGGAAGAGGTGCATTTATCCAAATAATTAATACTTATGGTTCCAATAATGCAAGTGCTAAAGTGAATTTTAAAGTTACTGCCATACCGCGTTATAGGTTAACAACCAATAAGGTACCATATAATTATGATGTTGTTTATAAACCCTACTCCACTACCGAATTTATTAGTGATTTTTTAGGATACGGAGAAAAATACACGCCAGGAGTTTGGATTCATTTGTTCACGAGAGATACGTTGGGCGCTACGGCTACATTGAAGGTTCGGAGACAGGATAATGGCGCCTTGGTGCCCACTTTTGGCGATGGGGATAAATTAAAGTTTTTGATGCCCGCGGCTGATGTTGACATAGAATATGTTTCTATTTCGTCCTATTCTGATACTATTAATCTTGATTTGTTATGTAAGGAAAGGACGATAAATCTGACAAAAAAAATGAAGATTTTCAAAATCTATGACAATGGCGGAAGTTCGGATAATTATACTGATTCCTGCGACGCATCTCTTAACCTGGTTGCGCCTGAAGGGTACAATCTAAGATTGACAGGAACCGTGACCACGGAAGCGTCGCCAACTGACGTATATGATTATCTTCAAATCTATAATGGGATAGCTACTGTCGAGAAATATAGTACTTCATCGAATTCGCCGGTTAGTGTCGGGACTATAACGAGCGTAAACCGGGTCATGTCTCTTACTTTCCATTCAGATGGCTCTGTTAATGCGGCGGGCCTTGACTTGACGGCGGAAGTGCTGGGCGACGCTCACACCGTTACGGTAGCTTCGGTCTCGAATGGAAGTGTGACGCCATCTTCTTTTGGGGCGAGAACGGGGGGAGTTGTAACATTGACGGCAAAACCAAATTCCGGCTATGTGCTAAAGAGCGTGCGTGTTAAAACCCCGTCGGGGGATACTGTTCGTGCGACAAGTAGTTGGCAGACGAATAAGATTGAGTTCACGATGCCAAATAGTAATGTAACCGTGACCCCAACTTTTGCACCGGATACTTATCGCATTAACCCGGTAACAACGACAGGAGGAACCCTTACGGTTGCATCCTCTGCTAAACTGAATTCGACTGTTACGATAACGGCAACCCCTGCAAACGGCTATATGCTAAAGGACGTTGTGATTAAAGATGCAGATAGCAACGTTGTTATACTGGTCAAGAAGAATTTTACTTCGATGTCGTTCACGATGCCTATGAACGAGGTGAAGGTGACTCCGATTTGGACAAAAGACTGGAGTGCCGAGGGTGGGATTTATGTCAATATGCCCAAGAAGAAAAAAGAAACTTTGACAATCCCGGCTGGAGTCAAGTCGTTTAAGATTTATGACGGCTTCAGCGACAACGGAGACACACTCGTGCTGAAGGCGCCGACAGGTTATGTCCTGCGGTTGTCGGGCGGCAGGACAACTGGGAGTTATAGAAATGACTCTTTGCTAGTCTATAGTGGATCCGTTATTCATGCTGATAGCCTTCTTTTTAAAAACTATACACACAGGGTCCAGAGTAGGGGCGAAACCATGATGCTCCTGTTCAATGGATACAATTCCGGCCTCGACCTGACAGTGAATCTCGTCAAGCTTGAACTGGAGCAAGGGAAAGATGGGAACTCTGTTTACGTGAACATGTTCTATCAGCGTAAGATGACGTTTGAAATTCCGGATACGCTCAAGTCGTTTAAGGTTTATGACGAAGGTGGCAAGGATGGGGCTTACGGAAAAAACAACAGGGATACTCTTGTACTGAAGGCCCCGGCAGGCTATGTCTTGCAGTTGTCGGGTAGTGTGACTACGTATTATTCTAATGACAGATTGACAGTTTATAGCGGAATAGTGGGAAATGCTGACACCCTCCGCCTTGGAACTTACTATAGTCCTAAAGTAGACTCGACAATATCTATAAGCGGAAAGGTCTTGAGTAGTGGCGAGTACATGACGCTCGTGTTCTATTCGAGTGATTACGGCAATAATGCTCCTGGCCTTAATCTGACGGTGAAACTCATTAAACTTGAACCGGAGACAGGGAAAAACGGGGACTCCTTTTACGTGAACATGTTCTATCAGCATAACGTGTCGTTCAACATTCCGGATACGCTCAAGTCGTTCAAGGTTTATGACGAAGGCGGCAAATCTGGGGACTATGCCGGCTACAACAGGGACACCCTCGCGCTGAGGGCTCCGGCGGGCTATGTCCTGCAGTTGTCGGGCAGCATGAAGTCTGGTTCTTATGATTCCCTGTATGTCTATGACAAAACGGGAGCTTCCGGTAGCCTTCTTGGAACATACCGTGGTTCTTCTGGCAACGTAACCCAAATTAGTGAGGTCCTGAGCGGGGGTACGTTCATGACACTTGTATTTAAATCTGGTTCCTACGGATATTCTGGCCTCGATTTGACGATTAAACTCATCCCTGTGGATTATACTGTGGCTGTAGCGACAGTTGATGGAGGCAGTCTTGCTGACGTTCCCCAAATCGCGCATATAGGAGACACGGTTTCGCTTACGGCAACGACCATGAATAGCGACTATATGCTGGTCAGTTTTGGGGTCAAAACTGCGACTGGCAATAATGTGCCTGTGATTCGCAATACCCTCACTGCGGGCAAGTTCATAATGCCTGCCGGCGATGTGGTGATTACTCCCGTCTTCGCGGATGCACGCAGCACGGACATCACGGCTGCAGACGGCTTCCACCTTGATATGACCAGGAATCGCAAGGTTGAATTCAATTTTCCTGCCACTGTGAAATCGTTCAACCTGTACGACCATGGCGGAAAAGCGGGTCATTACAGCAACAGCAGCAACGATACCCTTGTGTTCACGGCTCCTACGGGATATCACTTTAAGGTGACCGGCTCAATTTATACGGAAAGGAATTATGATTTTCTGTATGTCTATGATGGACAAATTAAAACAGAAAATGAGCTGTTTAAGCATAGTAGCGCAGAACATGGGGCTAGGTACGATGTTGGAACCATAGAAACATCCTCGAATTCTATGACGGTTCGCTTCTCTTCGGATAATTCAAGAACTTATGCGGGGCTCGACCTTACAGTAACTCTTGAGAAAATCCATTACGCGGTCACCATCAATTCCGCGACAGGTGGAACCCTATCTAGCAATGGTGCCGATACGTATGGCTCCGTTGTTTACCTGACGGGTTCTCCAATGGACTCCTATCATTTGAGCGATATAACTGTCGTTGATAAAAACGAAAAAGTTGTCAAGTCGCCCATCTACTCGTTTGACCGTTCAAAGTTCACCATGCCTGCAAGCAACGTGACCGTAACTCCGACATGGACAAACGACCTTACCGCAGAAGGAGGACTCCATCTTGAGCTATTGAAGAACGGAAAGATCGATGCTTCCATACCGGCTGGGGTCAAGTCCTTCAACTTGTACGACAATGGGGGCGAGGGTGAATCTTATGAAAGTAATAGCAACGATACTTTGACACTTAATGCGCCTGCGGGATACTATCTGGTTGTAACAGGCTCCGTTGCCCTCGAAACAAGATATGATTCGCTTTACATTTATGATGGAAATAATACAAGTGCAACCACGCTGTTTGGTGGGTCTAGTACGACAAATGGCTCAATAAGCGCTATAGATACCATAACAAGCTCCGGTCGAAGCTTAACCTTCCGTTTCAAGTCGGATGATAGGACAAACTATTCAGGCCTTAACTTGAAAGTTTCTGTTGAACCGATTACATACAGCATATCATATTACGTGACTCAGAATGGTAGAATTCGGAGTAATAAAACCAAAGCTGCGCCCAATTCTATGGTCACTTTGAACTGGACTCCTAGCAAAGGATATATGCTCAGTGATCTTGTTGTCAAGGATGAAAATGACAATGTTTTAGATGTAAATCTAAGTGGTGGGTGGTATTCAGAAGATGCTATATTTATTATGCCCAATCAAAACGTGAAGGTGGGAGCGGTTTTTACGAGTCAAAAGGATATGACTGCATCGAACGGTCTATACCTCAATATGCCGAGAAAGGAAACTATGAGGGTGTCGATTCCATTAGGAGTAAAGTCTTTCAAAGTGTATGATGACGGCGGGGCATTAAAATCGTACAATAATAATTGTCATGGTGTGCTTGTGCTTAATGCTCCTAAAGGCTATCTATTGCGGCTTAGTGGGAGTGTTTCTATCGAAGATCCGAGTACTTCGGGAATAATTTATGATTACTTGAATGTCTATGATGGCACTGATAGTACCGCAATTAAGTTGGTGGACAAGAAAACGGGTGCTGGCTCTATCTTTGCTGTTCTCAGCTCGGGTCGTAATTTGACCTTGCTCTTCCATTCGGATGGAAGTGGTGTAAAGCCTGGTCTCGACCTGACTGTGGAGGTGCTCAAGCCGGTTCGCCTCCTGA
>CAMZDZ010000015.1 GCA_947305535.1 uncultured Fibrobacter sp.
AATCGGATGAGGTTATTTTGTTGAATGTGGTGCTGAGGACGATGTTGTGCGTCTCTCCGTTCTGGACCGTGTCAGGAGTCTGGAAGCAGACGACGTATTGGGAGAGCACATTGTCGCGGATGGCCGAATAGAGACCTGCCAGCTCGCTGGCGTCGCTTGCGAGCGAGAACGTGCCTCCCGTGTTGACCGCGAGATCTTCTAATGGATATTTTGTTTCGCTTTCGAGTGCGATGGTGTAAATATTTGTGTTTCTCGTCTTGGCAAGGTTTATAGCTTCGCTTATCTTGGTTTTACCGCTGTTGTTGTCGCCGTCAGAGAAAACGATGACTGCAGTCGCGTTGCTCTCGTTTGCAATTTGCTGTATGCCGGTATAGGTTCCCGTGATGATGTTTGTTGAGCTCCCTATAGCTTTGATGCTGTCGGTGGCTTGGAGAAGTTGTGCCTTGCTGGAGGTCATTGTCTGGTGGACAATGGTGGAATCAACTGTGATGGTGTCTCCTGTGGTCGAATTTACTACTTTGACGTTGCCGACGAAGCCGACAATGGATGTCTTGTCGTAGGGACCCATGTTGTTGATGAAATCGCGGATGGCGTCTTTTGCCTTGGTCATGCGCTTGTTGATTGTCATTGACGTGCTTTGGTCGACGACGATGACTACGGATACGCCGGTGACTTTGTTGATGCTGGTGACTTGGGGCTGTAAAGAGTTGCCGTCTTGAGTCAATTTGAATTCGTCGGCGACGAGTCCGTAGAAGGAATGCCCGGAATTCTTGTCTGTGACGGAAACCTGCGCACAAATCTCTGGGTAGTTGCTCGTTTCGAGCTTGGAAATGCTAAGGAATGGCTCTGCTGCATTGTCTACAGTGAACGTTGCCTTTACAGTGCAGACGGAGTCTATTACGGAGACAAAAGTTCTAGAATTCTTTGCCGATGTAATGGTCATATTGCCCTCGGTGTTTACCCAGGACTTGAATGTGTAGCCGCCATAGGGCCAAGCCGTAATGACGTTCTTGATTCCGGGGCTTGTGTATATCCTTCCCGATGGGTTGATCGATCCTTCGCTTGCCGTCTTTACGTTCAGGATGTAGGGCGATGATATCCAGGCATCAAATGATACGTTCGGGAAAGTTTTTGAACTGTCCCGGATTGACCAGTAAAGTGGTGTGCCCGGAGTGCCTTTCACCGTGAAGCCCGTCGTGTCCGTGACTCCGTGTTCGGCTTCAATTTGGGAGAACTGTTTGTCGTCCCCGTATTCCTTGAATATCGCCTTAATTGTACTGGAGGGGGCGATTCGGAGTATGTAGGTGTTTGTGTCGGGCGGAGTCCAGGTGAACCGGATTTCCGATAGGGTGGTCTCGCTGTAGTAGTCTCGTTGGAAGTTGAACGTCTGTGCTGTCTTGGTGAGGGTGTAAATCTGGCTTTGCTTGAAATGGGCTTTTAGTTCCACGTTGTCCTTGATCGTGACGAACGTGGAGGCGGCTCCCTTGTCGTCGATGACGGGGTTGCCCGATATTGTCTGCCAGTCGGAAAAACGGTAGCCGCTGTCGGCTTTTGCCGAAATGGAATACCGGGAACCTGCGTACGCAGTTGCATAGCCGTTGTCAGGCTGAACCTTTCCGTTGCCGTCCGTGCTGAGCGTTATCCTGTTGGCTTGCGTCGAGTAGTTGATGTAGAAGGGATTGGCGTTCTTCTTCGTGTTGGCGATGACAATTGCGACTTCGTCCCCCGCCGCGAGGGTCATCGTCTCGACATGGGTCCCGAGGAAGCGCTCTCTCACCGCTTCCGTCTTGTAGTCGGTGTCGGTGTACCGTATGTACACGGCGGAGTCCTGGGTAATCTCGTTAGAGACCACGACCGCGTAGGTGCCGGAGCTCGGGGCAACGAACAGGAAGCGGACGCCTGCAGTCCCACTGGAAGCCTGTTTGGCGTAGAAGTGGTCGTTGAAGTTGTACTGGGTGGGGGTGCTCGAGACCGGATAGACGACGCCGGCGCGGAATATCGCCTTCACCTTGCAATCGCTGGTTATGTTTTTAACTCTTGTTGTGTCTCTTTGCGTGTCCCCGATGGTGCAGGAACCCGATTCTATTTCCCAGTGGTCGAAAGCGTTGTCTTTGCCCGGAACCGCGTAAATTCTGATGGAATCATTTTCTGTGGCTTTGCTGAAAGCCAGAACGGGCTTGCTCGCGGAATCTACGTAGGCGGAGCCGTTCCCGGTATATGAGGCGCTTACGGTGTGTGTTTTATTGAGTGTGACAAATATGGAATCCTTCATGTTGATGTTTGGATATCCGGCGAGGTAGATAAAAAAGTAATTCGTTGTGTTGGGCTGCGTTTGGACGAAACACTTGCTTGAGAAACAGTCCCTACTTATGCGGAAGGTATCCGTCACGGCTGGCGGGACAGACGTTGTAAATGTGGAATCTTGGAATAGGTCTATGACCCCAATTTGCTGCTTTGTCTTGTAGGTGATCGCGTATTGTCCGCCCGCGTTTGTGTTGAAATACAGCTTAAGACCATATAGTGAGCTTCTAGGAATGTGCGCACTGTTCTTGTCGAAGTTGAATTTTGTCGTAGTTGAGGATATCTCGTAAGGCGCCAAGGTCTGGACGACTCTCCTGATGACGGCGTCACTTGATGACGGAATGAATCCGGTTGAGTCCGCGGTCGCGTCGACAAATTTTCCCGAGCCAGATACGATTTCCCATTTGACAAAATTCTCGCCGTTCTTGAGGGCCTTGCGGGATGTTACGGAAACGGTGTCGCCGATGGAGGAGGTGATGGCGGTAGTATCCCCTTCAATAAGGACATTCGCAAAAGATTCCGTTGTAAAAACAAGGAAACATAAAATCGTTAAAATAAAAGCTGGCACGTAGACCTCTTTCCCAAAAAGTAAAATCTTCAAAATATGTTGTTATACTTAAAATATATAACTTATTTCCTTTAATTAATATAAAAAATTGAGAACTGAGGATTGGATATTTTGGTAAAATAATGGAAATGAAACCAGGGCGTAAAGCGGGATGCGTCCCCGTATCGTGGTCTGCGTTAGTTATATTGTAGGGTGACAGATTAAGGATGGTTTTATGCACAAGAAAATCCCGTTTTTTGCGGTGTTTGCGCTGACTTTTGTCTGCACCCTTGCTGCCTGGGCCGGGCCAATCACGACTGTGCCCTGGAACGGCTACGTGGGGGCGGTCAGTTTTACCTTCGACGATGCCCTTAAAAACCAGATCGACAACCTGAAACCCATACTGGAGGGGCTTCCCGACGTGAAGGTGACTTTTTTTGTCACCAATATGAGCAATGGGTTGCAAGGGAATGCTGCCGGCTTCGCCGCCTTGGCCAACGCGGGGCACGAAATCGGGAACCACACCCAGTCGCACGGCCACATGACGGGGCAGAGCGAGTCTGAACTGAACGCCGAAATCGTGGATTTCGCGGGCACCATCGAGAAAACGCTGGAATCGGCCGGGGCGAAGGTCAAGGTGGTGTCTTTTGCGGCCCCGTTCTGTGAGACGAACGAGTCCGTGCAGAAGGTTATCGCCAAGCGCCATTTCAACAACCGTAACTGCGGCTGGCACGGGCGCAACATGTGGGAAACCGAGCCCGAAATGTTCAATATTCAGGCTAAAATTTGGACCCGCTCTGGGGCAACGGCGGCAGAAATGCTCTCCGCTATGGACACGGCGGCATTTATCGGCGATTTTAGCGGTGCGAACCCGTGGGACGTGCAGGTGACGGGCGGTTCCTGGCTCGTGGTGCTGAACCACGGCGTTACCGACGATGCCGGCGATGACTACTCCATCAACCCCTCCGATATCGAGAAAATCATGAAGCGTGCTGTCGAGGACAAGCTCTGGACGGCGAGCTTCGGTACGGTTGCCGCGTACTACCGGGCGCATTTCGTCATCGATGCGGCGGAATCGGTCGCTTCGGAGGACGGATTTACGGTCAGCTGGAAGATTCCGGACGAGCACATGCCCGAGAAGGTCCCCCTGCGGGTGAAAATCGACACGGAAGGCGTCGGTGACGATGCCGTCGTGGAACAGGGCGGCGTCGTTATCGCGCCGGAGTCCGACGGAACCTTCGTGGTGGACTTCATGGCGGCAAGCCTGAAGGTGCGGCGGGCACGGGCGGGGGAGGTTGGCGGCGGCGACAAGCCCGATTCGACGGCTGCGCCGGATTCGTCGTCGGCCGCGGATTCAACTGTGGCTAAGGACTCGTCGGCCGTGGGCGATTCGTCGAAAACCGTGGGAATTGTGCGGACCCCGTCGGTGCCCGGCGTATCTTTCGCGAATTATGCCGTTTTTGACTTGAACGGGAACTTCCTTGGCTCGGCGAACGGGTTCGTCGTGCCGGACCGCATGCCCAGGGGCGTATATGTGGTCCGTGCATCGGGACCGGGCCTTGTCCCTGTGACGAAAGTTGTCCGCAAGTGAGTTTTTTACTATATTTAGGGTACTATGCTGAAAGAAGAATTTGACGACGAATTTGAAAACGACGACGAAATGGACGAGGCCGCCCTCGAAAAGTTCGACGAGGATCCCGAAGAAGGGTTTGTCCCGCAGGTCCGCGACTACAGCGACCGCCGCATCCTGATCTGGGAAGAGGACGAGGCTCGCCGGAACGCCTGCCTTGAAGTGCTGTCCGACCTCCTCATGGGGGCGACCATCAAGGCCGTGGCCACCGAATCCGAGGCTCTCGAGCAGATCGAGGCCGACGACTGGGATACGTTCGTCGTTGATTTCTACACCGAAGGTGTGTCGGAAAGCGACTTCATCAAGCGCGTCAACAACTATCCGGGATCCATCCTGGTCGCCCTGTCGATGGGCCCGCTGACGCTCCCCGACGAGCGCGACCCCGCCAAGACGGAATATTTGCGCCGTCTTTTCGATATCGAACGCTCCGGTTCGCAGCTCCACGCGTAGGGATTTTAGGGCTTTCTTGGCCCGACTCCCGCGGCTGTTGTCCACGGACTACACAAAGTTTTCATCCGGCTGCATGGCCGGTTTTTTTGTTGCTATATTATGGTCAATAGTAAGGAATGTTTTAGTATGGGATTTAAAGTTTCCTGCTTGGGACCGTCGTGTTCCAGGAAGATTGTGCACTTGGAACTTTCACGTTGGGGAGGCGTGAATGTTCCTTTTTCGTAAATAGTTTTTGGTGCTTCGGGCGGTAGTTCCGCTCTGGGCGTATTTGAGTTTCAATTCCTCCTACCCCCAAAAACATCCCCGGCTTAAAAAGCCGGGGATTCTGTATTTACAGGTAAAAGAAAAGGACCGATGCGTCTGCATCGGCCCTTTTCTCGGGGATTCGTGGAGGTGAGGGGAGTCGAACCCCTGTCCAAAATCACGTCCATGCACGTTCCTACAAGCGTTCCCTTCGAATTTAAGATCTCGTCTTGTCCACGCCCGAGAAGGTCGGCGCGGATTTCGACCAGCCCAGTGAATCTCGGGACCTACCCCTAGGCATGGCGTGTCCCTATCCCATATTGCGTCCGGACGTACACCCCGATGGGAGCGGAATGAGGCCCGGCGTTGCCGTTAATTAGGCAGCGAGTGCGTAGTTTTCGTCAGCACTTATTTTTTTTCAGACTTTTTAACGAGTGCCCCCGTCTGAGACCTCGGCTTGCAACTAACACTTCGGCGACCCTGTCGAAACCAGATCACCCCCGAATGTTGTCTAGTCGGGAAATATAGTAAAAAAAGGGGCGAGGGGCTAGGATCTAGGGGCTCGAGCCTCGAACCTGGAGTCCCGAACCTCGAACCTCGAGCCTCGAACCTGGAGCCCCGAGCCTCATTTCTCTTGGTTTCCTTTTTTTTTCTTGTGCATATGGGGTATATAATGTACTTTCTGCATATAGCGAACTTGTTCAAACGAGGTACGACTATGGATTGCAGGATACTTGTACGGTTTGTCGGTGTCGAAGCCGACCTGAACGCCCTGTGGGACGCTTTTATGGAGCAATTCCCCGAGGCCGAACTCCCGAGCGCCGATTCCGGCGAATGGTATTCCGTCGACGAGGTCATGCAGGACGAATACGAGTGCCGTTTCGAGGAACTGCCCGAGGGCCCCCTTGTGGCGGTTGACGGGTGTCTGCTTGTGGAGGAAGCTCCGCCTGAGGACATCCTGAACGACCTGATGGAACGTTTTGAACGGGTTTACGGGATTTTCAAGTGGTCGACCGTCGAGGTGGGCTACGGCTGCGGCTCCAGTGAGGGCTGGGGCGAGTTCAATCCGGACTATGCCGACAACGGTTCTGACGAGGCGAACGAGATTTCCGAAGCTGTACTTGGGTTCTAGGCGGGAAAGTGTGCTTTGTGTCACTTGTGTTTTCTGCCTAAAAAAGTTAATCTTATGGTAGGTTTGGCGGTCGGGTGTATGGAGGTTTTATGAATTGTTTGCGTTTTCTGTCGGTCTGTCTTGCGGCTGCCGTCACTTCGTCTTTTGCGGTGCTCGACTTGCCGAGTGCCCAGCCCAAGGTGGACGCTTCCTACTGGAACGCGGCGCTTGACAGCACCTGGCAGGGCATGATCCGCCGCAACATCAACCCGTACAGTGCCGGTGCCGGCCTGATTCACCGCCCCAAGAGTGAAACTCCGGGTGATGCCGTGAGCGAGGGCGTGGGTTACGGCATGCTGGTCGCCCTCTATGCGAACGACCAGGCCTCCTTCAATAAAATGTGGGAAAAGGCGAGCGAAACCATGTGGAACGGGGATTTCCATGACTGGCACATGGACCCGAGTGGCAACATTCCGATGGAAGGCCATGGTGCTGCGACTGATGCCGAAGAAGATATCGCACTTGCGTTGATTTTTGCGGACAAGCTCGTCTCTGCCGGAAAGTGGACTGCCTACACATCTCCGTTCTTGAATAAGACCTATGCGGAACAGGCCCAGAAACTCCTGGATAAGATGTGGGAATCGAAACAGATCCGTTCCGAAGGTATCGTTGCTCCGGGTGCTGGCTGGGGCGGTTACGAGTTCGTGAATCCCGGGTATTTCTCCCCGGCCTGGTACAAGGTATTCGAAAAGTTTGACAAGTCGGATGCCTCCCGGTGGAAAACGGCTGTCGACAAGAGCTACGAGATTATTTCCAAGAGTCCCGGATACAGCATGGGCATGGTTCCCGACTGGATGACGCCGGAAGGCGGCTGGGTCGGCTCGGAAGGGCTGGGCTACAACGCCTACTTCGAAAGCCGAGCCTTCTTCAAGGACGCCATCCGCATTCTGTGGCGCTTGGCCATCGATGCCATCTGGTTTGACGAGAGCCGAGCCAAGGACTTCCTCAAGAACGCTCTCAAGTTCATCAACGACAAGGGCGGCCCCTCCGCCGCGAACTTCTACCAGATTGAGAAGGCGGGCGAACTCTTGCCGGCCGAGGACAAGTGGAAGGAATTTAACGACGCGAACAACGAATCGACATGGCGCTATCGCAGGGAGCATAGCCACTTGACCATCGGCATGTGGGCCACCGCAGCGATGGCCGTGGGCGAGGCTTCGGACAGGATCGCCTTCAGTGAGGAAATGGCCAAGTTCTACGAGGGTGGCGATTACTTCGGACTTGCGCACGATACCTCCGCTGCGCTCGAGGACACGCTGCATAACGAGATGTACTTCGACCAGTTCCTGGCGTGGTTCGGGACTTCGCTCATGAGCGGTGCGTTCGTGAACGTGGTCGATGCCGTCGACAATCCCAAGACTCCGACACCGGGCGATTCCTCGTCCTTGACCAAGATTCCCGAAATTCCCGTCGACTCCGATACGGTTGTCGTTGATACGTCAAACCATCAGGATTCGAGTGATGTTAATCCTGGCGACGACAAGATTGTTGCCGTGGCAAAGGCGTCAGCGGGTATCCGCTTTGTCGAGACGGATGGCGGCGTGATGTTCTCTGCCGACTATGCCGTGAAGTGGGCTGTCTACGACCTTGCCGGACACAGGGTGGTTTCCGCCTCGGGCAAGAACTTCCTCTGGAAAACCCGTGGCCTGAACGGCGTGTACGTTGTCAAGGCCGCTTATCGCGGGAGCAACTTTACGCACAAGGTGCTAGTCCGCTGATTTGGAAAGTATTGAATTGCTTTACGGGCGTGCATGAAAGTGCGCGCCTGTTTTGCTATATTGGGGGCTATGCTAAAGGTTGATTACAGCAAACTCGATTCTGCGGATATGACTCCGAAGCCGGTGAAGGATTCCGTCGTCGTTACTCGCGACATTGTCCATCCGTCGGACGTGAACGCCTATGGTGTCGTCTTTGGCGGGTACATGATGTCGCTCCTGGACAAGGCGGCCTGCATCGCCGCGTTTACCCATGCCGGGATGAAGGTGTCCACGGTGGCGATGGACGGCGTGCGCTTCTACAAGCCTGCCGTGGTGGGGACCATCCTCACGATTCGTGCGTCCGTGAACAGGGTGTTCGGTTCGTCGATGGAAATCGGCCTCAGGGTGACGGGTATCTTGCCCGGCGTGCAGGACGAGGAAGAGCTGATTTGCCGTGCCTACATGACCTTTGTCGCGATCGGCAAGGACGAGAAGCCCGTGCATGCGGCTCCTGTCGTTCCCGAAACGCCCGACGAAATCAGGCGCTACGAAGAGGCCCTGGCCCGTCGCGAGTCGAGAATCGCTCTGAAGAATTCGTTGGAATCCCGCTAGTCCCTAATTGGGGCAGTTATTCGGGACAGTTCCCTTTTTTCCTGTCTACCCAGGTGCTTTCGTTGAATAGCTGGCCTTCGCTGAGGCCGTATTTCTCCTCGACTCCGGCTTGCGCGATGGCCGTGTCGATGCCGATGTTGCCGCGGATGGCCGCGACGTAGGTCTGCACCTTGCGGCGTGCTGTTTCGGGGGACTCGTCAAGCAGTTCGATTCTGAAATTCCGGACGCCCGCGGCGGTGAGGCGCGGGAACAGCTTGAGTGCCGATTGCGGCTTCCCGACGAACAGCGTGTTGCGGCATTCGGCGTCGCTCTGCAAAAAGTGCCTTTCTCCCTTGTGGTCGAGGATTTCCACCTTGTGCTGCGTGCAGATCTTGCCGCATTCGGGGAAGCGCCTGCCGTCGGTGAGCGCTCTCGCGAACGCACAGTATTCGGAGTGGAATGCCGGCATGTACTGGTGCAGGGCTAGTTCGAGGCGTCCCGCGTCGATATGGTTGAGCAGGTCGAAAAGCTGCGTGCTGTTCAGGTCCCAGGAGGGGTGGAGCATGTCGAGGCCCTGGCCCAGCAGCCATTCGTAGCTCAGGCTGTTGGCTGCGTTGAGGCTGTAGTCGCCGTGCAGCGGGATGCCGTTGTCGCGCAGGATGGCGAGGGCTCCGAGGCTGCGTACCAGCGCGAAGTCGGGGGCGAGGCGCAGGATGTTCTTGAGGTAATGGTTTTCGCCGGGCTTGTGGATGCGAAGCGTCGCCATACCGGCCTTCAGCCCGAGCTCGCGGATTTGCTCCAGCGGCTCGTCGTACTTGACGCCCCAGTCAAAGTCCATGATGGCGCTGTCGATGTCGAGCCCGCGCAGCGCCTCGATCTGGTTGGGGCGGCGGACGAGCACGGAAATGTTGGCCTTCTGTTGTACAGGGCCGCTTTGGTGACTTGCGGCGGCGTGTGCCAGGAGCGTGTGCCCGAGCTTTGCGCTGGGGGCGAGCATCTTGCGTGCGGTGCGGGCGTCGTCCATGGCGGCGGTCGCCTTCTGGCGCAGGGCGCGCAATGCTTTTCCGGGGATGAATGCGTTGGCCGGGACGCGGATGTCCAGCGAATGGGGCGCGTATGCCGTCGAGCCGAGGGCGGTAAGTTCCTTTTCGGCCAGTTCGCGGAAGTCACGCCTTTTGCCGTTTGCGCCGTTGTTGAGTGCGCTGTCTGTGGCATCGCGGCTGGCTTCCACGGCGATGTCGCTTTCGACTGAAATCTTGTGGTCGGCGTCGTCGAACATCGTGAGGCGCAGCGGTTCCCCGATTTTCCCGCTCAGGACCATGTCGGCGGGGATGCGCCTGCTTTTCTCGCGGTCGGCGAACGTGTGCTGGAGTTCCTTCTCGAGCGCGGGGGAGTCGTTTCGGTAGGCCTTCATGCCGGGGGAGACTTTTCGTTGCTCGAAATTCCTGCCGAACTGGAGGCGGATCAGGTTCTTTTGCGCGGTCACGCCGTACAGGCGGCCACCTTCGCTGGCTCCCGTTTTGGGATTTTCGAAGAGGATGCCGTCGCCCTGGCGGGGGAGTGCCGTGACGCCGCCTTCGGGAGTCGAGACGGTTATGCTGTCCCGTTCTATCCGGGTCACTTCGCCCAGGTATTCGCCGTGGTGGTTGCTGAAGGTCCCGTCGACGAGTTCCTGGTGGTTGACGCCGTCCAGCCAGCCGGTGGTGAGCCCGCGCGAGAACAGGACCTCGAGCGGTTCCATGTCCGTGGCGGGCAGCTTGTCGTGTGTTTTCAGGACTTTGTCGTATGCCTTGGCGACCGCGGCCACGTACTCGGGGCTCTTGAGGCGGCCTTCGACCTTGAGCGATTCGACGCCGATTTCCTCGAGTTCGCCCAGCCTGGGGAGCGCGCAGAGGTCGTGCGGGCTGAAGAGGTACTGGGCGTCCGTGTCGCGGTATTCCTTGCCGTCCACGAAAATGCGGTAGGGGAGCCTGCAGCTCTGGGCGCACTGGCCCCTGTTCGCGCTGCGCCCGCCGAAGTTCTCGCTGGTGAGGCACTGGCCCGAATAGCTCACGCAGAGTGCCCCGTGCACAAAGACTTCGAGTTCCAGGTCCGTGGCCTGCTTGATGGAGGCGATTTGCTTTGTCGAAAGTTCGCGGGCGAGCACGGCGCGGTTGAAACCCAGTTGCGAGACCAGGTTTACGGCTTCGGCGCTGGCGAGCGTCATCTGCGTGCTGGCGTGGATTTCCTGGTCCGGCGCGATGGCCTTGACGAGTCGGGCAAGACCGATGTCCTGGATAATGAACGCATCGGGTTCCAGCGAGATGATTTTCTCGAGGAATTCGGGCAGGTCGCGGATTTCGCGCTCGAACACGAGGATGTTCATGGCGAGGAACGTGCGGACCCCGCGGATCCTTGCGTAGCGGATCATCTCGGCCACGTCCTCGAACGAAAAGTCCTCGGTGCGTCCGCGGGCGTTCCAGTGGGGAACGCCGTAGTAGACCGCGTCGGCTCCGTTCTGGATGGCGGCCTCCAGCATCTCCCGCGTGCCCACGGGCATCAAAAGTTCAGGTCTTTTCACGCCGATAATGATAGAAAAAAACTACATTTGGGCCATGAGAAAGAAGCTCCCTGTCGCAGTTTTGTTCCTTGCCGCCTGTTGCATCGCCCCGGCTCTCTCCTCCTGTTCCTCGGACCCGGAGGCCGAAGCCGAAATCGAGAAACTGTCTATCCGCAACGAGGCGCTGAGACGTACTGTGGATTCGCTGCACGACGAGGTGGAAATCCTCAAGGCGCAGACTGATTCGGTCAAGAACGAGCTCAAGTCGCTCGACATGCATAAATGATTGCGACGGAGCCGCCGCTACACGACTTCCTGGAGTTTCCCTATTATTTCCTCGATTGGCGTGAATGCGCACATGGGAAGGCTGATTGCCTTCCTGCTTATCATGTCCGCCACGTTTTCCTGGGCTACCGCATGCTGGGAAGCCGTCCCTGCGAAGCAGGGCTGCCTGTGCAGCGGCATGGGGTAGTGGATGCAGTGGGGGATGCCCGCCTTGTTCAGTTTCGCGATGAATTCCTCGCGGTTGTCCGCGAGCAGGGTGTACTGGGCGTAGGTGCTCGTGTTCCCGTCGGCGACCTGCTGCGGGGTGAGCCCCTCGACGTTTGAGAAAAACTGGTTGTAGCGCTCGGCAATCTTCTTGCGGCTTTCGAGTTCGTCATCCAGGTGGGCGAGCTTCACGCGCAGGACTGCCGCCTGCAGTGCATCGAGCCTGCTGTTCATGCCGACAATCCGGTGGAGGTAGCGCTCCTCGCTGCCGTGGTTCGCGAGCATGCGCACCTTCTGCGCGAGTTCCTTGTTCGCGGTGAAGATGGCGCCGCCGTCGCCGTAGCAGCCGAGGGGCTTGCTCGGGTAGAAGCTGGTGATGGCCATGTCGCCGAGGGTGCAGGCGCGTTTGCTGCCCTGCGTGGCCCCGAAGGCCTGCGCGGAATCTTCGAGGAGCCAGAGCCCGTGGCGCCGGGCAATTTCGCGGAGCTTTTCGTAAGGGGCGCACTGGCCGAAGAGGTCGACCGCGATGATTCCGCGTGTCAGCGGGCCGACCAGGGATTCGACGCTCTCGGGGGAAATTTGGAGGGTCCGCGGGTCGATGTCGGCGAAAACGGGGGTCGCCCCGAGCCTCGCGACGCATTCCGCCGGGGCGATAAAGGTGAAATCCGGAACGACGACCTCGTCCCCCGGTTGGACGCCGAGGGCGGTCAGGGCGACGGTGAGCGCGTCGGTCCCGCTGGCGCAGGTGACGGCGTTTGTCCCGGTATAGGCAGAAAGTTCGTCTTCAAGGGCGGCCACTTCCGGCCCGCCTATATATATTCCGCTGTCGAGAACGGCTTTTTCGGCCCTTTCGAGCTCTTTTCGGTATGCGTTTCTTTGTGCCTGGATGTTCACGAACGGAATCATGCCTTCAAATATAGAAATACGGGTGTTTTTTGGGCACTACCCTTGAAATATCCAAATTTTTTACTAAGTTTGTGCCAACATTTTTAAGTAGGTTTTCACCCGGAGATATAAGGTGCCTCAACATAAATCTTGCAAAAAGCGTTTGCGTCAGGCCGAAAAGGCCAATGCCATGAACCGTTCCGTTCGTTCCGCCATCCGTTCGAGCCTCAAGGTCATCCGTTCGGCTGCTTCTAAGGAAGACGCCCTCAAGGAAATGCCGAACCTGTTCAGCATGCTGGACAAGGCTGCCGCCAAGAGCCGTGCTGGTTTCAACGCCAATCGCGCTGCGAACTACAAGGCCAAGGCCGCCAAGGTCGTCAACGCCCTCGCTTAATAGCTAGTCTTCTTGGTTGTTTGTTCACGAAACCAGCGTGCAGTGCTCGCTGGTCTTTCGTGTATTTTGATTTTGTAAGTTTTTTGGCAGTTTTGCCGGGATTGTAAAAAAAACATTCTGAATTTGCGAATTTGGCCTTTAAAGGCCTTTTTTTTGTGGCCTTTTTAAATAAATGCTCGCGGCACCACGCTCAGGCTCGCATTTCGGGGACATTTTACTATTTTCAAGTCCGTGAATTTAGTGAAGACGACTATACATTTTCAGAATTCTACGAGATCGATAACGATCCATCTGCCGGGAATTCTGTTTAGAGCAAGCACTTGGATAAAGCTTGTCGTTCTTGTCGGTGTAGCGCTCTTCGCAATCCAGTTTGTCACGATTTCCTTGTACGACGGCCTGCTTTCGCAGGGGCTTTCCAGTCGTCTGGGGCTGGGCCGCGATCTTTCCAAGATCCAGGAGACGGTTGATTATCTTTCCCTGACGTCGGACGATTTCTATAAGGACGAACGCAGGCTCCATGCCCGTTATGGCTTGCCTGTACCGGACGAGGCCACCCGCGAGATGGGTACCGGCGGCGAAATCGCTTCCGATTCGCTCCTGCTCCGCGGAATGTCCCCGGTTCTCGAGAAGGCAGCCGTCCTCCAGGAAGAGACCGACCGCCTGAAGAGCAAGTTCTACAACAACGGCGAGTCTTTCTCCTCGCTTACCCACTATATCAACCAGAGGCAGGCCATCTGGCGCTTTGTTCCGTCCATCTGCCCGACGCAGGGACACTACGCGTCTTCCTTTGGCCCGCGCATCCACCCCGTCACCGGCGAGGTGGGCAAGATGCACAACGGCATCGATATCGGAAACGATCGCTGGACCCCGATTTTCGCATCGGCCGATGGCGTAGTCGAAATCGCGAAACTTAGCCCGTCCTTCGGGAATTATGTCTTGCTGGATCACAGCAACGGCCTCAAGTCCGTCTACGCGCACATGCAGATGTTTGTCGTGAAGCCGGGCGAGTTCGTCCGCCGTTACCAGCTTATTGGTTATATGGGAAATACCGGTCTTTCCGTTGGCCCGCACCTGCATTATGAAGTGTGGGAGAACAACCACCCGGTAAATCCGCTTGCCTATATTTTGCCTAACGACCACTCGGTCGAATAGGTGCCTTCTCTGCCAGTTTTCTTGGCGCCGGTCTGACCGGCGGCAGTGAGGGGTCCCCACGGGGGATTATTGAAATTCATTCCATTTTTGGTGTCGCTGGCGTCTGCCTGTCCGATGTTTGTGGAATTTTTCCCGGATCCGACCGATGTCCGCGACGAGGAGGGCGAATACGTCGAGATCCGCCTGGACGACTTTTCTGCCGACAGCCTTCACGTTGCCTTTGAATCAAAACCGGCGCTCTCCTTTGCCTACCCGGCGGGGACGAGGTTCGTGCTGGTGCACGATTCGGCGTATTGTCCCGATGTCCCGAAGGTCTCCTGCGGCTCTCTCGGGAGCTTGGCCATGCCCAACTCGCGCGAATCCTCCTGGAAACTGTGGGCGGGGGAGTGCCGGGATTCCGTGATCCTTCCCAAGCCGAAGGCGGGGTTTGCCTTCCAGAGGGTTCGCGCGACGGACGAGTGGGCCTTTAGCCGGGGGACGTTCGGGACGGCGGACCCGGATTACGAGGTCGGCTTCGACGATTGCGGGATCGCCCGGTTCAAGGCGGAGTACGGGGATGGGGAGTGGACGCTGTCGGGATGGCTTACGGGGTGCGATTCCGCAATGGTCGCCGTGGAGTCGTTGAACCTTTTAAAATTGGGCGGCTGGCGCAGCGATTCGCTCCCCGTGGCGGGGCAGTTTTCGCTACGGTTCCGCGGGGAGGCCGTGTGGGCGAGGCTGCGTCTGCCGCGCGACGAGGCTCCGGCGAACGATTCGCTGGACACGCTCCTGGTGCGGCGGGGCTCGTCTCCGCTCGTGATTTCTGAAATCCATCATTGCCCCATGGAGCCCGAACCGGAATGGATCGAGCTGTACAACGGGTCGCGCTACCCGCTCCCGCTTTCGCGGGTGCGGTTCCTGGGCCGTAGCGGATTCCTTTCGGATTCCATTTCCCCTTATGGGAGCGTCCTGGTGACGCGCGACTCGCTTTCGCTCCGCACGGCGCTCGGCTTCAAGGACGTGCGGATAATCCAGGCGAATATCGGTTACCTGAGCAACACAGGCGGTTCCGTGCTGCTCGCGGTCGACAGCACCGTGGTCGATAGCGCCGGCTGGGACAAGAACTCGGCGAAATGCCCGGCCGGGTTCAATCCGCGCACGATGCTTGTGGAAAACACGCCCGGCTTTCTGGGCTACGCTTCGCAGAAGGCTGTCGGGGAGGCGCCCTTCCGGTACACGCTCTCCTCGAGAGTCGTGCGCCGGAGGGGCGACCCGTTGCGCATCCGCGTGGAGGGCGAGTCCGAGGTGTCGCTCAAGTTGCTGGACTCGGCCCGTAGGGAAGTCTGGTCGTTTGTCGTCCCGCCATCGTCGGGTTCGTGGTGGGTGGTCCCGGCGGCGGAAAGGCTGTGCGTCGGGGTGGGCTATGTTTCGCTGTCGGTGGGGGAATATGCGTCGGTCGTGGGCATTGTGGTTAGGCCTTAGCGTGAACCTTTGGGCCGCCGGCGGGGCGGTCCCGTTCGTGCCGACGGTGCGGGGCGACTTTGCACTGGACGGATTTCCCGGGTTTTACACGTCCCCGGCGCGGACGACAGTTCCCGGGTTCGCGCTTTCGGCCGTGTATGGCGCGGGGGACGTGGACGAGTTCGCCTACGCGGGTTATGGGGTCGTTGATGCCGGTCCGCTCTGTTTGGCCGTCTTCAGCGCGTTCCACGGACTGGATTCCCTGTACCGGCAGTCGTATTCGGAGTTGCAGGCATCGCTCCCCGTGCGGATGTTCGTCCTGGGGGCCGCCTACGGGCTTTCGATGGAGTGGCTCCCCGGTGCCGAGAAGTGGGCCAGGCACCGCTACAAGGCGGGCGCGACGCTCCTGTGGCGGGATTTTTCCCTGGGCGGGATGGCGAACGGGTTCACGGACGAACTTGTGGACGTTCGCGGCGGTGTACATTGGGTGCCGCAGGGTGCTTTTTCCTTTTTCCTGGAGGCGGACCGGCATTCGGTATGGCTTGGGAATGGAATCCGCTTCCGGTATGGCGAGGCGCATTTCCGTTACGGATTCCCCGATTTTTCTGTTTCGCTGCTTTTCAGCGCCCGCTGGGAAGGTTGGTTTGCCGGGATGATGGCGGGTTCGGGCGGGGTTCCCGTTTTGGGGGCGTTTTCGGGGAAAAGGCTTGCAAAATGACGTGGCAATTTACGCAACATGGAATAATTTGTTTATTTTGTGGCTATGAATGAATTAGTAGGTGATGGCGCGTTCAACTGGACTGTGGCATGGAGTTTCCTGTGCTGCGTCCTTTTGGTGGTATCGTCCGTGGCAATCCTGTATATCCGCGACAATCGCGAGAAGCAGAAGCTCTATAGGTTGTTTGCGGGCCACATGGGCGAATTCATTGTGGTGCTTTCCCCAAAGATCGAGTTCCTCTACGGACTTCCGATTTTTTCCAGTGATACTTTTTTCCGCATGCTGACCCGCGAGCGTTCGCTGGAGGATTTCCTCTCTGCCGCAGACTGGATTCGCATGAGCGCCTATTTCAAGGATACGGACCGGCATCCGAACATGCCTTTTGTCTTTTCGTATGACGATGGCGGCGATTCCCCAATCTGGTACGAACTGCGCTGCGTCAAGAAGTATTACTCTTCGGTCGAATTCCATTATGTGTGCTTTATTAGGAATATTTCCAAGGAAGTCGAGATAAGGAAGAATAAGGAGGAGGCGGATTCAAAGCTCAAGATGCTCCTCGAGAATACGGGTGACTTCATTTGGAAATTCGACGTCGAGAACCGTAAGCTCACAAGCCTTACGCAGGCGTCCGGGGCCCTCTATCGCATTATCCCGATACCGGTGGGGGAGGTCGACTTGCATATGCTTGTTCCTCCACAGGACTATACGGTGCTCATGGACTTGATCAACCAGCGCGTGCTTACTTATCACAGGACCGGCAACATCGACGATGGCGATGTCAATACGAAAATCCGTGGGTACCGTACGGACAAGACGCTGGTCTGGTACGACTTGCATTGCAAGTTGGAAGTGAACGACGACGGCCATCTGTTCTACAGAGGCGTTGCCCGACGCATGGACGTGATGCTAGACAATCCCCTTTTCAATTCGGAAGAGGAAAAGGACGCGATGCTGTCGGCTGCGATGTCGTTCCCCGATATTCGTACCTTCTGGGTGGATAGAAAGTTTACCATCCAGGGGTGCAATCAGGCGTTCGCCCTGGATATGAAACGGAGCGACCCGGAACAGATTCGGGGTGAGGCTTTGGAATCGTTGCTTTCCGACATGCTTTCCCCGATGATAGTGAAGAAGATTGGCGACGTGTTCAATACGCAAAGAAGCGTTATATGGAGAGACCTGTACATGTCGTCGGACCAGTACATTGTTTTCAATGCGGTGCCTTTGACATCGGAAAAAGGCTTGGTACAACGAGTCATGTGCCTTTATTTGCTGTTGAACCGCAGTGACATTGAACCCATGAAAAAAGAAACAAAGTGAAAAAGGAATAAAAAATGAAAAAAATCGTAATGATTTCTTTGTTTGCAATGATTATGACGGCCGGTTGCAAGGAAACGCCCAAGGCCGAAGCCCAGTCCGCCCCTGCTCCTCAGCCCGCCGCAGTGCAGCAGGCTCCGGCTGCGGAACCGACGCCCGCTCCCGAGGCTCCGAAGGCCTCCATTACGAATGTGGAATGGGCCCAGGCTCTTGAAATGCAGAAGTCCGGTGCCGTGTTGATCGACGTGCGCACTCCGGCCGAAGTTGCCGAAGGTACCGCTCCGGGTTCCATCAACATCCCGCTGCAGGAAGCCGAACAGCGTATTGCCGAATTCCCGAAGGACAAGGATTTGCTGATCTTCTGCCGCAGCGGCAAGCGTAGCATGGCCGTGTCGAACTTCCTGATCCAGAACGGCTACGAACGCGTGTTCAACGTGGTCGGCGGATTCATGGCGTTCCCGGCGAAGTAGTTGAGGCTCGGGGCTCCAGGCTCGGGGCTCCAGGAATCGGCAGTGAGGAATGAGAAAGAGGCTAGTTACTAACCACTATTTACTAACCACTTTCTCTCGTCTAACACCCCTAGCCACAAACCACTGTTTACGGGCTACGCCCTAACCACTTCCTACTAACATGAACTTCCTGCAAACGGCGTTGGAACTGTCCTTCGGGTCAGTTGGAATCAGCCGCCCGAATCCGGCGGTCGGTGCCGTCGTGGTGAAAGACGGGATAATCGTGGGCAGGGGGCGTACGCAGCGCCCCGGCAACGCCCATGCCGAAGTCATGGCGCTGCGTGACGCGGGCGAGCTCGCCCGCGGCGCGGCCATATACGTGACGCTCGAACCGTGCTGCCACTATGGCCGCACGCCCCCCTGCACAAAAGCGATCATCGAGGCGGGTATCGCCGAAGTCTATTTTGCGCATGCGGACCCGAATCCCGTGGTGCGCGGCAGGTCCCGTGCCATTCTCGAAGAGGCGGGCATCGCGGTCTACGAAGGCGAGGACGCCTGCGTGCGCGCCTGTTTTGACGATGGGCAGGAAAACGACCTTCATGCTTCCCCGAATGCGTCGTGCGAATGTGGCGTGTTCGGGTATGATTCTGCATCTGGCAACGCCGTGGGCGCTCCCGCATCCGAAGAGTTCAAGGCGGAAGGCCGCTTTGTCTTTATGCAAATCTCGCGCTTCTTTGAAGCGTACGATTATTTTGTTTGTAATAAACGGACTTTTGTCGAAATAAAGTCCGCCGTTTCCGAAGACGGATTCATGGGTTGTGTCGCTGCGGACGGCCGTCACCGCCCGCTGAAAATCACGGGACAGGGAGCGAACTGCTGGAACCACGAACTGCGCGCCATGAGTGATGCCGTTCTCGTTGGTACCGGGACGCTCCTTGCCGACAACCCGCGCCTGGATGTGCGCCTTGCGCAGGGGAACAGCCCCGTAAAAATTATTTGGGCCGGTCATCACGAGTTTACTTTGGACGAAGTCCGCTCGCTGTCCGTGTTTGCTCCGAGCGATGTCCCGTGTGGCGAAGAGGCTCCGGTAGCCTCTCCGATTGTGTTCAGTTGCGTCTCCCAGCCGCAATTGGACGGAAATGCCGAAGTTGTCGGGCTTCCGCATACAAACTTTGCGGACAACTGGTGCTTTATGCTGGCGAGCCTTTCCGGACGCGGGATGCACCGCCTGATGGTGGAGCCGGGTGCCGGCCTTGTGCACGAACTTTTCTCTGCCGGTTTGGATTCAAAAACGCCGCTTTGGAACCGTCTGGACCTGTGGCGTTCCACGGATCCCTCCGTCGAAGCGTCCCTCGGGCGTCTGGTTGATTGCGGCGAGGCGAAATGCGGCCTTGATTTCCCCGGTCTTCCTTCTTGTGCCATCGCCAGGGAATCCGCGATAATCGGAAACGACGTCTTGACCGTTTATTATCCGGGATAGGGCGCCTATCTCTCGTCCCTCGTCTCTCCTCTCTCGTCTAATTTCTATATTTGCCCCCGTATGTTTACGGGTATCATTCAAGCTACCGGTGAAATCGTGTCCCTCGAAAGCAGGGGCGACGCATTGTCCATGCGTCTGAAATCGCCGGGATTTTTCAAGTGTTGTAAGTTGGGCGACAGTGTCGCCAACGATGGCGTGTGCCTTTCTGTGGAAAAATGCACGGAGGACGAGGCCACTTTTTGTTTAATGCACCAGACTGTCGAAAACACCTCTTTCAAGCAGGCCGCCGTGGGTAGCCTCGTGAATCTGGAACATCCCTGCCGTGCCGACAGTTTCATGGGCGGGCATTTCGTGATGGGGCATGTGGACTGCACCACCGAGGTCATCAAGGTGACTCCGCGCGAGACGGGTGTGGAAGTGGATCTGAAACTCCCTGCGGACCTGCGCCGCTATGTCATCCGCCGCGGATCCATTTCTTTAAACGGCATTAGCCTGACGGTGGCCGAGAAGTTCGAGGACTCCATCCGTGTCTGCATCATCCCCGAGACGCTTGCGCGCACCAATTTGCGCAACTGGGTTGCCGGGACCATCGTGAACGTGGAAGTCGACATGCTCGGCAAGTACATTGAGAATTATCTGAAGGAACGTGACCTTGCTTAATACGATTGAAGAGGCCATAGAAGATTTTAAGAACGGCAAGTTCTTGATCGTGGTCGACGACGAAGACCGCGAGAACGAGGGCGATTTTGTCATCGCCGCCGAGAAGATTACGCCGGAGAAGGTGAACTTCATGCTTCACGAAGGGCGCGGTGTGCTCTGCTGCCCCCTGCCTATCCAGCGTTGCCATGAACTGAATTTGACCCGCCAGACGGCGGAAAACACTTCCATTCTCGGGACCCCGTTCACCATCATGGTGGACAAGATCGAGGGGTGCTCGACAGGCGTTTCCGCGCACGACCGCGCGGCGACCATCTTGGCGCTCGCCGACCCGAACTCCAAGCCGAGTGACTTCGGGCGGCCGGGGCATATATCGCCCCTGTACGCCCAGGAAGAGGGCGTACTCCGGCGCGCCGGCCACACGGAAGCAGCCGTGGACCTGGCGAAGCTGGCCGGACTGCGCCCGGCGGCCGCCCTTATCGAGATCATGAACGAGGACGGCACCATGGCCCGCATGCCTCAGCTCGAGGAAGTGGCGAAGAAGTTCAATCTCAAGATCATTTCCATCCGCGACCTGATCGACTACCGCCTGAAAAACGAGAAACTGGTGCAGCGCGTCGCCGCCCCGCACGTCTCGACGAAGTACGGTGACTTCAAGGCCTACGCCTACCGCAGCAAGACGGACGGCGTGGAACATGTGGCCTGGGTCGCGGGCAATCCCGACTTCAGCAAGCCGGTCTACGTGCGCGTGCACAGCGAGTGCCTCACCGGCGACATCTTCGGTAGCCTCCGCTGCGACTGCGGCGAACAGCTCGCCTCCGCCATGAAGTTCATTGGCGAGCATGGCGGCGTGTTCCTGTACATGCGCGGCCAGGAAGGCCGTGGCATCGGGCTCTGCAACAAGCTGCGCGCTTACGAGCTGCAGGAAAAGGGCCTGGACACCGTCGAGGCGAATCTGCACCTCGGGTTTAAGTCCGACTTGCGCCAGTACGGCACGGGTGCCCAGATCCTTGCGGACCTGGGTGTGCGCGAGATGCGCCTTTTGACGAACAACCCGAGCAAGATTTCGGGCATTTCCGCCTACGGCCTCAAGATCGTGGAGCGCGTGCCTATCGAGGTCAAGCCGAACAAGGAAAACCTTTTCTACCTGCTTACCAAGCAGAAGAAGATGGGGCACGAACTCCACCTGGACGACGCGGCTCCCGTCTCCCCTGAAGTTTTAAACGAAGGAAAGTAAGATGAACGAAATCAAGAATTCTCTCAACGGCTCGGGCCTGAAGATCGGCATTGCCGTCGCCCGCTTCAACGAGGTGGTGACCGACAAGCTCCTGGAAGGGGCGCTCCGCCAGCTCGAATTGCTGGGAGTTGCCTCCGACGATATCACCGTGGTGCACGTGCCCGGTGCGTTTGAACTGCCCGGGGTTTGCCGCAAGTTGGCCGACTCCAAGAAGTTCGATGCCGTTATCGCCCTTGGCGCCGTCATCCGCGGCGAGACCAGCCATTACGACGTGGTGGTGAACGCTTCCACCGGCGGTGTCGCGAACATCGCTGCCGAAGGGAAACTTCCCGTGATTCTCGGAATCCTCACGACCGATACCGTGGACCAGGCGATGAACCGTGCCGGCCTCAAGGCGGGCAACCTCGGGGCCAGCTGGGCGTCTACGGCTGTCGAAATGTCGAATCTTTACAAGGCTTTGTCCTAACCACCCACCACTAATCACTAACCACTTGTTATGAACGTAAGTTACCGACCAGCCCGTGAATTCGCGATGCAGTTGCTGTATGCGATGGAAATTACCGGTGCTACGGCAGGGGAGGCCTTGCCGGGGGTGCTCGAAAGTCGCCCGCTTAAAGACGACCAGAAGAAATATGGAATGAAGTTGGTGGACTTGGTCCAGGCCCATAGGGAAGAGCTGGACGAGGACATCAAGAGTGCCGCCGTGCACTGGGAAATCGAACGCATGGCGGTGCTTGACCGCGTCATCGTGCGTATTGCGATGGTCGAACTCCTGTACGTCCCGGAAATTCCCATGAAGGTGGCCATTTCCGAATCGGTGCAGATTGCGGCCAAGTACAGCACGGATTCCTCGGATTCGTTCGTCAATGGACTTTTAAATGGCTTCATGTTGAAGCGTGGAATTGTATCTAGCTCTCAAAATAAGGAGAAGTAGTCGTGATAAAGGAAAAATGGATGAAACACATTTTTGCCGGCATATCCTGCCTGGTTGCCCTCATCGTCTATGCGATGACGATGGCGCCGACCGTCAGTTTCTGGGATTGCGGTGAATTCGTCGCCTGTGCCAATACGCTTGGCATTCCCCATCCTCCTGGAACTCCGTTCTTCGTGTTCTTTGCGCGTGCTGTAATCGTGCTGCTTCCGTTCGTGGAAGAAATCGCGAAACGCGTGAACTACATTTCCGTGGTGAGCTCCGCGGCTACCGTCTACGTGACGGCCCTGTTCGCCTGGGAGTTCCTCGCTTCCATCCTCAAGAACGATCACCTTGCTGCCAAGATCTCCGATAAGGTCCGCACGATTGTGCTCGGCTCTGCGTCCTTGGTCGCGGGCTTCCTCCTGACCTTCTCCGACACGTTCTGGTTCAACGCTGTCGAGGCCGAAGTCTACGGCCTTGCCATGCTCATCCTCATGCTCGTCTCCTACCTCGGCCTGGTCTGGTACAACAAGAGGGACGAAGAGGGCAGCGACAAGATCCTCATCTTTATCTGCTACATTGCCTTCCTTGGCGTGGGCGCGCACCTTTACACGATGCTCACCATCCCGGCCGTGTTCGTACTGCTTCTTCTCGCCCAGCCGAACAAGATCAAGGAACGCATTCCTATCTGGATTACGGGTGCGCTCCTCTGCTCTGTCATCTACATGGTGTCCGCCTTTATCGAACTCTCCTTGGGCTGCCTTGTCGTGCTTGCCGTCCTGAGTGTCGCCAAGCCTTTCAATGCCAAGGTCAACAAGGCCGTTCGCCTTTCTCTCGCCTTCTCCTTCTTTGCCCTGATCGGCTACAGCACTCACCTTTACATTCCCATCCGTTCGGAACTGAACCCGATTATCGACGAGAACGATCCCGAAATCAACATCCGTGACGAGCAGGGCAACCTCCAGCTCGGCAACCTGTTCAAGTCCGAGAACTGGGAATCCTTCAACAACTTCGTGGAACGTAAGCAGTACGGCTCCGAAAGCATGATCAAGCGTGCCTTCTACCGCCGCTCCCGCTTGGCTCACCAGCTCCTCAGCTTCCCGAGCATGAGCTATGGTGGCTACCAGATGGCCCAGTACCTGCCTTACAAGGTGGGTGGCGTGAACTATGCGAACGGCGTGTACACGTTCGACCCTGCCGAGAACGAACCGCTCGAACGCCTCGGCATTAAGTTCCCGACTCAGATGATTTTTATGGGCGACTCGATTATTCCGCAGCTGCTCGTGTTCATCATCTTCAACGGACTGCTTGTTCTTGTATGTGTGTTCGCCTGCAGGCGTAACCGTTCCTTGGGAGTGTTCCTTTCCGTCCTTTACGGGCTTTGCTCGCTGGGCCTGATTTTCTACATAAACTTTGCCGACGGTTCCCGTATGGAACAGCGCGACCATGACCAGTGGGTTGCCGCGATGACGCGCAATGTTGCCGACTTGAACCGTGCCGGTGCGGGAATTGCTTCCGTGCCCGACCCGAACGACCTGATCGACATGCGCCAGGAAATCGAGCAGAACAGCATCCGTCTCGAATTCCTCCGTCAGCACAAGGCTCCCGCGTCGACCATTTCTGCCCTTGAGGCAAAAATTAATGGTCTGAAGTCCTCCAGCATCTGGACCACCTGGACCAAGATCGAGGGCGCGTACGCCCAGGTCGGCCAGCGTGCTCCGTTCCCGGAAGCCGTCCACATGGAAGTCCGCGAACGTGACTACTTCTACACGCCGGCGTTCATCTTCATGAGCATGATACTCGGTGTCGGTGCGGGTATTCTCGTGCTTCTCGCCGCGACGTCTGCGCAGTTCGCTGCGTTCGCGTCTCCTCTCGCCGCACTTCTCGTCCTTATCTCCTTTATCGTCCCCTGCGTCTCCAACTACAAGGAACATGACCGTTCCGGCCTCTGGGTCCCGTGGGATTACGCCTACAACCTTCTCAACAGCTGCCGTCCGAACGCCATCCTGTTCACGAACGGCGACAACGATACCTTCCCTCTGTGGTTTGCTCAGGAAGTGGCTGGCATTCGTAAGGACGTTCGCGTGGTGAACCTCTCCCTGGGTAACACGGATTGGTACATCAAGCAGATGCTCGACAATCCGCCTGTCCTCAAGCTCAGCTACGACAAGGAAGGCATCATGCGCGACATGGTGCTGGATTACAGCTACGGCAACAATCCGAACCACCACACTTCGACTTGGGTCAAGAACGCGGAACGTCTCATGCCCAAGCTGAAGGAACGTATCGACCAGATGGAAGGCCAGCAGCTTTCCGCTGCCGATTCTGCCAAGCTCCTGCAGCTCAAGGTGCACTACCAGGTGTGGGATGCCTTCCACGATTGGGCTGCCCGTACCCGCAGCGGCGTGATGCTGACGCAGCACAAGCTCGTAATTGACCTTACCATGCAGAACATGGACAAGCCGATTCATTTCTCGACGACTGTTGGCATGTCGAACTTCATGGGCCTCGAAAAGTACATGGTCCAGGAAGGCATGATTTACGATTTCCAGAAGGGTGACCTGACGGTACGCCGTGGAGACTTCAATGCCGAACGTACTGCCAATCTGATTGACAGCGTCTACAAGTTCCGCGGCCTCGGCGACGGGACCGCCTTCGTGAACAGCGAAACGCTCCGTCTGCTGTCCAGCTACATTTCGCTGTATCTGCAGATTTCGTTCGATGCACGCGAAAAGATTTCCGCTATTCGTAGCGAAAAGCCGTACACCATTCTCCGCAAGGCCCAGGTGGACGCCCTTGCCCTGAACGCCATCAAGTTCCTCGAGATGGGCATGTACCAGTTCCCGGACGAATGGCGTAACTACTGGGCCGCTGCCTACGTGTACGAAGCCGCCGGCATGAAGCAGCCCGCTCTTGACGTGCTTGCTCGTGGACTTAAGCATGTGCCGGCTTACGACGAGGGTGGCCGCAGCCGTCTCGCCATGAGCCTCAAGTCCATGGAACAGATGCCGGACGAACCGCCTGCAATTGAACCCGAAACGCCGGAAACCGATTCCTCTGTGAAGGATAGTTCCGCGACAGACAGTTCTCCGGTAGTCGCATCTGCGGAAAATTAATTGCCCGAGGTTATGATGGATTTGAGCATGGTCATTCCGGTCAAGGACGAAAACGAAAACTTGCCGGACTTGATGAAGGAAATCGCCGCCGCGATGGAACCGACCGGGTTCGAGTATGAGGTGGTCATCATTGACGACGGTAGCCGTGACAATACCTGGGAAGTGGTCGAAAACCTTTCCAAGGATTTCCCGTTCGTCCGGGCCTATCGCTTCCAGTTCAACTGCGGCAAGGCCGCCGCCCTCGCTTACGGATTCTCCAAGGTGAAGGGTCGCTATGTCGCTACGTTGGATGGGGACTTGCAGGACGACCCCCTTGAAATCCCGAAGATGATCGACATCCTCGAGAAGGGCTACGACCTTGTTTCCGGCTGGAAGGTGCGCCGCCTTGACCCCTGGCACAAGACGATGCCGTCCAAGTTGTTCAACTTGACGGTTTCTATTGTTTGCGGGCAGCGTCTGCACGACTTCAACTGCGGCATCAAGGCGTACCGCAGCTGCGTGGTCAAGTTCATCCAGCTTTACGGGGACTACCACCGCTTTATCCCGGTCATGGCCAAGTGGCAGGGCTTCCGTATCACGGAAATGCCTGTCGCGCACAGGGCGCGCATCCATGGCGTCTCCAAGTACGGGGTTTCGCGCCTGGTCAGCGGGTTCCTGGACCTCGTCTCCCTCATGTTCATGCGCAGTTTCTCTGCCAAGCCGCTCCATTTCTTTGGCCTTATCGGACTTTTGTTCTTGTTCCTGGGCCTTGGTGTCTGCGGTTACTTTGGCTATGAATGGTTCAACACGGGTGCGCTGCATGTCCGTCCGCTTTTGCTGGCTGGCGCATTCTCCCTGGTGATGAGCGTGCAGTTTATATCCCTTGGCTTGCTGGGGGAGATGCTGAATGGCAACAAACAACGTTCTTACCCGGTTGCCGAGACGATTAGAGATAATTAGATTGGTTCTATGAGACGTATGGATAGGAGATAGAATGTCATTTCCGAAAAGTTTGGTAATAGTCCCGACCTACAACGAGAAGGAAAACATCCTTCTCATGCTGGAGGCCATCTTGCAACAGCACGAATGCCTGGAAGTGCTGGTTGTCGATGACGGCTCTCCGGACGGCACGGGCGACATGGTTGCCGCCGAGGTCGAAAAGAATTCCCGCATCCACCTGATTCGCCGCAAGGGTAAGATGGGTTTGGGCTCTGCTTACGTGACCGGCTTCAAGTGGGCCCTGGAACGTGATTACGAACGCGTGTTCGAGATGGATGCCGACTTCAGCCATGCTCCTACGGACTTGACCCGTTTCCTGGAAACGGCAGAGGATGCCGACCTTGTGCTGGGCAGCCGCTACATGAAACAGCGCATCAGCGTCGTGAACTGGGATCTCCGCCGTCTCATCCTGAGTTACGGTGCGAACGTGTACACGCGCATGGTCACGGGCCTCCCGATTAGCGACGCGACCGGCGGTTTCAAGTGCTTCCGCCGTGAAGCCTTGCAGGCCCTGAACCTCGACAAGATGAAGAGCGACGGCTACTGCTTCCAGATCGAGACGACGTTCAAGATTTGGAAGAAAGGTCTCCGCGTGAAGGAAATTCCCATCGTGTTTACTGACCGCACCCGCGGCACCTCCAAGATGAGCGGCGGCATCATCTCCGAAGCCTTCTTCCTGGTGCTCAAGTTGAGGCTCGGTCTCGCATAGGGAACTATGAGGCTCGAGGCACGAGGCTCGAATTTATAATCATAAAATTGAACCTCGAACCTGGAACCTTGTAATCCCACAAACTCATAACCTCGTCGTTCACTGTTCACTGACTCTATGTACTCCTGTTCCGTCATCATCGTCGCCTACAACTCCTGTGACTTTATCCCTGCGTGCCTAAAGTCCGTCCGTGACGCGTGCGAGGGTGTGGATTCTCAGATTATCGTCCTGGATAACGGGTCGAAGGATCGCATCAAGCCGGAGATCAAGAAGTTTTTCCCCGAGGTCCTGTGGCTTGATTCCGAGGAGAATCTCGGGTTCGGGAAGGGCTGCAACCTTGCCGAGAAGCAGGCGACGAAGCCTTACCTGTTCTTCATCAACCCGGATACTGTGGTGTCGCGCGATTCCTTTACCAAGGTGCTCGACTTCATGGAGGAACATCCGGAATCGGGCACGGTGGGCTGCCGTATCTTGAACGAGGACGGCTCGATCCAGTGGGCTTGTCGCCGGTCTTTCCCGACGATTATCTCCGCCGTGTCGAAGACGGTCGGGCTTGCGGCGATGTTCCCGAAGAGCAAGTTGCTCGCCAGTTACAACATGACGTATGCCGATCCCGACGAGATGATCGAAGTGGACGCCATCAGTGGTTCTTTCTTCTGTATCAAGCGAGACCTTTACGAGTCCCTGAAGGGCTTTGACGAGGACTACTTCATGTACGGCGAGGACCTGGACCTTTGCTTTAGGACAAAGGCTGCGGGTTACAAGAACTACTACACGCCGTCGACGAACATCTTGCATTTCAAGGGCCAGAGCTGCCGTACGCGCCGTTGGGGTTCCTATGTGGACTTCTACAAGGCGATGCTCATTTTCGTGAGGAAACACAAGGATCTTTACTTTGTTCCGAATTTCCTCGTGTCTTTCGGTATTATGTTCGCTGCGTTCGTGGGCATGTTCTCGCGTCTTATCCCGAAGTTCTGGAAGATGTTCCTGGATTTGGGCGTGATTGCTGCATGGGCGTTTACCTTTCTCAATCATACAATTTCGATGGAAATTCGTTGTGCCGAAGTGGATCTCAATGCCGGTCCAGTTTCCAGTGGTTGCGGTGCTTCGGAAATAGTTAAACATTCCATTTGGGATTTTGCACAATTTGAAGACTGGTGGCTTGTCGGCTTGGTCGCCATTATCAATATGGTATTCCTTA
>CAMZDZ010000016.1 GCA_947305535.1 uncultured Fibrobacter sp.
ACGGCGGGGAAGGCGCTTACCAGCAGGTAGGGGAGTGCAAGTCCCACGCCGGCGGCGGTAAAGAACAGGAACAGCACCGGCGTGGACGCGGTAAACGCGAATCCCATCGCGGTCCCGAGGAAGGGCGCCGAGCACGGCGTGCTCAGCAGCACGAGCAGCGTCCCGGTGAAGAACGCGCCGACAAGTCCCGCTTTCTTACCCGCGGAATCCATTCGGGTCGTGGTCGAACCGGGGAGCCAGACTTCGAAAACTCCGAAGAAGCTCATCGCGAATGCCGTGAGGATGACGACCGTGAATGCGATAAAGCCTGCGCTCTGGAACTGCATGCCCCATCCGGCGACGCCACCGCCTGCCTTGACCGCGGCAACGATGGTGGCAAGCACCCAGAAACTCACGAGGATGCCCGCGGTAGTCGAAAGGCCGAGGGCGACCAGGCGGCCGCGAGATTCACCGGCCTGCTTGATGAGGCTGAACAGCTTGAGCGAAAGCACCGGCAGCACGCACGGCATCAGGTTCAGGATGATTCCGCCGAGGAAGGCGAACAGGAGCAGCACGAGGACCGACATGTCGGCGTTCCCGCCGTCGCCCTGCGCTAGCGCTTCTTCACTTCCGTTTTTTTTTAAGCTTCCGCCCAACCCGTTGATTCCGCGCTCGCCTATCTTGATGGTCTTTTTCGAGGGCGCGAGGCAGATGGAGTTGTCGCAGGCCTGGTAATGGAATGTCACGTTGGTGGTGAGCGTGTCGTAGTCGGCTTCGACGCTGTCTACGGGGAGCACGACCTGGAATTCTCCCTTGAACACGAGGTTCTCGAGGTCAAGCGCCTCGCTGTACTCCTTGATGGGCTCGGGCCACTTGGGCTCTCCGAACTTTATGCCCATGGCGGCGATTTCGATGGAAGACGGCTTGAGGAATTCGTCGGCGGCGACGTTCGCGTTCACGTGCCAGTTTTCAGGAATTGTAATAGTGACGGTGACGCTCGAGCCTTTTTGCACTGCTCCGGCAGAATAGTTCATGTACATGTCCGGAGGTGGCATATTGTTCATGTTGAATTCTTCTGCGTGGCAAATGTTAAATAAAAAAAAGCAAACGGCCAAAAGATTCCAAATATGCAACTTTGGCTTGCGTAACGATATATTATCCGACGTAATCATGATTTTTTTCATATATTTTTCGCGGGATGTGAGCGCATTAGAAAATATAAAAATTTGCTAGGCGCTATTGATTTATGGACTAAGAATTGGGGCGGTTCCAGGAAATAACGTTTTCGAAGGATAGCTAGAAACAGGGCGATGACGGGATAGGTGTATCCTGTTGTGGTTTTGGGTCGTTGTCATTTCTGAAAACGCTTATTGAAAAAGGGGTAGCCCCATTGGGGGTAACAAGGAATGACGTTGTCGCTTGTAGACAAGGTTAAGGCGGAATGTTATAGGCTTTGTCAGACGAAGGCGGAAGCTGAAGATCTTTGCCAGATGACACTTTACAAAATCATCAGGAATCGCCATAACATTGAACATCCTGAGTCGCTCATGGTCTGGGTGCATCGCGTGCTGATGAATGCCTATATCGACCAGAGACGTAAACGTTGCAGGGAGACGCCCTTCTCGCGCTTGATGAGGAAGACGGACCCGAATTTTGTCGATATGGAGGAACGGTGCGTGGCGAACTATGTGCTCGGCGCTGACGATGTCAGCAAGAAGTGCTTCGACCGCCTGACGAATGTCCTCTCTCCGATGGAAAAGAACATCCTGGACCTCACATCCATTCAGGGAATTATCTCAAAGGATGTCTGTGCGACTCTGGGGCTTACGCCAAACATGGTTGCCAAGGCCAAGACGCGCGCCAAGGGGAAAATGAGGGAGGCCGCGAAGCTTTCGGATGTTCCTCCTTCGTGGATTAGCTAGGCCGTAAAGTGCACATATGCCATGCTTTTTTTGCATGGAGCCACTTTTGGCGTGCTTAAATTTCGTAATTTTAGGGTGTGAAGTTCTTTTTATACCTCTCCCTAATCTTGACGATGGCCGTATCCGCTTTTGCCGCGGATGCGTGGAAAGTTTTTGGGCGTCCTTATCCGGTCCGTTCGATTATCCCTTATGGGGATGGTGTGCTGCTGGCCACGGCTTCGGGAGTCCGGTATGTCACTCCTGAACTTGATGTCCTGTTTTCTACGGTGAGTGGACTGGAAACTTCCTCGTTCTATGCGCTCGCCCTGTGCGATGCGGGAATATTCGCCGTTTCTGAATACGGCCTGATTGCCGGCTGGAACATGGAAACCCTCAACTGGAACATTGCCAACAGGTCCTTTGTCTCCAACGGGGTTCGCGTTATCCAGGACAGGGTCATCGGTTATAAGACGTTTTTGATTATTGCGTTCGAAGACCGCTTGGCCTTTTTCGACACGCAGAGCCGCCGTGCCGTGCTGACAGTCAATAAGGTCGGCAAGAACTCCTTGCTTGCGACTCCCGTCCAGGCCCTGAGCGTCCATGAAGATACGCTTTATGTCGCTGTGGGAACGACGCTTTACAAGCGATATATTGACTGGGAGCATATTGACCAGGAAATTCGCCTGGTTGACCCTGAAACCTGGATTGTTGAACGGGAAGGCGAGGTTGTCCACACCATCGTCTGGAAGGGGGATTCCCTGAAAACGTTCCCTATCAAGGGACAGTGGGAATGGGATGAAGACGGTCTCCTGACTTCTACTGCGCCGGATTCTTCGGATATCATGGTGAAGGGGAAAGCCCTGTTGCAAGATTTCCTGTATTACGAGGGTGCCAGCCGTGTCTACGGGATTGGCTTGAGCAATACGTACGCCTTCTTGGCGGGGGAATATTTCCTTCTCGGCTACGACACCAAGAAGAAGGAATTGATTGACTTCTCGGAATATGCCGCTTTCCCTCTCGACGGAACTTACGAAGTGCGGCCCAAGGCGGGAGGCGGCGTTATTGCCGCGTCGCTCGAGGGCAAGATGTCCCATACGATAGATTACGTCTGGCAGTACAGGGCTATCGCGGACGAGGGCTTCGCGAACTCGAGCAGTGCCCTGTCCAACAGGATGAAGGTGCTGGCGTACCTTCCGCCTGACAGGGTCTTTTACCACATATGGGGTCGCGGGTTCTACCTCTACTCCGAAAACGGGCAAAAGCTGATCAAGAACACGGCGGTTGAAAAAGACCGCTGCTTCAATGGATCGTCTCCGGAACATCCTGATTTCGTGGTGACTGCCGGTAGCACGGTTGCTCCGGATTCTTCCGGGTTCATCACGACGGCGTCGACGAATGGCGGGTTCGACCTGATCTACGTGACGAAGGACGGGGAGTTCAGCTGCGCAAACCATGTCGGCAACTTTGATTTTTCGGGCCCCGTTGTTGCGACACGAATCGAGGGATCCACGGATTGGCTTGTGATGGTGTCTGGCCGCAGCCTCGCTTCGTACGAAGTGGACGGCGCGCTGGAAGTGTTCCGTGTCGCGGACCCCGCGAAGCGTGGCGGGCGCTTGGAAGTGTTGGAACACAAGGTAGTCTATTCCGCTTTCAAGGACACCCCTGTCGACATGGCTTACGATGCGAAGGGTCGTTTCTTGTGGATCGTGACGAAAAACCAGCTTGAGTATTGGGACCTGGACAAGGATTCCATCAGTGCGCCGTATGTCGTGAAGGGCGTTGTCGGGACGGAATATACGTCCGTCGAGTTCGATGTCCTGGGCAATCTGTGGGTCGGTACCACGAGCCAGGGGGTGTACCGCCTGACCCGCAAGGGCGTTACGCAGGATACGCTGATAGCAAGGCAGTTCTCGTCCAAGAATGGCTTGCTTTCTAACGAAGTGCTCGACGTTGCCATTGACGCGGTTCGTGGCGAGGCCTGGTTCTCGCACGAGAGGGGCGTGACCATGTACAAGCGTGGCGACCTGCGCGACGTGTCTGCAGTGGGGAAAGATTCTGTCAAGCACGATGTCATTGCCTACCCGAATCCGTTCCGCTTGGGAGAGCATCGTTACATTACTATCAATAACATTGGCGCGAAGGCGGTCGTTTCCATCTACAACCGGGCCGGGCACCTGGTGCGCTCTTTTGACGAAAACGAAACGAAGGGCGGCTCCGTGGATTGGGACGGGATGTCCAAGCGCGGCAATATCGCCGCTCCCGGAGTTTACTGGTACGTGGTAAAGAATTCTTCCGGAAAGAAGAAAGGCAAGTTTATCCTCATCCACTGATAAAGGGAATCATGGCCACGATTACGACCCTTGCCGGCAATGAATTCGCTCCGGAACTTCCGGGGCGCCTTTTGCGCATTGTCCGCGATATCCGCGATGCGGGGGGCCGCGCCTTTTTGGTGGGCGGCTGGGTGCGCGACGCGCTTTTAGGCAAGAACTGCCGCGACTACGACATCGAGGTTTACGATATCGGCCAGGAAGAGCTTGTGCCGATTCTCAAGAATTACGGGAAAACGAACCTGGTGGGGAAGGCCTTCGGGGTGATCCATCTTGCCATGAAAGGCGAATCGCTCGATTTTTCGTTCCCGCGGACCGAAAGCAAGGTGGGTTACGGTCACCGCGGTTTCGTGGTGCATACCGACGAGAAACTTTCGTTCAGGGAGGCGGCGCTCCGGCGCGACTTCACCATCAACGCGATGGGCATGGAGCTGCCCGACCTGACCCTCTGCGACCCTTACGGCGGTATCGATGACCTGAAGGCGCACGTGCTGCGCCATGTGGGTCCCGCGTTCGCCGAGGATTCCCTGCGCATCTTGCGCGGGGTGCAGTTCGCGAGCCGCTTCGAGTGCACGCTGGCTCCCGAGACGGCCGAACTGTGCCGGACGCTTTCGCTGGCCGACCTTTCGGTGGAGCGCCTGTTCGAGGAATTCAAGAAATGGCTGCTGAAACCGGGCAGGCCGTCCATGGGCCTCCGCGCGTTTCTGGATATCGGGCTCGAGGGGTTCTTCCCGGAGGTGGTCCCCCTGGCGGGATCCTGGGAGGCTCTTGGACGGCTTCTGGACAATATGGCGGGTGCACGTGCCGCCGCATCCGTGGGCGAGCCGCCCGCGCTGGGCGACGACGAATGCTCCGAACTGGCCTTTGCCGCCTTGCTTTCGGGGAACGCCCTTGGGAAAGCTTCGGGTGGCGCGGGGGGCGTGAAGCCTGTCGCCGAGAAGTTCCTTGCGCGCATCACTAACGAGATTCACCTGTTAAAGAAGGTCCCGGAACTCCTTTCCTGCTACGGTGGGCTCGATTTCGAGAAGGTCCCCTCCGCTCCGGAACTCCGCCGCTTGGCCGTCCGCCTCGGCGGACTCAAGCTGCTTTGCCTGCTCGTGCAGTCGACTCCGGCGCCTGTCGCCGGGAATCCCGGTTTTGCCGCCGCATTGCAGGAAGCCGCCCTGGAAATCGGCGTGTACGACGCCGCCCCGCAGCCCTACCTGACCGGCAAGATGCTTCTGGATATGGGCATGAAGCCCGGAAAGCACATGGGCGACATTATCAAGCGGAGTTTCGAGCTGCAGCTGGATGGCGAAATAAAAAATATTTCGGATGCGCTTACCTGGGCGAAAGAAATTAACTTATCTTTATCGGTATGAAGTACTCGGCTATAATCCTGCTCTTGCTGGCTGCTTACGCAATGTCGGCCCCCTCGAAGTCCGCGACCGAGGAACCGGAAGCCACAGAACTGAAAGACACTCGCGACGGCAAGGTCTACAAGACCGCCAAGATCGGCGATTTGGTCTGGATGGCCGAAAACCTCAACTACAACATTCCCCAGTCGTTCTGCTACGACGACCGCTTTACCGTTTGCAAGAAGAACGGTCGCCTGTACACCTGGCTCGGCATGATGAATATTCCCGACAGGTTCAAGGCCGAGCGCTACACCGCCAAGCTCAAGAAGAACCACCAGGGAGTCTGCCCCGCCGGCTGGCACGTGCCCACGAACGCGGAATGGGAATCCCTGGCCAAGGCCGTCGAGGCCGAGAAGGACACCTGCAACGATGCGGACGTCTGTGCCTGGAAAAACGTGGGCAAGGCGCTCAAGGCGGCTTCCGGCTGGGAAACCGAAGACGGCGACAGTTCCCCCAACGGGGAGAATACGTCCGGCTTTGCCGCCATCCCGAGCGGCCACAGGGACATGATCAGCAATTACGAGGACATGGGCGTCTCGGCGGGATACTGGAGCGCAAGCGAAGGCATCGGCAACACCTATGACGCCTACCGCTGGACAATCGGCGGCGACATGCTGTATTTTGACTCGGGATACAAGAACGAGGCTTACGCGGTCCGCTGCGTCAAGAACAATTGACGGCTATTTCCAGCGGAACATGCCGGTGATGCCTGCGGGTACGCAGAAAACGATCATCGGAATCTGGATGAGCTCCACCGGCAAGAAGGCGAACATGCGCCGTTTGGAATGCAGTTTCCACGAAGCGATGGAGAGGAATACGAAATCCACGACAATCTTGGGCAAGATGCTGAAAACGCACCACTGCCACGGGCAATCCAAAAAGAGAACGCACCAGGGACTCACGAACATCCAGATGTAGTACGTGTAGATCAAGGTTAGGAGCAGGATATAGGCCTTGCTTTCGTAGTTTGTGCCGTTACTGCTCCAGCGGGCGCGCTGGTTGAACAGCTGCTTCCACGTATGTACGGGGGCGGTCTCGATGACGGCGTCCTTGTCGAGGTTGTAGCACACCTTTGTCCCCGGGACCTTCATCATCTTGTGGATGAGCATGTCGTCGTCGCCGCTCGATAGGTTGATAAGGTCGCCGAAGCCGCCGACCTGGAAGAACAGGTCCTTCTTGTAGGCAAGGCATGCGGCGGATGCGACAATCGGGTGCCCGAGGCTGAATCCTGCGGCCTCCATTGCTGTGTAGCCGAGGGTCTCGAGTTTCTGGTAGAGGTGCGGCATGGAGCGGGTGCCGTTGTTCTGCTTGGGGCCCTGCACGATGCTGACTCCGTCCACGAAACGGCCCGCCATCGCGGTAATCCAGCTCTTGCGCGGGATGCAGTCGGCGTCCATCGTGAGCAGCACCTCGTTTTTGGCGATCTTGAACGCGCTTTCGAGGGCGCGCTTCTTGGGGCTTGCGATTTGCGGCAGGTCGGGAGAGAGGCTGAGTACGCGGAATCGCGGGTGCGTTGCGGCGAACTTCTCGAGAATTTCGCGGGTGGAGTCCGTGGAGCGGTCGTCCACGCAGATGACTTCCCATTCGCCGGCGTAGTCCTGCTCGGCGAGCGCTTCCAGCGTGCGCTGCGCGAATTCCTCTTCGTTCCTCATCGGCACCACGACCGAGACGCTCGGGGTCGCCTTCGGGCCCTTGTAGCGGTGCGTGCGGACAAGTCCTATTATGAAGAATAGGAACAGGAGCGCGTAGAGCGCGGTAAGGCATGCCACGATGATGTCACCCATGCGCCGAAATATAGTAAAGAGGTTTGAGGCATGAGGCTCCAAGTTCGGGCAATGAGCGGTGAGGTATGAGGCGCGAGGCTCCAGGCTCCAGGTTCGAGCCCCGTAGATCCTGGCGCCTCCCTCTCTCGTCTCACTTCTAACACTCCCTAACCACTTCCCACTTTTTACTTCCTACTTCTAACTTCCTACTAACCACTGTCTATTAATTACTAAATTGTTGCCAACAGTACTCCAAAACCCTGTTTACTAACCACTATTTACCATGATTCATCCTTCCGCATTTGTCCACCCGCAAGCTAAAGTCCATGAAACAGCTTCTGTTGGCCCGTGGTGCCTGGTGGACGAGGGTGCGGAAATCGGTCCGGGCGTGGTTCTCGAATCGCGAGTGCACGTGTACGGCGGAGTCTCAATAGGGGCGGACACGCATGTCTTTGACGGCGCCGTCCTCGGCGCTCCCCCGCAGGACCTCAAGTATGGGGGCGAACCGACCCGTCTCGAAATCGGGAAGAACTGCATCATCCGCGAATATTGCACGCTCAACCGGGGCACGGTCCAGGGGGGCGGATGCACGCGTGTCGCCGACAACGTCCTTATCATGACGTATTCCCACATTGCGCACGACTGCGATATCGGCCGGGGTGTCGTCATTGCGAACGGCTGCCAGCTGGGCGGCCATGTGCGTATAGGGGAATATGCCACCATCGGCGGTGTCTCGGGCATCCAGCAGCGCAACCAGGTGGGCGCTTACGCGTTTGTCGGGGGCACGCACAAGGTCGACCGCGACGTTCCCCCTTGCGTCAAGGCGTCCGGCAACCCGCTTCGGGTGGGCGCGCTGAACCTCCACGCTCTCCGCCTGCATCCCGATGAATTCCCCGAGGAACGCGTCCGCGCTCTCCAGCAGGCCTATCGCGAACTTTACCGCGGCAACCGCCCTATCGCCGAAGTCATCGAAGAACTGAAAAAAGGCCCGGAACCTCTGTTCCAAGCCTTTTTCGACGAGCGTTGGGGCGGGACATTGCTCCGTCCCTGATTTGGTTACTGCGGGTCGACCAGCGCCTGCGGGAATCCGGGATACCAGGCCTTGCCCTTGCGGTCGTAAGCCTCGAATCCGCCCACGTACGTGAATCCCCAGTAGTGGAAGGACATGTTGTATTTCTGCGCGGCCTTTATCGTTTCCGATGCCCACTTGGCCTTTGCCGCGTCGCTGGGGGCGTCCGCGCCGCATTCCCAGTTCGTGCTTCCCGATATTCCGAATTCGCCCACGTTCATCGGGATGAAGTCTTTCCCGCTGACATCCGGATAGAGCTGCATGCCCAACTTGGCGTATCCCATGAAGTCGCTGGCAGCGTTGCTCGAGTAGGCGGCGTCTCCCAGGCAGTCGTAGCCGTGACCCTGGTGGCTGAACGTGTACGGCTCGTAGTAGTGGCCGCTGTAGATGATGTTCCCGTCGGCAGGGAGGTCGAGGATGGACAGCTGCGCGAACTTTGCCGCATTGTAGGATTCGAACATGATGGTCTTTCCGGGCGATGCCGCACGGATGGCCGCATATGCGCTGAGGAGCACGTCGTTGACCAGGTCCTTGTTGGGGATGGTCGGTTCGTTGAGAATGTCGTACACCAGCATAGTGTCGGGGAATTCCTCGAACTCGCTTGCGATCTGGGTCCACAGGGCGACAAAGTGCTGTTTCTCTTTCTCGAACAGTTCCAACGTGTCGGCCTTTTTGCGGTGTGCTCCGCCGCCGAGCGTGTTAAGTTCTACGTAATGGTGGAAGTCGAGGAGCACGACGAGGCCCTGGTCAACGGCGAGGCGGACGTCTTCCTTGACGCCGGCGAGAATTTCCGGATCGACGGTGTGTGTCTCGTAGTTGGAATATCTCTGCCAACGCACGGGAAGTCGGATGGAATTGAATCCGGCGTCCTTGATTATCTTGAAATCCCCGTCGTCAATTGCGTTTCCCCAGCAGTTGTCGTCCTTGCAGTTCTTGCCGTCGGAATCCCAGGAGTTGCCCAGGTTAATGCCTTTGCCCAGGCGCGCGTTCATGGCGCGTCCCTTGGAATAGTCCACGGGAACGATTTTCCTTCCCTGTTCGGTAACCCCATCTTGGCTTGATTCGACTGCCGGCGGTGCGCTGCTGCTGTCGCAACTTACAAAACATACGGGAACAAGTGCAGCGGTCAATAAGGCGAAAATAAATCTTTTCATTGTAAAACCTCCTTTACATCCCAATGTAAAAATACTTAAAATAAAGGACTTGCAGGCCTAAATTCGCAAAATAAAGTGTTTACGTAAGTAACCATGATTTTGGCCACGAAAATAGGCCTTCGCGCTCTTTTCGGCTTTGTAAATCCGTCACATTTTTCTGTACTACAAAATCTAATCGTCAAAAAACAAGCTATATTGTAGCCAATCCGAATATGGAGATTTGTACCTATATGAATGGAAATTTGAAAAAAGCCGTATGGACGGGTGCCCTCGCCGCACTGGTCCTAGCCTCTTCTTCTTTTGCAGGTTACGGGTTCAGCGATTACCGCGACCGTGACCAGTCCCGCTTCGTGATGAAGCCTGGGAAACCCTTCCGCCCCGACAAGGAAGTTGTCACCGTGGTTATGCGTGAAGCTATTCCACGTGGCGGCGGCTATACCTACCAGTATCCGCGCGAGAACCCCGAACCGGTTCTCACGGACAAGTACGCCATGGAAGGTGCCCTTTCCATGGAAATCGAACTTATCGCCAGCGACTATTCCGGCGTTGCCATCTGTATCGCCGGTTCCGTCGACTTGACCCCGTACCTCGAAGAGGGTGTCCTGGAATTCTGGATCAAGGGTGCCAAGGGCGGCGAAAACGCTCTGTTCGTGCTGGTGGACGACGGCGTGAAGAGCGGCGGCGAATCCCTTCAGGTCAAGCTCCGTTCCAAGAGCCTCGGCGAAATCACCACGGAGTGGAAGCACTTCAGCATCCCGCTGAAGCTGTTCGGCAATACCGGTGTCTACTGGGATGCCAAGAACACGCGCGAAGTGATGCTCCCGTTTGCCTGGGACAAGTTCAAGGGTTTCCGTCTTGAAGTCCGCAAGGACGAAAACGAGTCCTTCAAGGTCTGGATAGACGATATCGTAATCAAGAAGCACGGCAAGCCGTACGATGGTCCGGCCTACTATCCGTTCCGCAACGAGATTTAAGAGGATTTTATGCGCAAACCAGTTTCTAGTATTTTACTTGCTTCTTGCCTCGGCGCGGCTTGGGCGCTTCCTCCGCAGTTGCAACTTGACTCCCTTCACGCGGCGTTGGACACCATGTCCAACAACATGGAGTCTACCTTGCTCGGCAAGGACGATCTGCCGCTTGCGGTTTCCGGCTACATGGCCTTCCGCTTGAAGAACTTCCAGTATAGCGAACCGAGTCCCTGGGTCAGGGATGACCGTGCCAGGACTGCCGTGGACGCTACGCTCAACGTGAACGTGGTCGCCATGCCGAACTCCTACATCACGCTGTTCACGAACCTGTCCTTCCCGTTCGACTTGACCGGTACGTACACGAACAACTTGGCGAAGAGCCCGACGAACGCCCCGTCGTACGACGAACGCGTTCCCTACGACCACTCGACGGACTATTACTCCTCTACGCTCAACGAGGAATTCAACGTGGGCGTGGATATCCGTGCCGGCGTCTTTGGCGCCTACGTCACGGCTGGCGGTGTCATCTGGGCGAACGCCTCTCCGCTGACCATGTGGGAACGCGAAACCATGGCCCGCTTCTCCTGGCAGTACGAACTTTACGAAGACGAAAAGACCGTCAGTACCTATTACAAGGAAAAGTCTTTCAAGCCGGTTAAGGAAGGTGGCCGCGCGTTCTGGACCAACCGCTCGTTCGGTGGCATCTTTGCGAACGTCTACCAGCTGCCCGCGAACATGAAGGCCCAGTTCCTCGTGTCCCAGCCGATGGATGCCGACATGGCGACCCGTGACGGTCTGCGTATGTACGGTGGCCAGCCGGGCGAACTTGAAATGATCGGTTCCTACGACTTGCGCGGAAGCGTCTACCATGGCCGTATCGCCAAGGAAAAGATCGCCGACAACGTGACCGTCGGCCTCAACTACTTGGGCGTTATCTACGACGAAGGTACCGTGTACGAACCGGAGTTTAGCAGACAGTGGATTGCCTCCGATTTCGGCGCTCCGGTGCTTCTCAACAACCATGTCGGTTCTGTGGACTTCAAGGGCAACTTCACCCCGAAGCTCTACTTGATGGGTGATATCGCCGTCAACATGGTGGACTCGGTCATCTTCTACCAGTCCAAGCAAACCAAGGGCTACAACGAAAAGGACGATTACTCCGGTTATTCCAGCAACGGTCACAACGAATCGTTCGACAAGGCGGGCGATCCCCAGATCGGCGTGTACGTGAAGGCCCAGAGCAAGCACATCGAGGGCTGGCCGATCACGGTCGAGGCCGCCTACTTCTCCAAGGATTTCTACTCTCCGTACGCTATTACGAACCCGTCCCGCTTCCCGGGATGGCGCAAGGACGAGGCCTACTTGAACGGCGGTTCGCTCCGCTATTCCCCCAACCTGGCGGGTATCAACCTCAAGTTGGAACCGACCTTCAATCGCGGTTACTTCGACTTGCAGTACGGCCAGCATCGCCAGATCGAGAAGGGTAACGACGCTATCGTGTTCAACTACCGTTTGAATGGTCGTAACATGTGGGAAAGCTCGAACTCCTGGACCAAGCACAAGCCCCTGTTTGTTGCTGACTCCGGTAATTTCAGCGGCCCCGGTTACTACAACCGCGCCGGCGTAGAAATGAACTCTGCCGACGGCGTGAAGCAGTACCGCCAGCGCGGCGGCCTGTACGGCGGAACCTGGGAACTCTGGGAATCCTTCGTCGCTTACGAAGATGCCGGCCAGATTCAGGAAGGCGAGGTTCCCATGCATGCCAAGTGGGATTCCTACTTCTCCTTCATGGGCGGCTACGACATCGGCCACTGGTTCGGGACCGACCGCAACATCATGATGACCGGGTTGGTCGCCCTTTCGGGTGTGTCCAACACGTTTGCCCCGATTGCCTATAGCGAAGAGCAGTCCGACATGTTGCTGTGGAGCTTCTACGGACAGTTCGAACCGACGGTCGCCGTCACGACCAAGTTCCACATGGTGGGCATCCTTGGTCTCGAAACGTTCCGTTCCAATTACGCTTACCAAGCCCTGTCGGTCTCCTCGACTGTCAGCCAGACATCTGACTACAAGTCTCAAGTGAACACCTTCTTGTACAAGAAGGCCCCGATCAACTACAGGGAAACGGCTTTGGGCGTCGGCTTCGACTGGGACTTTGCTGACCGCGTTGGCCTGCATGTCCGCTACAAGTACATGACCCATTCCGACGAGACTCTTTCTGTAAACGATTGGCATTCCCATTACATTTCTGCCGAAACGAAGGCATGGTTCTAAGGGAGGGTGCTAAAGATGAATATGAAAATGAAAAGAACATTGTTCACTCTTCTTGCCGCTTCGGTGGCTGCTCTGGCTAACCCGGTCAATGAGAACAAGGATTTGCTGGAAAGCAAGGCCGACTCGATTAACGCCAAGCGCGGTTTCGAGATTGGCGGTGCCATTCGTGCCGTAGCACAGCGTTCGTCGTTTGATGCTGACGATCCGGCCGGTTCTATCAAGCAGCCGACCGAGGAACGCAACGAATTTGTCACGGCGGATATCGACTTCCGCTTCCGCCCCTACGAAGAAGTCCGTGCCAACGTGATGCTGCGCCTGGGCGGCGGCATGCAGGAATACTTTGCTTCTGCGGCCAAGACGCTGACCGTTGCCTGGATTAACGTTGAAGGTAATGTCGGCAATTCCTTCTACTGGATTGTGGGTGACTTCCGCCAGCAGTACTCTCCGCTGACGTTGTTCACGCCGGGTATCGACATCATGTACGAACCGACGGTGTTCGCCCGCAAGCGCCACATGGCCCAGAAGGAGCAGATGCTCGAAGGCAACCAGCGCAACTTGCAGGGTGCCAACCTCCAGTTCCGCACGAACTTGGGCGAGGCGGCCGGTGAATTCCGCGCCGAGGCTTTGTTCGCTCGCGTGAACCGCGTGTCCGTTCTGGACTTTAGCGGCGCCGAGGGCAATATCATGCCGAACGGCATGTTCGCCGGTTCGACGCAGGCCTCCAATATGGACAAGTGGCTGGCCGCCGGTAACTTGGAACTCCTCCCGCTGAACCGTAACCTTTATGTCGGCGTCACCCCGATGTACATCTTCGATAACGAAGACACGTACGCGCATAACGCCTACCGTCATCCCTACGACGAAGACAACGGATACCTTCTTGACGAACCTTACGAGCGCGGCGACGTCAACCCGTTTGACACGGCTGCCCAGAACACGTTTGTCGTGAGCGGCCGTCTGGGTGCGGACGTTGCCGGCTTCCTCGGCTCCAAGACTTTGGTGGCCGACCTCGTGGGTGAAGGCGCCATGTCCATGGACAAGGTCGACAAGATCAAGAGCGTGGATCTCGCTACGGGCGATATCAAGACTGCCGAAGAAACCGAGAACGGTATGGCCATCCTTGCGACGGCCAACATCGGTTACAAGGTCGAGAATAGCTACGGCGTGGTCGTCAGCGTGGACTTCATCCGCAACGACAGCGCATGGTTCAACAACCTGGCCCAGTCCTCCAACTTCTTCGCCCAGAGAATCCTGAACTCCGACGTGGATTACAATCAGGTGCGCTTTGGCGTGAACGCCCCGTTGTACAGCACCTTCGACGCTCTCTACAACTTCTCTCCGAAATTCGCTCCCGTGGCAACGACCTTGGGTACGGACGACAAGAAGACGCAGGGCGGCCAGACGGAAAGCTACAACATCGCCCCGTACAACAAGAACTCCTGGACGACGAACGTCTACACGCATGCCCAGCTCGCTGTGCTCGAGAAGCTCGCTGACCCGAACATCCAGCTTTCGCTGCCGAACGGCCTTGCCACGGCGAACCGCATGGGTGCCCGCGGCGTCCTGACGGCAAACTGGAAGGACCTTGCCGAACTTCAGGGCATGTTCGCTACCTTCAACCAGGTAAAGGCTCTGAGCGGATTCAAGGAAGCCAAGTACATGGAATACGGTGGCGGCGCCAAGTGGGATATCTTCAAGACTCTCGGTTTCCAGCGCCCGCTTGAAATTTCCGGATCTTACAAGCATTCCGGACGTTCCATGGATTACGACCCCGCCGTTTTGGGCCCCGGTACGGCCGAGTTCAACAGCGACTTCATCAATGCCGGTCTTTATGTGCAGTACCTGCCCCGCCTGGGCTTGACCGCAGGTTTCCAGATGATCAACTCGGAAGTCAACGACAAGCAGGCCATGCTTGATGCCACGGTGGCCTTCCCCGGCATCGACAAGAAGAAGACCCCGATCATGAAGGGCAAGCAGATGCAGTGGATGGTCGGCCTCGACTACGCCATGGAAGAAAATGCCTGGCTGTCGGTCAATGTGGGCCAGGTCAGCGTCAGCAACGAGTACAACCTCGCCCTGGGCTCCGCTCCGGGAACCTACAAGAAGAATGCAGACGGCGGCTACACCTACTCGGATGCCAAGGAAACTATGAATCTGCCGATGTACTACTATGCCGATGCCGATGCAGTCCCCGAAAGGTTCACGCATGAATTTACTCAGATGATTTTTGAAGCTTCCATTAATGTGGAATTTTAATGGGAGGTAACTAAGATGAACTTCAATATGAAAATTCAAACAATCGCGCTGATTTCCTCCTTCTTGTTTTCGGCTGGTTACGCCTTGGCTGAAGGGCAGGATTCCATCGTTTCCCAGCAGAAGTCCCTGCTCGAAACTTTGGATTCCCTGAACGATGCCGTGCTTGGCCTGAGGGTCAACGGTACGGCGAAGGCGGGAGCCCTCACGTCTAAGGCAAGCTCCGATAATTTCTCCAAAGAGTCCGCGACGCAGGAAAACCAAGCCTATACCGACGTGGACCTGCGCTTCGGGGCAAATCCGAGCGCCGAGACGCACGTTGACGTCCGCATGCGTTTGCACAAGGATTGGCAGAGCGCCTACGATGTGAACAACAACCCGGTTATCGGTCACTGGTTCTCCTACGACGGCCTTATCCTCGACAAGCACCTGAACTTCAATCTCGGTTACATGCGCGTCGGGTACACTCCGCTTACCATCGCGACCCCGCAGCCCGAACTGCTGCAGGAACCGGAAATCCTCGCCTCCCACAGGGTCGAGGCTCTGGAACGCCGCAATCTGGATACGACCGACAGGCGCCTCTTGCATGGTCTGAATGCCGAATACAACAGCGGCAAGATCGGTCCCCTCGACAATGTCGCCATGCAGGTTACGGGAGCTCGCTTGCGCAACGTGGCCAAGAAGAGTGACCAGGTGTTCTTCGACTTCGATTTCTCCGACAGGTACTTGCTCGCTTCCCGCCTTGGGATCGACCTCATGGGCGTCCATCTCGGTGGCGACATTTACAATGTTTCCGACCGCAAACTCAGCCGCCGTGCCCATACGTCCGAGGCAAGCGACACGATCTACTACGAGTATGACCGTGTGTATGCTGGCGAACTCGGATTTGCAAGCAAGCCGCTGATGTCGACGCTTCCCCTGGAATTCGGCTTCAATGGCGAATTTGCCATGTCTGACTGGCAGATGGATCGCGACTACCAGACCAAGAAGACGGTCAAGAACTACATCCTCGCCTTCGGGCAGAACCCCAAGGCTCCGGCCGACTCCTTTGTCTACTACAAGGCGGTTGACCAGGATTCTACCTACACGACTAACGAAGAGTATGCCGACGCCAAGGGCAAGAGCTTCTACGTGGAACCGTTCGTTCGCGGCGAAGCTGCCAAGGTCGAGTACGACTTGAAGGTCCGCTACTTGCAGACGGATGAGAAGTTCTGGTCCGAAATGGCCGCCACCCCGTCTTATCAGGGCGGTGCCGTCGTGCTGAACGCGAATGCGCTCTACACGAACCCGACGGACGAAATGATCATCTCGAGCTTCGGGTCTTCGAGCCTGGAAAACCTCTACTTCAACGTCTACAACGCCGTGACGCTGAATGCGACGAACTTGATGACCTCGCAGTCTTCGAACGCCCTTTCCGTGAAGGACGAAAGCGAATATCTCTACTCCCGTCTGTACAACAACTACAAGGACGGCCATTTCTACCGCAATGGCTACTCCACGACGATCATGAAGCGCAGCGAAATCGAGTCGGCCATGTTCGCTCTCGATCCTACGGTGAGCTTGGCTATGCCTTACGGCGACGCTACGCCTGACCGCAAGGGCGTGAAGGCCGCCATCGACGTGAATTGGAACGACATCCTCACGTTCAACGCACGCTTCGACATGTTGACACAGGCGAAGAGCCTCACGTACAACTTCGATGCCGCGGGTAACCTGAGCATTGGTACCGAAGAGAACAAGTACACGCGTTACGCTGCCGGCCTCGGTTTCGATATCGGCCAGTTGCTCGCCATGGACCGCAAGCTCCTGATCCAGGGCTCTTACGACCATTCCGAAGAAAGCGCAAACCTCAAGCGCAAGGCCGACCGCATCATGGGCGGCGTCACCTTGAACGTCTGGGGCCCGGTCTCCATTCTGGGTAGCGTGCAGATGTTCAACAAGACCTTCGGGGATGCAGGCTTCGGTGTAGCTGGCGGACTCGCCTACATAACCGAGAGCAAGGAAATGCTCACGCTCGAAGGCATTCGCCTGAGAATCGCTCCTGCTTCTTACCTCAACTTGCAGGGCGGTTACTTGACAAACGAAGTTACCTATAAAACTATTGATTTGACTACCGGTGCCATGCCGCAGTCCAAGCTTTCCATAAGCAAGGCTGTCGCTTCTGCCGATGTTACGGTTAATTTCTAAGGAGTCTTGAAAATGAAAAAATTATACCAAGGCTTAACGATACTTGCTACTGCGGCCCTCACGGCGTGTTCTTCCATGGAAATCAACGACGCCGAGGCTTTGTCCGAGAACTATCCCTCCGACTTTGACGCCGCGGTTTACCTGGAACTCCACCCGGTCTTGATGACGATGCAGATCCTCGATTACATCAAGGCGGAAAATGCGGTGCTCAAGAAGACTCTGTCCGCTGATTCCTACAATGCCAAGGTGACGGAAGACTCGACCGCCTTCCTCGCCGACACGGCGTCCCTGCACAAGTTGTATGTTAACCCGAGATATTACGGGGAGACGGAAGAAAAGTGGGTGAACTTCTGGGTCGACAAGGTGGACACCATCGTCGATACGATTTACGTGACAAAGGTTGCCGAAGTGAAGCTCGATTCGCTGGATTCTGCCGGCGCCGTGCTTAGCTCGGTGAAGATTTATGTCGACAGTGTTGTCATGGATTCGGCAGGCACGATGTTCGCCGAGATTTTCGGCAAGACGGACACTGCCGCGACCGAACTGACGAAGTTCGTGGTTGACGGCGTCACGACGAAGGCCAAGACGACTGTTGTGGATACGGTTTCGACGAAGGATTCTCTCAGCTTCAAGCCAATTCCTGCCGGATTGGACTCTACAATGAAGGTGACCCTTTCGATGTACAACCTCTACGGGGTGAAAAAGGACGTTGAGGCGCTGGACAAGCTTGCCGGGGACACGGAAGCCGCTGCCCGCCAGTTTGTCGCGTTCGGCAAGAGCCATGGCTGGGCTTACCGCCGCTGCCTGGCTGACGAAAAGGCCAACGCGGCCGTCGATCCGGTCTACAACCCGGTCGTATATCCTGCAACTAAACTGTACTGCGATGACAACGGCGTAGCCCGTGAAATTGTAAAGTAGGCGAGGTATTTATATGAATCTTAAAGTAGTTGCTTTGGCGTTTGCCTTGGGATGTGCCGTTTCGGCACAGGCTGCCGCCGACAAGGTTATCGGATACTTCCCGTATTGGAGCCAGTATTCGCAGTTCTATCCGAAGGACATCCGCTACAACACGGTGACTCACGTTCACTATGTCTCCCTGATGCCCGGCGAAGACGCTTCGCTCAATTTCGTCGACGAAAACGACGCCACGAACTTCAAGGACCTGGTCAAGTACACCAAGGAGAACGGCGTGAAGCTCGTCGTTTCCGTTGGCGGTGCCGAGGCCGAGGGTAACTTGAAGGCGATTGCCTCTTCCGAGGAACTCCTCCCGACGTTCGTGTCCAACATCAAGAGCTGGCTTTCCAAGAATGGCGGCGACGGCATCGAACTCGACTGGCAGAACATTACCGCCGAAGATGCCGAGGACTATTCCAAGCTGGTCAACGCGCTGGTGAGCGACATGCCCGGCATGATCGTCGCCTCTTCCATGTATCCTTACATGGCGCAGGAGGCCTACTCCGCCGAGACGATGAACAAACTTTCCTACATCGACGTGTTCATGCCCGACCAGATGACGGAAGAATCTTCCGAACTCGTCCCGAACCAGGGCGCCACCAAGATCCACGAGATGCTTTCGATGGTGAGCGACATGGGTATCGAAAAGGACAAGCTGCTCCCGGTGATTTACCTGTACGGCAAGTCCTTCGTCGGCGCCACGGGCTACGGTTCTTCCCACCAGGGCTTCGGTAGCGGTAACGAAGGTTACCTCGGCTACAACGAGCTCATGGGCAAGTTCGACGAACCCGACTACAAGGTCACCTTCGACGAGGAATCCAAGTCCGAACTGGCCGTCAGCAATTCCGAAGCCATCGTGTTCATGGGCATTCCTTCCGTGAAGGCTGTCGCCGAGGATGTCAAGAGCGAAGGCTTCAGCGGCGTCGCCGTCTACGAGCTCGACCAGGACCATCACGAACCGATCGTTTCGCTCCTCGTGACCATCGGCCTGCAGCTCCGCCCGGAAGTGAACTACAAGCCCAAGAAGAAAAAGTAATCGATAGGTTCTTCCAGGGAATTAAAGCTTTCAAGGAACTAAAAAAATCCGTCCCACCGGGACGGATTTTCTATTTCAATTCTAGCAGGTCAGGAAACGTTTTGGCGGCTTTTTAGCCGCCTTTCCGGGGGCTTATTGCTGGTTCCAGCGGAGCCTTGCCGTACGGCTTCCCTGGCGCACGGTGGCGATGTAGGAGCCGCTGGAGAGGCTCTTCAGCGAGATGGCGTGGTCGCCTGCCGTGTAACGGCTGGACTGGCTCATCACGCGGTTGCCGATGGCGTCGTAGACTTCCAGCTTGACCGGGCCGGCCTTGTCCACGCTGAACGAGAGCGTGCTGCCGTTCACTTGGGCGCGGAGGCCGTCGACAGCCACGCGGACGGGGCGGATGGCGTCTTCTTCAGGCGGGACGTCCTTGAGCAGGTAGGCCTGGTGTTCGGCCAGGTTGACTGCCGCGGCCGCATCACCGATGGTGATGGTCGCCTTTGCTTCCAATGGCATGTAGTTGTCGGTTTCCTCGGCGGAAAGCGTGACCGTGACGACGGCGTTTTGGCTGCCGGCGACAAGGTTGCTCCCGACCTTCGAGATGTAGGGCGAGGTCGGTTCGCCGTCGAACGTGTACGTTATCTTGGCTCCCACGAGCGACGTGTCGGGAACGACACCTTCGGCCGTGGCCCCGAGAGCGAGCGTCATGTCCTTGAACTTGTTGCTCAGGTACCTGTTCCTGCCCTTGGTGTACTTGAACGTGATGGTGTCCTGCATGGCCCTGTAGCCGGCCACCGCTTCAGCCGTCGCGACAATCTTCGCTTCGCCGAAGCTGTTCAGCTGGAACATCCACACCTTGTTGTTGTACATGGTGCCCGAACAGGAAGCAATCTTGCATGTTGCGTTCTTGACATCCACGATTTCCGGGTTCAGGGACTTCAGCGTGAACTTGGAGCCTTCAATGGTCGTGTTGTCCACGGTGAGCAGGTATTCCTTCTTGCCGTCCTCGTCGTAGTCGAGAGCCTGGCTGGAACCCCTGGAGTTCTTGCAGTTGCTGGAATAGTCGCAGCTCGCGTCGGAGAATCCGGGGATGGACTGGCCGGCAACCTGCGTGACGGAGACGACGGATTCGGAGCCGTCGTTGCCGGTGAGAATGGCGAAACCGTAGTCGTGAACGTCGAGTGTCGAACCGGAGACAGAGACGACTGCCTCGTTGCTCGATGTGTAGGTACAGCCGGACTTCAGCGCGTCTGTAATCTGCTTCTCGGTCTGCTTGACGGAGACGCTCTTGAACGCGCAGCTGCCCGTGTTCTTGCCCTTGACAAGGGAGTCGGCCCAGTTACGCCCGTTTTTCGTCAGGTATTCCTTGACGATGTTTCCCGAGGTCGTGTATTTTGCGCCGGAGAGGGCGTTGAAGTTGTTCAGCACTTCGTTGCCTTCGAACATGGCGGACTGTTCGCTCTTCTTGTCGATGGCGCTGGTCTGCTGGCGCAGGCTCCAATTGCAGTTGGGAATCTGGTTCTGGTCCATGAAGCTGGTCCATTCGTTTGTGGCGCTCGAGTTCGGGCTTCCGTCGCCGGAGGCTCCGGTCGTGCCCCATTCGCTGACGAATACCGGGTAACCTGCGCTCAGGGCTTCGGTTATCCTGCCGCCATAGGAGCCCTTGGAATGGGTCGCCGCATAGAAGTGCAGCACGTAGGCGATGTTCGTGGAGTTCACCGGATCCCTTGCGCCCTGTTGCGGGTTCTGGGACCAGGTCGGCGTGCCGACGATGATCAGGTTCTGCGTGTTGTTGCGGATGGCCGGGCAAATGGTGTTGGCGTAGCTCTTGACCGCGCTCCAGTTGCCTCCGTTCCCGTCGACAGGCTCGTTGAAGATTTCGTAGATGACGTTGGGGACGTCCTTGTATTTCTGGGAGACGGTCTCGAAGAATGTCTTCGCGAGCGAGGTTTCCATGTGGGCGCGGTGGCTGTGCCAGTCGATAATAATATAGATGTCGCTTTCGATGGCGGCGGCGACCATGTTGTCGATAAGGCTCAGGTAGCTGTCCGGGGAGCCCTTGTACGAGCTTTCCGTGGCCAGGGCGTTTGTCGTGCCTCCGTCGCTATCGTAGTACTGGATGCCGAGGGCGAAGCGGATGACGTCAATCTTGAGGTTGTCGGCCGCCCAGGCGACGACGTTCTTGTTGTAGTAGGGTTGGCCGGTGCCGTCGGACCAGAAAAGGCTCATGCCGCGGAGCATTGCCTGCTGGTTGTTCTTTGCGCCGATAATCTTGTTTCCGCTGGTATGGAGGGCTCCGTAATATGATACGGGGCCGACGCGCTTGGGCGTGCAATCGAGCGCACCTGCGAATACAGGCGCTGTGGCGAATGCCGCCAGACATAAGAGCAATTTTTTCATGTTCATAATAATGTTCCTGTTCTGCTATTTCAAAATAACGCCACCACTACCCAATCGCACCTACCATATTAGAAAAAAAATGGTTACGGTCGTAAACGACTCTGCTTGAATCGCCTGCAATCCGTACCCTTCCCATGAAAATAATTTCCTTTGCTCCCGATGGAAACGGTGCGGTTCAATAAAGGTCGCTCTTTCCGCGATAGGGTGATTTCCCGCACACCGGATCCGGGGTGTATTTGGCAAGTATTTTTTTTGTAATGCAAAAAAAAGTGCGCCAAATTACAAATCTGGCGGAATGGGCCCGATATTGTAAATTTTTACTAAAAAAACGGATTTTCTTTGCCTTTTTTATTTAAATAGAATATATTAGCGCCAAAACTAGCTCGTTAATGCGGGCTCCACATTTAACAAAGAGAGAGAATTATGAACAAGAAAATTCTACACACTGCGATGGCCACCATGGCTACGGCTGCAATGGCAGCATTCACCACATGGAATGGCGATACTGAAAAGGTCGAGACTGGCCTTGACAACGAAACTGCAACGGGCGGTTACTGGTTTGACTACAATGACTCCGCTGACAAGGGCCTTTCCCAGGTCGTGTGGCCGGTCGAAAAGGGTACTGAATGGGACGCCAACTCCCTCCAGCCCATCATTGACCACTGCCACGGTGTTTGCGGTCATATCATCCTTTCCGGTGCTGCTCTGAGCTACGATCCGTTCGTCGGTATCGGCTTCAACGTCGTCGGTGAAGCTAGTGCTACTGACAAGACCCCGGTTGCTGGTGACGCCTCTGGTTGGGGTGGCATTTGCATCGGCTACTCTTCCACCCTCGCTGCCGTGCTCGAACTCGGTCTCGGCGATGCCGTCGATAAGGCCCTCGAATACGACAACCCGGTTGCCAAGCTCCCCAAGAGCGGCGATGGCACCATGAAGGAAATCGCTTGGGACGGCTTTGCTCAGGCTGGCTGGGGCAAGGGTGACAAGATCACCGGCCCGGAAGCCGCTGCTAAGCTCGTTGCTGTCAAGTTCAAGGTCCAGGCCAAGGACGGTACGGAAGGTGACTTCAACATCTTCTCCGTCGGTGCTATGGGCGGTGGCTGCGCTAGCGCTCCTTCCGATGATACTGCGATCAAGGGTTTCCGCGCCGTTTCCGGTGTGAAGGCCATGGTCTCTGACCGCAAGATCTCCTTCACTGGCATCGCTTCTAGCGCTTCTGTCGAGATCATCAATCTCCAGGGCCAGATTGTCAAGAAGGGCATTGTGAAGGGTGCTTCCGCTCTCGACCTCTCTGCCATCGACGCCGGTGTCTACATGGTCCGCGTCTCTGGCAAGTCTGTTGATTTCAGCAGCAAGATTGTCCTGAAGTAACCATCAAGGATTAAAAGGGGGAGTCGCCAGCGCGGCTCCCTTTTTTTGTTCCCGCTCACAGGTCTATTTGGGTGAGGGTGCGTTGGGTCACGCGTTAAGGCGAATTTGCCTTGCGCCGTATTTGGAAGAATCTTTTAAATGTATATTTAAGGAAAAATGAGGTCTTGTATGTCCAAGAAAATCATGCTCCCGCTGCTTTGTGCGTCCCTTCTGGGATTGCTTGCTTGTGGCGACGAAAAGTCCAGCCACGAGTCGAATCCTGTCGTTCCCCCGACATCCGCGGACAATCCGATTATCACGTCGAGTGCCATCGATCCCAACCTGGTCCCCGCATCTTCGGCATCTAACCCGAACAACAATACGCCTACGCCCACGCCTGTGCCTTCGGGTAGCTATGCGAAACTCGCCTCGTTGGCGAATCCCGACGTTGCCAACCTGCTCTATGATGTCTGGAAGGGCGCCCATGTCACGACGTTGGAAGCGGATGCCGGCCGGTATCCTTCGCTCGCAGGCGATTTCGCCGACGTGTTCAAGCAGGATTACCTGCCTGCAAGCCGTGTCGTTTGGTCCGCCCAGACATCCGGCGGTTACAAGGCCCAGTGCGGCGTTTCCGATGCGACCGAGACCAACATGAAGGCGCGCGCCTGCACGGTGTCGGAAGGTATCGGCTACGGCATGCTCCTTTCGTTCTTCGCTGGCGACGACGCCACTTTCTACAGCCTTTGGAACTACAACCGTGCGTTCAGGGATTACAATTCCTCCGTGCTCATGCCGTGGATTGTCGAAAGCTTTACGTACAACGTAGTTGACGGTTCTAGCGCGACGGATGCCGACCTGGATGTTGCGACGGCGCTGATCCTGATGTATTACAAGACCGGTCTGGCTCCCTACTTGCAAGACGCCCAGGCCATTGTCAATGCCATCTGGAACGAGGAAGTCGAACAGAGCACCAAGCTGCTCCTGTCGGGCAATACCTCGATGTGGAATGGCAAGAGCGGCAAGGAGATCATATACAACCTGAGCTACTTCTCTCCGGTGGCTCTCCGCCTGTTCGCCATGATAGACCCGAGCCACGACTGGAACGGCGTTCTCGATGCGATGTATGCGTACATGGCGAAGGTCCAGGCGGGCGGTACGGGCGTGTTCCCGGACTGGAGCAATGCCGCCGGCGTTGCTGCCGAGGCCCCGAACGGATCTTCGAAGACCACTTACTACATGTTCAACAAGGAAAGCGTGCGCATCCCGTGGCGTATTGCGTGGGACTACTACTGGTTCCAGGATACGCGTGCTGCCACGGTGCTTAACGGCCTGTACGGGTTTATCTCGCCGAAGTCGGGTGACGATCCGACGAACCTCGCGCTCGGTACGAGCTACTCGTGGAACCTGAGCCTGGGCGCCGACAAGACGTCGAACGTGGTTGGCGGTTACTGGCTTGGGGCCTGGTGCGCTACGGGCCTGAGCGGCGCAACCTCATGGCTTGATGCTTGCACGGTGGAATTGAACACGAAGAAACCGAGCAACACCACGACCAGCTATTTCGCCGATATCCTTTTGGTGATGTATAGCCAGCTGCTGAACGGCAAGTTCGTGAAGCCGTTCTAATCGAAAAAGCGAACAAGTTATATTCAAGGACCGCCGGGAAAAAACCGGTGGTTTTTTGTTGGACTCCGGCCCGCTTCCTTTTTGTGCAAAATAGAGTGTGATTTTTATCACACCCTTTTTATTACATAAAACTTGCATTGGCAAGGCCCAAATGACGAAAAAACGCGTAAAAAGAAGTTTACATTATGTGTTTTTTGTGTGTTTTTCGTCACATTTTAGAAACTTTGTTTGTGTGAGAAAAATTACACCCTTGTAGAGCCATGACAAAAAAATTACATTTCCCACACCAAAACTCCCACTAAAAAGGGCTCATTATGAAAAAAATATTTACAACTGCAGTTGGTTTCTGTCTCGCCATGGCAGCGAATTCCTTCGCTGTGTCTATGGCTGATACGACCATACTTGGTAAAGACTACGCAAAACTTACACAGTGCTCGGACTTGGCCAAGCTCCGTGACTGGACCAAAGAAGGCAAGGTCGTCAATGCCATCGTGATGAATGACATTGATTGTGGTAAGGCGGAATTCAAACCTATCGGTCAGTCCGAAAGCAAGGCCTTCGAAGGTATCTTCGATGGCAACGGCAAGACGATTTCCGGCTTGGCGATTACTCATAATGAGGCTTTCCCTGGTGGTAATCAAAATAAAGATTCTTATGCAGGCCTTTTCGGTATAATCGGTAAGCAGGGTGTTGTTAAGAACCTTACGGTTAGCAATTCCACGGTAACTGCTTCTTCGCAGTATGCGGGTGCGGTTGTTGGCTTGAACTATGGTATTGTTGAAAATGTTAAGACGGACACATCTGTTTCGGTTGTCTCTAATAATGATCCGTCTTCGATTGGTGGCGCTGGTGGTGTTGCTGGCCGTAATGGTGGCTATGGCACGATGCTCAACTGCGAAAACCGTGCCTCGGTCGTGGGCAAGAACATGGTTGGTGGTATAGCCGGTGCGAACACGGGTGCTATCAGCTCCAGCATCAACTATGGCTCTGTATCCGGTAAGATTGCTGGTGGTATTGTGGGTGGTTCTCATTATAGAAATGTTGAAAAGAACGTTACTCACGTTCCGGGCCGTATTGCGGCTTGCCAGAACTTGGGTGCTGTTTCGGGCACCACTTATGCAGGTGGTATTGTCGGTGAGAACGTAGATGGCTCCGTCAATAACTGCCGCAACGACGGCTCCGTTGCCGGTGGCACTGCCGGTGGTGTTGTTGGTTATAACTATTTCGATAATGATAATAAATATAAGTCTGGTAACTACACGGCTGTGGTGCTGAACTCTATCAGCACGACCAATTCCGTTACCGGCACTACCGTGGGTGGCGTTGTTGGTAAAATGGAAAATGATGCTACTTCTAGTTGGTTCCATGACGGCCATCCGGAATATTCTACGGTTAAAAACTGCTACTACGATAATCAAACGCTGTCTAAGGTGAAGAAAGCTGTTGGCGACACCTCCAATTCGACGATTACGTTTGTCGAAGGCATGAAAACTGGCGATATGGTCGGCAGTGCTGCTTTGGTCTGGACCCTGAATACTCAACACGGCGATCTTAACGACAATCCTTCCAATGTGTGGCTTAATGATCCCGATGATTATCCGGTGCTTGACTTCTCGGGTTGCTATGGCAACTTCAAGATTACGTTCGTGGTTAATGGCAAAGTAATTAATGAAGCAACGACCGTTGGTGGTTATATCGTTGAATACACCGTGACCGATCCGACGGTTCCTGGTGCTACCTTCAAGGGTTGGAAGGATGATCATGGCAACGTGCTGACTTCTAAGCAAGTTCAGAACAAGTTCTACACTCGTGCCGTGACTTACAATGCCGTGCTGAACGAACTGTTCGAAATTACCTTCGTGACCAGCTTCGGTAAGGAACTGGGCAAGAAGTCCTTCGAAAAGGGTTCCATGGTCTTCTACTACGACGAAGAAAACGACTCGGAAATCCCGGCTGACTTTGAAACAGAATCGGCTTCCTTCAAGTTCACTGGTTGGGACAAGCCGTTTGCCGCCGCTACTGAAAATACGACCTATACGGCTATGTATGACGAAATTGCCAAGGCCTTCAGCGTCAAGTTCTTTGTCCAGGGCAAGCTTCACAACGAACAGACCGTCGCCTACGGTGCCGATGCTCAGAAGCCCGCTGATCCGGTTGTCGAAGGCTTCCGCTTCGACGGTTGGGATGCTGAATTCACGAACGTGAAGGCTGACCTGGAAATCAATGCCAAGCTGACCGAAATGACCGAAATCTGCTATGTCACTGTGGATTCGACCAAGTGCGACACCGTTCCGGTTGACACGACTGTCATCATCGATGGTCCTACTTCTAACGACTCCCTCACTTGCGACGCCTGGTTGAATGGCGAAACCGTTCTGCCCTCTGGTGCCGAACTCACGGTTTCTCAGAAGATCGAACTTGAAGCCCGCTGCAAGGTCAACGAATTTGACGTGAACTTCTACGTGCTCCAGAAACTCCATGATTCTCAGAAGGTTGCTTACGGTGCCGCTGCTGAAGCCCCGGCTGATCCGGTTGTCGAAGGCTACCGCTTCGATAGCTGGGACAAGGACTTCTCCAGGATTACCGCTGCTCTTGACGTGAACGCCAACATGACCAAGATGACGACCTACTGCGTCATCGCTCTCGGCGAAACCAAGTGCGAAGATGTTCCGGCTGACACAACCCTGCCGACTCCGGTTGTCCCGTCTAACGAAGACAGCACCTGCACTGATTGGCTCGTCGATGGTAAGGTCTTCGCTGCCGACAGCTTCGTGGCTGCTGAAGTTCCTGAATTCGTGGCCAAGTGCCATGCTAACGAACTCAAGGTCGCCTTCTACGTGTACGAAGGCAATGATCCGGCCGCTGCAACCCTGTTCGAAACTCAGAAGGTTGCTTACGGTGCCGATGCCAATGATCCTCAGGCCCGAGTGGAAGAAACCTACGGTGCCTCCTACCGCTTCGATGGTTGGGACAAGGAATTCACGAACGTGGTTGCTAACCTTGAAGTTACCGGTAAGATCACCAAGATGACGACCGTTTGCATCGTCGCCCTCGGCAAGACCGAATGCGTCGAAGTCCCGGCCGACACGACTATGCCGACTCCGGTTGTCCCGTCTGACGATGACAGCACCTGCACTGAATGGACTGTCAATGGCGAAGTCTTCACTGCCGAATCCTTCCTCGCTTC
>CAMZDZ010000017.1 GCA_947305535.1 uncultured Fibrobacter sp.
TGAACGAGGCCATGCGCGACTGGGCCACGAATTTCAAGAACACCCACTACGTGCTTGGTTCCGCCCTGGGTCCGGCCCCGTTCCCGGATATCGTGCGTACGTTCCAGTCCATCATCGGTGAAGAAGTCAAGCGCCAGGCTGCGCAGCGCAATATCGACATCGCGGCCGTGGTCGCCTGCGTGGGTGGCGGAAGCAACTCCATCGGCGTGTTCACCCCGTTCATCGAAGACAAGAACGTTCGCCTCATCGGCGCCGAAGCCGGTGGCATCGGTCCGAATGTCGGCGAGAATGCCGCCCGAATGACGGGTAACGCCAGCCGCGAAGGCATCGTGCAAGGTTACAAGAGCCGCTTCCTGATTGACGAAGACGGACAGTCCATGCCGACGCGCTCGATTTCTGCAGGTCTTGACTACATGGGCATTGGCCCGCAGCTCGCCGCCCTCGGGGAATCGGGCCGCGTAGAATTTACCGCCATTCTCGACAAGGAAGCGTTGGAAGCCGTGAAGTTCTTTGCCCGTAACGAAGGCATCCTCTTCGCACTCGAAAGCGCCCACGCCGGTGCAGCCGCGATGAAGATTGCGAAGGAACTGCCGAAGGACAAGGCTCTCGTCATCAACATGAGTGGCCGAGGCGACAAGGATATTTTCATCACGAGTCCGGTGTTCCGCCCCGAAAAGTGGAAGGAATTCCTGAAGGCCGAACTCAAGCGCCTCGAAAACAACGAAGACATTCACGACGCGGAGATAATGAATAAATAGAGACTAGGGCCTAGAATCTAGGATCTAGGGATAATGTCATGCGTAAACTACTTTTTTATAAAGGCGGCGAAGCCGCGATTATCCTCACTAGTCTCTAGCCTCTAATCTCTTATCTCTAACAACCAACAACCTTTTCTTACGGCTTAATTATGATTAACCTGATGTCACATCTTATCGCGGGTTTCCCTGATGCGGAAACGTCCGTCGCCATCGCAGACGCCCTCGTGAAGGGCGGAGCCTCCATCCTCGAAATCCAGCTCGCGTTCAGCGACCCGAGCGCCGACGGCCCTGCCATCCAGACGGCATCCACCGTCGCCCTCGAGAAGGGTTACTCCACCAAGCAGGGTCTCGAAGTCGTGAAGAAGATTCACGAGCGCCACCCCGAAACGCCCATCTACATCATGACCTACGGTTCGCTCGCCTTCACTCCGGGCGTTGAGAACTTCGTCAAGATGTGCAAGGACGCGGGCGTGTCCGCCTGCATCATTCCTGACCTTCCGTTTGACTGCGACGAGGGCCTTACTGATGCTTGCAAGAAGTACGGCCTCGAGAACATCCCCGTGGCGGCCCCGTCCATGACGAAGGAACGTCTTGAGACGATGGCGTCCAAGGGTTTCAAGTACATCTACGCGGCACTCCGCGCGGGCACTACCGGAAGCGAGACCGTCATTGACCAAGCAACGCTTGACTTCATCGACACTGTCGCCAAGGGCGGCGCGAAGGTGCTCGGCGGCTTCGGCATCCGTAACGGCGAACAGTCCAAGGTATTGTGCAAGCACGTGCATGCCGTGGTCGCGGGTTCCGTGTTCGTGAACATCGTGCTCGCGAACGAAGATTCCGCCGAAGGCCGCGCCAAGGCCATCGCCGAAATCGAGGCGAAGGCCAAGGAACTCACCGGCGTGTAAAATACATGCTCCGATCAGGAAATGAACAAGGGCTCCTGTTTTGCAGGAACCCTTTTCAATTTAGGCGTTTTCAATAGTGTTAGAAGATGAACGCTATGCCGACATGCGGTACGATATTGATGCCGGAGAAAATGTAATCGATGGCCCAGCTGTCTTCATACTGTCCTTCGAGGGATACAAAGCCAAAGCCAAAGATGTTGGTTGTTACGTCAACTCCGGCAACGAGACCGAATGATTCGGTCAATTTGTAACCGATAATGAAGTCGCCACCGATCATGAGGTCGAGGTACGTTGCGGAAAGTTCGGAATTCATTGAACCGTATCCGTCATTATAGTAGTTGTCGGAATTACGTGTCTTGTTTCTATTTTCGACATCCCCTTCAATCGCTTTGAAGTCAACACCCATTAAGACATGCATGGCGATTGTCAAGTTGTCCGAAACCGGGGCTACGCCCCAACCGAATTTCAGATTGAGATCTAGGCCGCCCATGTCGGTGTCGTACATTTCCGTTTCGCCCGAGATGAAACCGAGAGTGATGCCGAATAATGATGAGTAACCGTTTTTGTTGATTTTGTAATTTGTCCAGCTGAACTGGAAGCCGATGGAAGACCACTCTGCGTCGGACAAGTCGTCAAAATCCCAGGTTTCGCGTTCTATCGGAAGCGCGAAATTAAGCGTTTGCAGAGAAGTTCTTCCGCTTGGAACTTTTGCGGGAGCTACAGGAACCGGAGCGGGTGCGTAGGTCCCTTGCGGCTGATAGTAATTTTGCGGAGCCTGGCCATATTGCTGTTGAGGCTGACCGTATTGTTGCGGCTGAGCGTATTGCTGCGGCTGAGCGTAGCCTTGGTTCGCGTATGCCTGGTTGTTACCTTGTTGCGGGTAACTTTGATTGTAATTTTGCTGGGGCTGACTGTAATTCTGGGGCGCTTGCGTACTGCTCTGGTTTACGTAAATCACGTTGCCGTTTTGCGGCTGGCTATAAATCTGTGTTGGCTGGGGCTGAGCGGGTTGGGCCGGCTGGGCGGGCTGAGCGGGCTGGGTGTAAACCGGGGCGCTGCTTGTATATTCAGTGCTTCCGTCTTCTGCCTGCGCAAACAATGACGTAACGCAGAACAACAGCGTTGCCGAGGAGAGCGCGGCCCTAGAAATTTTCATCAACATAAATCCCCCTTGATCGGTGAACCAATGGTGTCTCAGAAATAGAATATAATATTTTTTTCAGAAAACGTTATTCGCCGAGGCAGGAGTCCATCGCGGCGATAATCTTCTTCTTGTCCATGTGCTGGCCGATGAATACGAGACGGATGATGCGGTCGCCGTACTTTTCGTCCCACACTTTCAGGAGGTCCGGATTCTCGCGGAGGATGCGCCTCTGCGATTCTTCGCTCTCGGAGGCAAACCAGGGGCCGAAATTCTGGGCGGAAGCCTGCTTGCCGGCCTGTTCGAAGAGGTAGCTGTTGTCGCGTTCGTCCTCGAACCACACGAGACCCTTGGTGCGGATGATGCTCGTGGGATAATCGTCGAGCAGCACTTCGAAGCGTTCGCGGATGAGCGGGCGGCGGCGTTCGTAGACGAACGTGCTGATGCCGTATTCGTCGCCATGCGGATGGTCCTTGTCGTGGTGGTGCCCGCAGTGGCAAACCCCGTGCTCGTGGTCGCAGTGGCTGTGGTCCTCGTGATCATGGTCGTGGTCATGTTCGTCATGGTCATGGTGATGATGTTCGTGTTCATCCTCATCGTGGTCATGATGATGGTGGTGCTCGTCATGATCGTCGTCATCGTCGTCGAGGTCTTCGGGGCTCGTTTCCTTCATGAGTTCCTTGGCCCAGGCGGCGGAACTGCCGACCTTTTCGAAGTCGAACTGCTTGGTGTCGAGGATGTCCTTCATCTCGACCTTGCCGTAGTTCGTCTCGATCATCTTGGCTTCGGGCTGCAGCGCGCGCACCACGGCCTTCACGTGCTCAAGGTCGCTCTTGGAGATGGAATCGACCTTGTTCATGATGATGGTATTGCAGAATTCGATCTGCTGGATGAGCAGGTTCGCGATGTCCTCTTCTTCGAGGTTGTCGTCGAGCAATTTCTGTCCGCCGGAGAATTCGTCGGCGAGGCGGGCGACGTCGACCACGGACACGATGTTGTCCAAATGGCAGCGGAGCGGTTGTCCGTCGCGGCTCTGCAGCTGGCCGCCGGCCATGCAGATGGTCTGTGCGATAGGGATGGGTTCGCAGATGCCGCTCGCTTCGATCAAAATGTAGTCGAACTTGTCCATTTCCAGAAGTTCGGCAATCTGTTCCAGAAGGTCGGTCTTGAGGGAACAGCAGATGCAGCCGTTGGAGAGCGGGACCACCTTGCCGGAATCTTCCTTGGTGATGTTTCCGCCCTTTTCGATGAGCGTCTGGTCGATATTCACTTCGCCGATGTCGTTCACGATGACAGCGACGTGGTAGCCTTGCTGGTTGTTGAGGACGAAGTTGAGGAGGGTAGTTTTACCGGCTCCGAGGTAACCGGTGAGCAGCGTAATGGGAACTGACTTTTTCATGGTGCCAAATCTAGCAATTTCTGCCCGGCTCTGGCATGCCGGGCGGATTTATTTGCTACATTCGTGCGTATGGATATCAATGACTTGCGCGCAAAAATTGACGGGTTGACCGACGAACTGATTGCCCTCCTGAACAAGCGGGCGTCCTATGCCGAGAAGATTGGTGAGATTAAACGGCAGCAGGGGTTACCTGTTTTTGACGCTTCGCGCGAGCAGGGCGTGCTTGACGACGTGGCCGGAAAGGCCCGCGCGGCGGGCGGTCCGCTTACGCCGGATTCTATCAAGAGAATTTTCGGGGTGATCATGGAAGAAACCCGGAAGGTGGAGGAGTAGATGGCGGAAGGTTTTGCTGCTCGGCTTTCTTTGGGGCGCGTCGCCCTGGTCGGTTTTGGATTGTTGGCCGGTTCCATCGCATCGGCGATAAAGCAGGCCGAGTTGCCGACGAAAATCCGTGCCGTGAGTTCGCCTGCGACGCTCAAGCGGGCCCGAGAACTCGGCTTGGCGGATGAATTTTTCGAGTACGACCAGGTGGAAGAGTGGGCCAAGGATTGCGACCTTATCCTCCTTTGCGCTCCGATCCTCCATATTCTCAAGACGCTCGATGCATTGGGCAAGGTGTCCTGGGCGGGGTCCGCTGCGCAAGGCCAGTGTCTGGTGAGCGATATCGGCAGTACCAAGGTGCAGATTTGCAAGGCGGGGGCGAGGCTCCCGCTGCCGTTCCGCTTTGTGGGGAGCCACCCGATGGCCGGCTCCGAGAAGCGTACTTGCGAGTACAACGATCCTGCCATTTTCGAGAACGCCTACTGGTTCGTATGCCCGCCGGAAGGGACGGACGAATCCGTGTATGCTCCGCTCCTCGAACTGGTCCGTTTTTTGGGCGCCAACGCAGTCGTATTCCCGCCGGAACATCACGACCGGACCATGGCCTGGGTGAGCCACATGCCGCAGATGTTGAGCTCCACGCTGGCCGCGAAGTTGCCGGAACGCCTGCTCAAGTACAACTACCAGCACTATGCTGGCCGCGCGTTCCGCGACATGACCCGTATCGCCGCGAGCGGCTGGGGAATGTGGCACGACATTGCCGTCACGAACCGCGACGAGACCGTGCTCGCCCTGCGCGAGGTCCGCGATGGCCTCGACGAGACCATCGAGGCGATGGACAAGTTGGCCGTGGTGGATGGCGCGAAGCCTGTCGCCGCCGAGACTTCCGGGGACAATTCCGAAGACTTGGCCTGCATTTTCAAGGCCGGCAACGACGGCCGCGCCAGTTTGTTTTCGCCGGGCAGGAACGCCGCGGCTGCTTTTTCTGAAATTACCGTGCAGCTCAAGGACAAGCCGGGTGCCTTGCTCAGCGTGATGCAGCCCCTGGCCCAGGAAGGCTTGAACATCCGCGATATCGAACTGATGAAGGTTCGCGAGAATGTGGCCGGGACCTTGTTGCTCGCCTTCAAGACCCCCGAGGAGGCCGCCCGCGCCGTCAAGGTGCTTCGCTACCTCGAGTACGAGGTCAAGGAACGATAGTTTATCATTTTTTTGACGAAGAGATTGACTCAGAATGGACTTGTTGATTAACCCGGACCGCGAACGCTCGAAACTGGCCTTCCTTATGGCCTTGCTGGTGAACGGCCGGACCGTTTTTGAAGATTTTGCATGGGCTACGGGGGTCGAACGTTTTGCCTCCGCCTTGAAGGAGTTCGGGCTCGAGTATGAGCAGCAGGGGCATCAGCTGGTCCTGACGGGCAAGGGCTTCCAGTATTCCGCACCGACATTGCTCCCGATGGATTTCCCGGAATACGAGAGCGTGCTTTTGTGGACGCTTGCAAGCAAGTCCTGCGATACGGTTTATACTTTCGCTGCCGATGGTGACGAAGCGGGCGTTGCGTCCGTGAATGCCGCCAAGGCTTTGCTCCAGAAATATTTCAAGGTGAATGTGCAGGCCGACGAACCGGCAAAGTTCGCCTTCTGTTTCCAAATTGCGGAACCTGCAATCCGCAAGGATTCCCTGGGCAACGTTCCCTACATCATGCGTAACCGCCTGCTGCTGCGCACGCTTGTCCGTAGCGAGTACTTGGCCTTTGAAGAGGCTTCCGTGGTGCGTGACCAGCTGACCCGCATGCTCCAGTATTTCGGCGTGGCGCTCAAGTACGAGGGCCGCGGTATGGAACAGCTGAGCGAATTCGAGCGCAGGCTCATGATGGCCCAGGGGAAAAAGATCGAACGTACCCAGGCGACGGAACTTTCGGAGACGAAGGTGATTACCGCCCGCGAGTACTACATTCCCGGTGACGCGACGGAGGCCTTCGCGATTGCGTTGCTCGTGACCATCGGCGCTCTCCACAAGGAAACGGTCGTGCGCGTCAAGAACGTCGACCTGAACGGTGGCCGTGCCGGAGCGTTCGGCTGCCTCAAGCGCATGGGCGCGAACATCGAGACGGTTTCGCGCCGCGAGAAGTTCGGCGACGTTTACGGGGACCTGGAAATCCGTCCGCTCGCATCCGGCAAGCGTCTGCAGGGCCGCCGCTTTTCCGAGGAACTGGTCTCGACCGCTCTCGAGGAATACGCGCTACTCTCGGTGGCCGCCTGCTTTGCCTCGGGCGAGACCATCCTCCGCCTGCCCAAGGAAGTGCGCGACCAGATGCGCCCGGTGAACGAGTTCTTGGCCGAGAATCTGCGCAAGACCGGCGTGGAAGTGGGCGTCTACGACGACGGCATTGTCATCCGCGGCATGGAAAATATCGTCAACGGCAGCGATTTCGACGGTGGCGAGTGGCCGCAGGTGGGCCTTGCGCTTACGGTGCTTTCGCTTGCTTTGCAGAATGATGAACCTGTAAAGAACGACGACTTGGTGGAACGGTGCTTCCCGGGAATCGCCGATAAGCTGAAGGGCGCGCTGGTCCAGGAAAATTCTGAAAAGGAGGGCGCATGAAGACTCCGTTCAAAAGAATAGGCATTGTCGGGTTCAAGGACAAGAGCGCGGACTTGGTTCTTGCCTTGGAACTGGTCGGAACTTGGGCGAAGGAGCATCCTGAAATCAAGTTTTGCGCCATCAATACGCTTGGCGGCCTGGTCAAGAAGCCGATTGTCGCTGTTAAACAGGCCGAACTCCACAAGATGGACATGCTTTTGGCCATCGGTGGCGACGGCACGGTGCTTTCGGCGGCGCATATCGCGCTGGGCCACAACACGCCCATTCTCGGAGTGAACGTGGGCCGTGTCGGCTTTCTGGCGGAATCCCGCGTGGAAGGCCTCACGAAGACTTTGGACGACTTGCTGGCCGGCGACTTTTCCACCCGCGAACGCATGATGATCGATGTCGCCGTCTATCGCGGAAAAAAATGCATCGCCAAACAGACGGTGCTGAACGAGCTCCACATCCGTCCGCACATGCCCGAACGCATGGTGAACGTGAACGTGGCTTACAACGGCACCCAGCTCACCGAATACTGGGCCGACTCCCTGCTGATTTCGACTCCGACCGGTTCGACCGCCTACAACCTGGCCGCCGGCGGACCGATTATCCATCCGAATACCCCTGCCGTGGTGCTGACCCCCGTTGCGCCGAGCAGCCTTTCGGTGCGTCCCCTCGTGCTTTCGCTGACCGACAAGAAGATGCAGATCAAGTCGGCCGTGGACGGCTCGCTGGACCTCGTCTTTGACGGGCGTAGCTTTGTCGAGATGAAGCAGGGCGAACACGTGACCTTGAGCGAGAGCGCCTCCGTGACGACGTTCATCCGCATGCGCCATACGGGTTTTGTGGGCGCTCTTCGCGAAAAACTCGGATGGACGGGCAAGCCGAGACTTGCCTAATTCCTTTATTTACACTATATTGTAAATAAAAAATATGATTTAATGTCATGGGGCCCGTTTGAGGGTAAATGGTAGGACGATTTTTTATATTGCTGGCCGCACTGGTTGTCGTTTGTTGTTCTGATGACGATGACAGTGTGGTGGTCGCTGAAAATGAGCCGATGGAGTCCAGCTCCAGCTCTTTGGACCTTGTCCCTGTATCTTCCAGTTCGTCTTTGTTTGAAGAAGTCAGTTCTTCGTCCGTTGAAGAAGTCAAGATCCCTTTGCAGGTCGATTTGCTGAAAATGGCTACGAAGAATGCTGAAGTGACAGTCGGCACGAACCTGGAGTCGGCCTGGGTAAAGGACCGTCCCCAGATGAAAGTCCTTCTGTCCTATGATTACTCCCTGGGCAAGCATGAGGTGACCTGCGGGGAGTACAATGCCGTCATCTCGTCTCCTGAAGAGGGGGTCCCGGGTGGCGTTTTGCTGGAATGCGAAAACGAATTGCTTCCCGCCACGAACATGACTTTCTACGATGCGGTTCTTTATGCCAATGCCCGCAGCAAACTTGAACATTACGATACGGCCTATGTGTACACGGGCGAGGTCCGTGACGCCGACGGGCATTGCATTGGCCTGAACGGGTTTACCTTCCGCCCGGAGGTGGAGGCGTACCGACTGCCGACCGAAGCGGAATGGGTCCTTGCCGCCAGCAAGAACTGGAATCCGCAAATGGGCTGGACTTCGGAAAATTCGAATTATATGCCTCACGAGGTCTGTTCCGCGGAGGAAATGGTTGGTAAAGAGGATTCCACCTTTCTATGCGACATGGCCGGAAATGTCATGGAGTGGACGAACGATTGGCTCGGCAGTTTCCAGGACACGACTGTCTATAATTTTGTAGGCGCTCCCGACGGAGGCGGATTGGGTGAGCGAGTCTTGAAAGGTGGCGGCTATCGCAATGCGGCTGGCTCCATCAATTTGCATAGTCGCGGAGACGTGTATACGGTGACTTCGTCGACCCGGGCTGAGTATGTCGGTTTCCGTATCGCTTTCGGGGCAATCCCGGATGCGGTGTGGATGGGGAAGGACGGCAAGGCCAGTACAAGTCGGATGGTCGTGCTGAACAATTCCTTTGCTCTGTATAACGTCACGGGCGTTTTTGAAGCCAAGCTCGTTTTTAGGAACGACTTGACGGGCAATTTGGCGTTTGTGGATTATTCCAACGCTGGAGGCACTCCCTCGGTCACTGAAATTGTCGATACCATCGATTCCTACCATCCGGATATTTCACCGGACGGCAAGAAGGTCGCTTTCTGTACAGGTGTCGAGGGGGTTGGCGGAAAGTCTCAACTTTATGTACGCAACCTGAGCGGGGCTGGGAGCAATCTCGTCAAGCTGGACGTGGAATCGGCTGCCATACCGCGCTGGAAAGTCACCCCGGAAGGGGATACGGTCATTGTCTATGTGTCGGATGCCGGGAACAACAAGAACGCAGGGGAATTTTTCGCAAAAAGTACGTGGCAGGTCCCGTTCTCCAACGGTCAGTTTGGCACTCCGACGAAACTGTACGACGGAGCTTTCCATGGAGGCGTGAGCGGAAGCGGAACGCTTGCCGTGACGGGTTCGCGCCTTCTCCGTGCGCATGTTCTGGATTCGTTGGGCAATGCTCACGATACGGTCTGGTACAAAGGCGACCAGGCTTGCAACGTCAGCCTTTCCAAGGACGGAACCGATCGCACGCTGTTCCTGGATTTTGGTGGTGAGCAGGGCCGCAACTTTGTCGGATATCGCTACGCTTCGCATGAACAGGTGCTGGTGATGGACCATATGGGAAGATTGATTCATATGGCCAAGGCTCCGCTAGGGTTCAGTTTTGATCATGCCGAGTGGGCTCCGCAGGGGTATACAGATATCGCTGCGGCAGGGCTCGCTGTTGCGAGCCTTGTCAACGCTGATGGAGCTCATGAAAAAATCGCCTTGCTGAACTTTACGAACAACGCCGTCATGGACCTTGTCGGCGGCGATGAACTTTGGCATCCCTGTTTGTGGATAAGGCCGATGGTGTTGAACCCGGTGGTCCCTTCGAGCGAGCCAGAGCTTGATTTGGATAGTGCCGGTGTGTACTTGCTTCCGTACTATTTGAATGATGCGGCTATTTTCAGGCTGAAAATGGAAATTTTTTGGAAGTACATTAAGACTGCGCAAGTGCTTGCCTATGGCAGTTCCCGAGTGGAACAGGGCGTTGATCCAGAACGTTTCCCCGATTTGAATATGCTGAATTTAGGTGCACCGGGAATCGATGTAAGACGCGATCTTTATTTTGCGAGGAATTACGGACTGAACCATTCCCAGAACTTGAAAGCGATTGTCTTGTCCCTGGACTTTGATAATTGGAGACCATCTGTCGATTTTTTGACCCAGATTATCATATATCCTGGATATATCTATGACCGGAATCATGATTTTTGGAAGGACGGAATCCCGGGTACGCTGCAGGAAAGGACCGAGTATTCGTATGCTCCAAGCGCCGAAATGCGTCAGGGTTTCTCTGAACATGGGGTCGGTCTTGCCGCCAAGGGCTCTTGGGGAAAGGACGATGTCGAGGTACTGGGGGATTCGATGGTCACTGAAGAGCGCATGCAGTTCATTGACTCCGTATTCGATGATATAGCCCAGTTTGCGCAGGACTGTGCGAGTCGCCAAATCCACTTTGTTGGGATTGTTTTCCCGCAGGCGCCGCAATTCCGCAATACGGGAAGTTTTGGGCTGTACGGAATCCAGCGCTCTGTTGCCGAAAAACTTATTGCGAGGTTCGACTCGCTGTCTAGGGAAAATCCGTATTTCCACCTCATGGACGAAAACAAGATGGGTATGCACGATTACACGGATGATGAAGCCGCGAATCGCGACCACCTCAGTTACCATGGTGCGCGAAAGTTGACCGAGCGCCTTGGCGATCTCTTGAGGAAACTGAAATAAGGAAGTTTTTTACATATTTTGTAAAAAGAAGTAAGCTATTTTACAATTTATGTAAAGCTATCTACGTCTATTTGTAATGAAAATTGGCGAAATTTTATAAAAAACGCCGTTTTAACATTTTCTGTAAAATTGGCATGCTCTTTGCTTATTGGGTACTGGATTATTGTACCTAATTAAAGCATAGCGAGAAAAATGCCTATGAAATTTTCAAAATGGACCGGTCTGGGTAACGATTTCGTGCTCCTGGAGCCCGGTCAGACGCCCGATTTCGGCAAGGCTTTTACAGAAAATGTTATCCGCCTTTGTGACAGGCGGTTCGGCATCGGTGCCGATGGCGTGGTTGTCGTGACTCCTATGGACGGCGAGGGCTGCCTGGTGCTGGATAGCGTCGGTGCGGGACCGGCCTCGAAGGCGGTCGCGAACGGCGTCGATTTCGAGATGCGCATCTTCAACGCCGACGGGTCCGAGGCTGCCATGTGCGGGAACGCGACGCGTTGCGTGGCAAAGTACATCGTCAGCCGCGGGCTTGCCAAGTCGGCCGACACCAAGGTTTTCAATCTGCATACGAAGAGCGGGCTCGTGAAGCCGGCTCTTTTGGAAGACGGTCGCGTTTGCGTGGACATGGGGCTCCCCAGGAACTTCCTCGGCTCCATCAAGCTTACGGCCGACAGCTTTGACTTTACCGCCGAGACGGTATCGATGGGCAACCCGCATGCGGTCATCTTTGTCGACGACATCGAGAAGATCCAGCTGGAAAAGTGGGGGAGCATCCTGGAGGTCGACAAGCAGTTCCCGGACAGGTGCAATATCGAGTTTGCGCAGGTGGTGACGCCCACCCAGATCCGCATGCGGGTCTGGGAACGGGGTTGCGGCGTTACCATGGCCTGCGGCACAGGTAGCTGCGCAACCCTCGTTGCGGCCCAGAGAACGGGCCGCGTGGGCGTCGAGGCCGACATCGTGCTGGACGGAGGCATCCTCCACATCAAGCACGAGGAAGACGGCCCGGTGCTTATGACGGGACCCGCGCAAGAAGTATTCAAGGGGGAGATAGAGCTGTGAGGCGCCAGGCCCGAGGCTCCAGGCTCGAGGCTCGAGCGGTGAGCCGTGAGATTATTTGCTGAGATTGCTTCAGGGCTGCCGCCCCTCGCAATGACAATTTTTTTTCCTATCGTCTTTCGTCTATTCCTAACCCCTAACCACTAACCACCAACCACTAACCACATTCTACACCTCATACCTCGAAGCGCAGCGACCTCAAAGGCGCAATGCGCCGACCTCAAACCTGATTATGAACGAATCTTACATCAACTCCTTCTACGACCGCCTGCCTGGCAGCTACCTTTTCTCCACTATCGCCCGCAAAATCAAGGAATACCAGGGCGAGCATGCCGATGCGGACATCATCCGCCTGGGTATCGGCGACGTGACCACTCCGCTTATTCCCGAGGTCATCAGCGCCATGCACAAGGCTGTCGACGAGATGGCCGTCAAGGACACGTTCCGCGGGTACGGCCCCGAACAGGGCTACGACTTTTTGCGCGAGGCTATCGTCCGTGGCGAATACACCGCCCGCGGCATCGAAATGGACCCGAATGACATCTTCGTGAGTGACGGTTCCAAGTGCGACGTGGCCAATATCCAGGAACTTTTTTCAGAAAATGTAAAGATCGCTATCCCGGACCCGGTTTATCCGGTCTATTTGGACTCCAACGTGATGGCTGGCCGTACGGGAACGCTCCAGGCCGACGGGCATTTCTCCGAGGTGACCTACCTTGCCTCTACCGCCGAGAACAATTTCCAGCCGGATTTGCCCAAGAATCCGGTGCAGCTGATCTACCTTTGCAGCCCGAACAACCCGACGGGTACGGTCCTTAGCCGCGAGACTTTACAGAAATTTGTCGATTACGCGAACGAGACCGGTTCCCTGATCCTGTTTGACGGCGCCTACAACTGCTATATCCAGGACGAGACGCTCCCGCACTCCATCTTCGAGATTCCCGGGGCGCGTACTTGTGCCATCGAGTTCCGCAGCTTCAGCAAGACGGCCGGCTTCACGGGCGTGCGCTGTGCCTACACGGTCATCCCGCACGAACTTTCCAAGCTCCATGCCATGTGGAACCGTCGACAGTGCACCAAGTTCAATGGCGTGAACTACGTGACGCAGCGTGCCGCCGAGGCCATCTACACCCCGGTGGGCTGGCTGCAGACCCAGGGAGTCATCAAGGGCTACATGGATACGGCGAAGCTCATCCGCCAGGAACTCACGGCCGCGGGCTACACGGTGTTCGGTGGCGAGCATGCCCCCTACATCTGGTGGAAGATTCCGGACGGCGAAAAGTCCTTCGACTTCTTCGACAGGCTCCTGGCCACGTGCGAGGTGGTGGGCACTCCGGGTAGCGGATTCGGCCCCTGCGGTGAAGGATACTTCCGCCTGACCGCCTTCGGTGACCATGAACGCACGAAAGTCGCGCTCCAGCGAATTAAGGAGAAGCTCTGAGGTTCGAGGCCCGAGGCTCGAGCAGTGAGCTATGAGCAATGAGCTGCGAGTCTACTACCACATACCTCACAGCGCAGCGTCCTCAAAGGGGCTTTAGCCCCGACCTCATACCCCCCAACCACTAACCACTAACCACTTCCTACTTCCTACTAACTCCCAACCCCCAACCACTATTTACTATCTTATGTCCATGCCCTCTCCGATAAGTTCCGAAATTTCGGTCATCCAGAAGATTAGCGTTGCGATTATCCATGAGCGCAATGTTCAGAAGTTGCTGGAAAACGTGCTTGGCATCTTGGAATCTGAACTGGGAATGTTGCGCGGCACTTTCGCGCTCCTTTTTGGTGACACTCTCAAGATTGAAGCGTCCCGCGGATTGGACGAATCCGAAAAGCAGAAAGGCTTTTACCGTATGGGCGAGGGCATTACTGGCCACGTAGCCGAAAGAGGCGTAAGCCATGTGATTCCTGATTTGCGCAAGGACTCCCGCTTCTTGAATCGTACGGGGTCGCGCCATTACGAGTCCCAGGTGGCTTTTATCTGCGTTCCCCTAGTTCATGATGAACAAATTATCGGGACGCTCTCGATTGACCGCCCTGTTGACGGAACGACCGATTTGGACCGCGACGTCGCCCTGCTGGAAATCATTGCGAACATTACTGGCGATGCAGCGAACGAATGCATTGAACTGCACAACGAACGCGAAGCCATGCTCGAGGAAAACCGAAAACTCCGCGATATGCTCTCGAACAACCCCGGCGAACTGGTCGGCAATTGTCGCGAGATGCAGATGATTTACGAGCAGGTGCGCCAGGTGGCCCCGAGCGACGCGACGGTGCTGATTCGCGGCGGTAGCGGTACGGGTAAGGAGATGATCGCCCGTGCCATCGTGAACCTGTCCGCAAGAAAGGACAAGCCTTTCATTACGCTCAACTGTGCCGCTCTTCCGGAAAACCTTGTGGAAAGCGAACTTTTCGGTCACGAAAAAGGCGCCTTTACGGGGGCCGTGAATCGCCGTATCGGCCGTGCCGAAGCGGCCGACGGGGGAACGCTTTTCCTTGACGAAATTGGCGATTTGACGATGCAGACGCAGGTCAAGCTGCTGCGCTTTTTGCAGGAACGTACCTTCAGCCGTGTGGGCAGCAACGAAGAACTGCATTCCGACGTGCGTTTTTTGGCGGCCACGAGCCGAAACCTGGAAGAACTGATTGCGCAGGGCAAGTTCCGCGAGGACCTTTTCTACCGCTTGAACATTTTCCCCATCACGATGCCGGATTTGGCGAAGCGCAAGTCCGATATCATCTTGCTGGCGGAACATTTTATAGAGAAGATGAACCTGCGCTACAACAAGAAGGTCCAGCGCCTTTCTACGACGGCGATAAACCTGCTCATGAGCTACCATTGGCCGGGTAACGTGCGCGAACTGGAAAACTGCATGGAACGCGCGGTGCTCACGGCGACCGACGATTGCGTCCACAGCTACAACCTGCCTCCGTCATTGCAGACGAGCCTGAGTGTGGGGACTGTGGGCGTTACCGGGACAAAGAATGCTCCGCTCGACGTGATGATGAACAATTACGAACGCGAAATCATCACCGAGGCCATCAAGCGCAACAACGGGAACCTTTCTGCGGCTGGCCGCGATCTAGGCGTTTCCCCGCGCATGATGAACTACCGCATGAACAAGCTTGGAATTAAGTCAGGTCACTAGTATCTTGACGCCGATTCCGATGAGGATGATGCCGGCGATGATTTCCGGTATCTTTGTCTTGAAGCGCTTCGCGGCGTGGCGTCCGGCTTCGTAGCCGACGATTCCCATGATGAAGCTCGCCGCCGCGATGGCCGACGTGGCGAATACCATGTTGGCGTTCACGAAGGCGAACGAGATGCCGACCGCGAATGCGTCTATGCTTGTGGCGACGGACAAAAGCAGTATGTTCACGATGGTCAGGTTCTTGACCGCGACATTCTCGCCGTCATTTGTATTCCCGCGCACGGCCCCGTAAATCATGCGGGCGCCCAAAATGCACAGGATGGTGCAGGCGATAGGCGAGCCGATGGCGTTGAACCAGCGTTCCGCAATGCTGCCGAGGAAGTACCCGATGAGCGTCATCGCGCCCTGGAACACGCCGAAACTGATGGCCTGGAGTACCGCGCGACTGTAGGGGATTCCCGACTTGGAAAGTCCCGTGGCGATGGCGACTGCGAAACAGTCCATCGCCTCGACAATCGCGATGATGATGATCTCAACGATACCCATGGGCTAGCTACTTTGCGGAATTTTTCCTGTTTTCTTCGAGTTCTGTCGCCATCTTTTTCATCCCGGGGAAATCCCATTTCCCGGAACCGAGTTTCGGAATCTCGTTGACGCAGAATACCGAGCCGGGGAGCATCAGGGGAGGCATGCCCGACTTGCGCAAGCTGCGCGAGATTTCTTCGGTATCGAGGTCCCCCTTGACCAGCAGCACGATGCGTTCGCCCTTCGCCGAATCGGGGACTGCGGTAACGGCGAATTCCGAACCTTCGAGCACCTTCGTTTCGGCGATGCGGAGTTCCACGGCGGTCAGCGAAATCATTTCTCCGCCGAGTTTCGCAAAACGGCTGTAACGGCCGAGAATCTGCACGAATCCGTCCTTCGTGATGGAGCACTTGTCGCCTGTCTTGTACCAGCGGCGGCCATCGATTTCGAGGATGACATTGTCCGTTTTTTCCTTGTCCTTCAGGTAGCCCTTCATCACTTGCGGACCGGTCACGACAAGCATGCCTTCGGCACCTTGCGGCAGGAATTCGTTCGTTTCGGGATCGATAATGGCGGCCATAGTGCCGGGAGGAGGCAGGCCGATACTCGAAGGATCGCTGCACTTTTCCATGGTGAGGAAGTCGTCGAGCAGCACGTTGGGGGCATTGATGGAGGCCAGCGGGGTGAGCTCCGTACAGCCGTAGCCTTCGTAGATGTCCTTGCCGAACTTGAGCTTGAACGCCTCGCGCATTTCGGGGCGGAGCTTTTCGGCACCGGCGATAATGTAGCGCAGCGAGTCGAGACACATCGGGTGGACCCAGCGGTTGATGGCGATAGCGCGCAGGAACGTGGGGGTGCCCATCATGATGGTGGTCTTGTACTGGGCGCACACGCGGGCGAGCGTCTTGATGTCGGTCGGGTCGGGACAGAGTACCATCGGCACGCCGTCCAGGAGCGGCAAGATGAAGGTCAGCGTAAAGCCGAAGGAATGGAACAGCGGAAGCAGTGCCGTCATGACGTCGGTGCGGCAGAGCTTTATGACATAGTCACCCTGCTGCGCGTTCGAGATGACGTTCTTGTGCGTGAGCTCGACACCCTTCGGCGTGCCTTCAGAACCCGAACTGAACAGGATGACGGCGTCGTCGTTCAGTTTCGCAGCCGAGAACCAGAGCCGGCGCAGGAGTCCTCCGGGGCATGCCATAATCATCGCGGTCGAGAGAATCTTGCTTACCGTGGAAATCTTCGCTTCTTCTTCGTCCAGGTATATCATTGTGCACTTGCCCGCAATCTGCGAGAAGGCCGTGTTCTTTGCGCACAGCTTGTCGAAGAAGGCGTGCGTCGTGACGACCGTTTTCACGTCCGCCTTGTCGATGCATCCGAGGATGGTGTCGACCGGGGCGGAGTAGTTCAGGTTCACGCTGGTCTTGCCCGTGCCGATGATCGAGATGATGCCGAGGGCTGCGTCCCTGCTCGTGGGCAGCATGAAGCCGACGTGCTTGTCGCTCTTGGTGGCGGACTTGATGATGCGGCCGAAGTAGTGGCAGAGACGGATCATGCCGTAGCCGTTCACGTGGCTGCCTGCGGGGTCGATGAGTATCGGACGGAAACGGCGCTTGCGCATCGCCTTGAACCAGAGCGGGACAATCGTTTGCGAGTGGTCCATCGCGACGTTCCAGATGTCTGTTCCCAGGAACTCCAGTTCCTTGTGAATGGTCTCTTCGGGCGTGTTTGCCGGAAGGAGCCTGCCGTACCCGACGCTGATGACCCGGTTAAAGGCTTGAGGACGGTTTACGCTTTCGGAGGCGTGGCTGTAGCGGCTGCCCCACAGTCCCTGGATGTAGAACGGGACAATCGGGGCATTCGTGTCTTCGAAAGCCTTCGAATAGTCGAGCGAGAACGACGACATGAACGCTTTCTTGGAAACTTCGCCTTCGGGGAAGATGACGACGGCTTCGCCCTTCTTCAGTGCTTCGTGGATGCGCTCCATTGCGGGGGCGGGGTCGCGACGGTTGATGTTGATGAAGAACTTTCCGTGCGAGAACCAGCGCTGGTACCAGTCGGCGAACGTGTTGCGGTTGCTTGCAATGCGGAGCGGCCTGGGCGATGTCATCTGCAGCACGGCCCAGTCGATAAAGCTGAAATGCGGGCCCACGAGAATGACCGGGCCCGATTCCGGAATGTTCTGGACGCCAACGACCTTGACGCGGTAGCGGAATACGAACGCAAATGCGAAACGGAGTGCGGCGCGCAAAAGCGGCATCGGGGTGTGCCGGAGGTTCGTGATGAAGCTGAGCGAGAGGATGACCGCGAGGATCATGAAGCAGTAATCCAGCGTCACCGGCGTGAATATCAGGAGCAGCGTCTGTCCGCCCATGATGACCACGAGGAACGCCATCTGGATCATGTTCGCAACGGCGTGGATGCGCCCTGCCGTGTCGGGTCGGGTAAAGTTCTGGATGACCGTGCGCAGGATGACGAACGCGGAACCGGCGCAGAAGCCGATAATGCCGTAGAGAACCGCCTGCAGCCAGCCGTTGTGGACGAAGGGGAGCGCGAACATGGTGATGGCCGATGCAGCCGCCGAGAACGGAATGAGGCCTGTCTCGACAAAGCCCTTGGATGCCCAGCTGGCGGAGAGCGAACCGAGAACGTATCCCAGCGCGGCGATGAACATCGCGACGGGAATGACGGCCGTGTTGAGCATGTCCGTCATGTTCTGGATGAGGATGAGGAAGATCTGCGTGACGCCCCAGAATGCGGAAAGGCCCAGGATGGAAAGGCGGACGATGGGATGCCTCCAGGTGGCCGCGAAGTTACGGCGGGAGGAGCGCATCCGGAGCTTCGTCTGCATCTTTCCCACCTTGATGCAGAAACAGCAGATGCTTGCGAAAACGCTCAGTCCGAGATAAATCCAGAGGGTAAGATCGATGCTGACGGGGGAGTCCGGTCTGCCGGAAAGTCCCATGGCAAAGAATGCCGCACCAGCCGTACCGAGCACGGAAAGGGCCATGTACCAGGCGTTGATTTTCACCAGGTCTTCGCTTTCGACCATCTCCTTCATTATACCGAGCTTGGCCGGAGTGAGAATGGCGAGGAAAACGCCGTAAAGACCGAGCAGGCCGTAAGCTACCCATTCGGCGCCTGCCACATAACAAACAACGATTGCGATAACGGCTGCTAGCATTCCCACCGATGACCATGCCATGACGCGGCCTTTGCGGAAGTGCCCGGCGAAATAGCTTGCCGCGGGCATCATGAAGATGGCTGGCGCAAAAATGGCGACCTGGAGCAACATGCTGCGCCACCAGAACGCGGAACCTTCGAACGAGAACGACAGCCAACGCTGGAAGTGGACGAACAGCCCCATTTGCACAAAAATGCTGCAAAAGACAAACAGTAGAAATGCAACGACGCTAGGGTATTTGCTCAGTTTCATAAATCCTCTATAAGAGAACCCAAAGATAGCATTTTGTAACATTTTCTCCGTCTTTCCGGTATTCGGCCCCGTTTGAATTTTATTCGAGAAATCGTGTTTGAAGGTCGCCTTATGTTGTTTTTTCAGTTTATTGGTTGAAACTTGTATCTTTATTATATTTTGCTTATGCGACTATGGGTAATTACATCCCCTGATGATTTCGCCTCGGAATATGACGATATCGAGGAAATGTTCCGTCGTGGGCTTACACGGCTGATTTTGGACAAACGCTCTAGGTCCGGAAGGTTTGCTGGGACCGATGAATACGAACGTTGGTTGCTTGGGCTCCCGATGGAATTCCGGGACCGGATTTGGCTGACGGGCTCGCCGGACATGGCCGAACAGCTGGACGTCCGTGGATGCGTCTGCGATGCCCGGTTGTTTGCGGGGTCGGTACCCGAACGCTGGAAACGCATAAACTGCATTGCCAAAGTGTCGGATCCCGAGGACTTTGCGCACTTGCCGGAATGGATATCGGGCGTGTTGGTCGGCCCGGTATTCCAGCCTCTTTCTGCTTTGGAATCCGTGGAATTCCTGGGTGCGGATTTTGTCAAGTCGGCATACGGAAACGGTGCGATGTCCATCCCGCTTATCCTGTGCGGCGGCGTAGACGTCGATACCGTTGACGACTTCCATAAGCTAGCTCCTGCCGGTGTGGCAAGCCTTGGAGGAGTTTGGAATTATGCGGATCCCGTAAATGCTTTTGTCAAGCTGAACCGTGCCTGCGGGCGCGCTCCTTTGTAAAAACTTTTTAGAACAAGCGGAATGGGCGTATATTTTTTTAAGAAGCTGTTTTTGTCCAAAATCTTTTTTTATCTTATGTGCGAACCGGAGGATTAGATTTGTCCTGGAAAAAATGCCTATTCGTATTGACTAGCCTGTGCTTGTTTGGCTTTTCGCATTCGTTTGACCTGAAACCCTTTGCTCAGTTTTACTTTCCGACTGACATTACGGTTTCCAAGGATTCGATGGATGTGTCTGCAGAACAGGAATGGGAATCGAACTTCGTTATTGAGGCTGGCATTGAGGCTCTTTCTTCGGCCGAGTTCAACCCGATGCGTTATGGTCTTGGCATAGGCTTCCGCAGCGCGCAACAGAGCGACGGTGTGGAGGCGGCCCCGCCTTCCATTCCCATATGGATGGTCCTTTCGTTCGGTAGAATCATGAGGGAAAGTATTATTTCGCCGTATCTGTCCGTGAGGGGCGGTTATCTCGCTCCAATTTCGACAGAAGGCAGCTGGTGGGAGCGCCCGCTCAATTACTTTGCCAATTGCGGCGTGGGTGTTGTGTTGCCTCTGGGGATTACGCTGGAAGCCAGCGTCGACTACTCCTCGATGCAAAAATCCTATGTCGACGACGATGTCAAATACAGGGTGTCTTCTCTCCGTATCGGAGTTATGCTCGCGATGAATATCGTGGTTTCTCACGATAAGATGTACAAGCAGACATCCGAATAGGTCTTGCGATTATTTCGCTTCCTTTTTACCCCTGCGATAAATTCCAGTCTTGATGGTCCTCGTTTCCTTGTGGCCGTCCTCGAACGTGAACAGGATTTTCCAGATGTAGATGCCGGTGCCGGCACGCCGGCCCTTTTCTGAACGCTGGTTCCAGTGCAGGAATCCGAGCTTGGATTGATCGTCCGGATTCGCCCGGTTCGGGGCTTTCATTTCCCCGTCGTAGCCGAACTTCTGCTTGAAGTGCGTCACGTAGGTGCCAATGCCGTCAAAGATGTAGATTTCGGCCGTGTAGGGCGACTTCGTTCTTATGCTGATGGCGGATACGGTATCCGGGAGTGTTTCCCAGTCGGAGCCTTCGGGCGGAATCCATTCTGCGCTGCCGATGCCGCTGATGGCCGGCACGGGCCTCACTTCGCTGAGATAGAATGATCCGTCGTTTCCTTCGATCTCGATGCCGCCGCGTCCGAGACTGTTGCCTGACAGGTCTTCGTAGGTGGCCGAAGGATCGGTGAATAGGCAGAAGCCCGCCTTTAGGGAATAGCTGTCAAGAATGAGCACCCACTGCTGGCCGTTCTCGTGAATTTGCGGGGCGCTTTTCAGTTCAAGTGGCTGCGAGACTGTGTCCTTGCAGGATGTGGAGTAGCGGAACAGGTTTTCCCAGGCTCTTTCGTTGCCGATATTCTTGATGGGTTCGGACATCCTGATGATGAGCGTGTCGGGCGGATTTTCTGCGCTCGGATCCATGTATTCCTTGAGACTGATTTTTCCGGGTAACTTTGTTGCCTTTGCAGGGACTGCACCGACCCTATCGGTGAGCATTACGTACTCAATCTTGTCGGAATGGATTGTCGTGAATCCCAGGAAGGGCTTGCGAACCTTATCGGCCATGGTCAAACCGTATTTGTAGGGGGAGTTGATGCTGGCTTCGACCCATTTCCCGTCGTTGCGGTTTTTCTGGATTGCCCCTTGCGGAACGAAACGCCATTCGCCGCGGTTGGAATTCCAGAAAATGGAGTCGATGCTTGTGACATTGTCGTCCCTTTCTTCTTTGAAATGGATGCGGACAAAATCTGCTCTGCCGTCCAGATCCTTGTCGTATATTTCGGCGGTGTCGGCAATGAGCGAGTAGACGATAGAGTCTCGCCATGTATTTGTGATGGTGTCTTCGGGAATTGTATCCGATACGGTAGAGTCCGTTAAGGTAGAGTCCGTTATCGTCGAGTCTTCTGCGGGGAGTACGACCTTGATTTCGCATGCGTCCGTAGTGGAGAACCCGCTGCTCAGGTAGCGGACGGTTGAACCCAGGGAGTCTGTGACGCGCAGGTAATAGTCGATACTCGAATATTCCGTTACGCCCGCGGAAAAATTTGCACTCCAGGTGTCGTTCTGGGTGGAGTAGGCGAGGGCGCGTTCCTGGTAGATTGTCGCGCGGGAATCCTTGTAGTGAATCGTGGCACTGCTGATTCCGTTATTGTCGTTAAGCCGGAATGTGAATGTCTTGATGTCCGTCGTGGAGTCTTCGCAGTCCAGGGAAACTGTCTCGATAACAGGGATGTCATTGTCAATAAATATCGTATAGGGTTCCTTGCCTGGGGTCGGTATTCTCGGGGACTTCCCGATTTGCCCTGCAGTATCTGTTGCCGTGACGTAGAACTCCAGGCTCGGCTTTGTGACAAGGTTCGCGGGAACGGTAAATTCCCAGAGGCTGTCACGGACATGTGTCATCGCCTTGCTCGTGAATTGACCGTCTGCAGAGCCGGTTCCACGTAGGTAAAGGGTCGCAGAAGCGATATCGAGCATGGTCGTGATGTAAACGCTGATCGTGAGCGGGGTGCTTGCGGATTGAGTCTTGTCTATCAACTCCCATGTGTCTTCCGTGAGTGTAATTACTGGCGGGAGTGCCGCCTCGTTCCATTGTGCGGAATCCTTGGCGGTAATCTTGTTGAACTCCATGCTGATGACGACGTTGTGCGTTTCCCCATTCAGCGTTTTGTCTGGAGTCTCGTAGCATACCATGTACTGCGATGCGACATTGCCACGGATTGCTTCGTAAATGCCGCCCAGTTCGCTAGCATCCTTGGCAAAGGTGAATATGCCTCCGGTGCCCTTGGCCAGGTCTTCCAGCGGTTGCTTTGTGGTCGTCTCGAGACCGATCGTATGGATGCTTGTTTTCTTGGTCTTTGCAAGGCTTATGACGCTTTCCAGCGTGATGGTACCATCGTTGTTTTGTCCGTCCGAAAAGAGGATGACTGCGGTCGCATTGCTCTCGTTCACTATTTGCTGCAAGCCGGAATAGGCTCCCGAAATGATGTTTGTTGCACTCCCGTTTGTTGAAATGTTTTTCACGGCATTCAAAAGTTGGGTCTTGTTCGATGTCATTGCCTGGTGGACCACGGTCGAGTCCTTGTTCCCGACGAAACCGACGATACCGGCCCTGTCGTACGGGCCCATGCCGTTGATGAACGAGCGGATAGCTTCCTTGGCCTTGTCGGCACGGTTGTTTGCTGTCATGGAGGAACTCTCGTCCACGACGATGACAACGGAAATTCCCATGACCGCCTTGATGCCCGTGACTTGTGTCTGGATTGGGGTGCCGTCCTGGGTCAGGATAAGGTCATTTGGATCGAGCCCATAGAAGGAAAGCCCTGTATTCTTATCTATAACGGAAACCTGTGCGCAGATTTGGGGATGGTCGCCGATGTCGAGCTGCAAGATGTCTAGCACTGGTACGGCAGAAGTGTCTTCTGCAAATTTTGCTTTTACGACGCAAATCGAGTCCTTTGGAGTGGCTACGGTATTGAAATCTTTTTTAGACGAAAGGTCGATATCGCCCTTGACGATTTCCCAGGAATCAAACTTGTACCCGCCGTGGGGCCATGCGGTCAAACGGCTTGTTTCTCCTGTGAGGTAGTACTTTTTTCCTGACGGGTTGGTGGACCCTCCCTTGGTGGCGAGGACTTCTAGCGAGTACGGGATGGAAACCCAAATGTTATAATTTACGTCAGGAAGGGCGTCGGAAGCCATGAGTGTCCAGTAGTGCGGTTTTCCGGGTTCGCCCTGGAAATAGAAATCGGTAGGTTTGTTGACATAACCGCCATTGATGGTTGTAGTGAATGTGCTGTCGCTTCCGTAATCACTGAAAAAGGCAACAAAACTGTCAATGGGCTCTATTCGTATGCAATAGGAGAACGTGTCGGTTGGAGTCCAGACGAAGCGGGTTGTTGACGCAGAATGTTCAGCGTAATAATCCCTCAAAAAATTGAATTCCTGTTTTGCCAAGGACAGCGTGTGAATGGTGCCTGGCTTGAATATGGCTTTTATTTCGGCATTGCCGTTGATGACTGCGTATGTGTGTGGTGCTTTGTCATTTTCGATTACTGGTGAACCCGATATAATTTGCCAGTTGGAAAAACGGTAGCCCTCTGCTCCATTGGCGCCGATGTTGTTTTTTGCACCCGCGTAAGCCGCTGAATAACCTCCGCTCGGAGAGACCGTGCCGTTGCCTCCGCTACTCAGGGCGAGTCGGTAGGTCTGGGTTGCATAGTTGATATAGAAATCGAGGCAGGCAGCAGATTTTGCTTGGATGGTAATATAGACGGTTTGCCCTGCTGTGAACGACATGGATTCGGAATAGGTGCCTATGAACTTCTGCGTTGTGGCTTCCGTTGCGTAATTGCTGGTTGTGGAACGGATATAGGTCAATGTGTCCTGCAATAAATCATTCGACACGACAATGGCGTAATTGCCAGCGCTGGGTGCTGTGAATTTAAATCGGACTCCAGATCTGCCGGTAGAAACCACCTTTGCATAAAGGTGTTCTTCGAAATAGTATTTTACAGGGGTGCTTGTGATATCGTAGATTTTTCCTTCGGTAAATACGGCTCTGACTTGGCAGTCGGTTTTTATTCCGTAAACAACGGTCGACTCCTTTTTGCTATTCCGGATGGAACAGGTTCCGGAGGCGACTTCCCAGCGGTCAAAGTTATGGTCGGCACCGGGCGTGGCGGTGATTGTTAATGAGTCGTTATTGGAAATCTTGCGATATGTAGTGACTTTCTTTGATGAAGTCGAGTCAATAGTGGCCGTCCCGCTTCCTGAAACAGAAGTTGACAAGGTGCTTGCCTTGGAAAGCTGGAGCGTTATGGAATCCCTCATGTTGTTGGAAGAGAAATTCGTGAACCAGATATAAACGTATTTGTCTCCGGCGGTTTTCATCGGAATGTCGCATTTTGCGCTGGTACATTTTATGGTGGTGGTGGGGGGATCGCAGGAGGTCAATTCGCTAGTGAGGCATTCATAGTAACCGCGTGAGCCTCTGTAGGTGATGTTAAGGGTGTAGTCGTTCGGTTCTGTGACGCTGATATGTGCAAAAATGCCGTAACGTCCATATTTCCCCAGCACGCTATTTTCGTGCAATTGGAGCGTAATCCCCGCTTCGGTGACTGTGTGCGCAGACATGGGACGAGTCACTGTTCTCAAGACGACGTTGCTGGACGATGGAATAAATCCGGTCGAATCGGCGGTTTCGTCGATGAATTTTCCCGTTCCCGAGACAATCTCCCATTTGACGAAGTTCTCGCCCATGTGCATGTATTTTGGAGCTGAAATCGGAAGCGTGTCGCCAATGGCGACATTGAGTGTGTCGCTACGCCCTTCGAAGGTTACTGCTGCATCGGCGTTTGTCGCAAGAACCAGCGAACAAAGAAACAGTATGAAAAAAACAATCACCCGCACCCCTCTCAAAAACAAATGGAAAAACTTGTTGAGTCCTATAAGAATATATACTTATTTTGTACAAAGAAATGAAAAAAAACACCGGACTTCTTTTTTTGTCCGGTGTTTTGCCTAAAAAATGACGGAAAATCCCTATTTTTTCTTCTTTTTCTTGTCGCCTCTGCGGTAAACGCCCGTCTTGACGTTCCTCGTTTCCTTGTGGCCATCCTCGAACGTGAACAGAATTTTCCAGATGTAGATGCCCGTGCCGACCATTCGGCCCTTTTCTGAACGCTTGTCCCAGTAGAGGAATCCGAGTTTGGCCTGGTCGTTGGAATTCTGGCGGACGGATTCGCTCATTTCGCCGTCGTAGCCGAACTTCTGCTTGAAGTGCGTCACGTAGGTGCCAATGCCGTCAAAGATGTAGACTTCGGCCGTGTAGGGCGATACGCTCCGTACTCGGATGGCGGAGAGCGTGTCCGGGAGTTCTTCCCAGCTGGTGCCCTTGGGGGGAATCCACTTCTGGGTCTTGCCGATGCCGCTCACGGCCTGGACCGGCTTGACTTCGTAGAGGTAGAACGCTCCGTCCTTTCCGTCGATTTCGACTCCGCCGCGCCCGGGGGTGTTGCCGGCAATGTCTTCGTATGCCGCGTCAGGGTTGGTGGAAAGGCAGAATCCGGTCTGGAGAGAGTAATCGGCAAGGATGAATTGCCACTGGAGACCGTTATCCACGATCTGCGGGGTTTCCTTGAATTTCAATGGTTGAGTGGAGGAATCCTTGCAGGCTTTCGAGTAACGGAAAAGCTTCTTCCACTCGTCGTCGTTTCCCATGTTCTTGATGGGTTCGGACATCCTGACGATGAGCGTGTCCGGTGGAACTTCCGCTTCCGGGTCCATGTAGTTCTTGATGTCGACCTTTCCGGGGCGCTTGGTCGCTTTGACGGGAACGGCTCCGACTTTGTCGGTGAGCTTGACGTTCTCGAGTTCTTCGGAAAGGATGGTGGAGAACGCGAGGAACGGCTTGTGCGCCGTGTCGCCCTTGGTAAGGCCGTACTTGTAGGGCTTGTTGAGGTAACCCTCGACCCATCTTCCGTCGGTCCTGTTCTTCTTGATGTCCTTAGCCGCTACGTAGCGCCATTCACCGCGGTTGGAATTCCAGAAGACGGAATCGATGCTTGAAATGTTGTCGTCGTTCTCTTCCTTGAAGTGAACTCGCACGAAGTCAGCTCGTCCGTCCAGGTTCCTGTCGTATATCTCGGCGGTGTCGGCGATGAGCGAGTAGACAATCGAATCGCGCGGCGACGGGGGGAGTACGGAATCCTCGGGAATCGTGTCCGGTACGGTCGCGGTATCCTCGGGCAGAATGATGTCCTTGATTTCGCACGCTTCCGTGGTGGAGAATCCGCTGCTCAGGTAACGGATGGTCGCGCCCCTTGCGTCTTTGACGCGGATATAGTAGTCAATGCCGGAGAAGTCGCGCACGTTGGCCGGGAATTCCGTAGTCCAGGTGTCCGTCCCGGCGGATTGCAGGAGGTCGATTTCTTCGAAGAGGACCATCTTGGAATCTCTGAAGAATAGCGATGCTCCGTCGATGCCGTCGCTGTCCTTGATGCTGAAGGTGAACGTCTTGATGTCGGATGCGGTGTCTTCGCAGGCCACAGAGATCACCTCTACGGCGGGGATGTCATTATCGATGAATATGGTGTAGGGTTCCTTGGACGGGGTGGTTATCTTCGGGGACTTGCCGATTTGTCCGATGGAATCCATGGCGGTGATGTAGAAGTCCAGGCCCGGTGCCACGACGAGGTATGCCGGGACGGTGAATTCCCAGAGGCTGTCGTGTACGTTCTGCATGGCGAAATTGTTGAACAGGTTGAATTCCGTACTGGATTCACGCAGGAACAGGGTTGCGGATTCGATTTTTAAAGAGGAACTGACGTAGGCGCTGATTGTGAGCGGGAGGTTCGATGGCTGGGAATTCTTGATCAGGTTCCAGGTGCTTTCCGTGAGGGTGATTGACGGCGGAAGCGAGCTCTCGTTCCATTGGATGGAATCGGATGAGGTTATTTTGTTGAATGTGGTGCTGAGGACGATGTTGTGCGTCTC